>CAZJRM010000158.1:0-2550 GCA_964547975.1 uncultured Vicinamibacterales bacterium | reverse complement strand
GCGAGCGGTGGGTCAAGAACGCCGTCGAGTGGATCTCGTCCGCGCACCTGTCTCCTTCGGGAGACAAGGTCGTGCTGACCGCCCGTGGCCAGGTGTTCGTCGCGCCGGCGCTGCAGGGCCGGATCGTCGAGGCGACGCGCAACAAGGCCGTTCGCCACCGGAACGCCCGGTTCCTGCCGGACGGCAAGACGGTGCTCTCGCTGTCCGACGAAAGCGGCGAAGTCGAATTCTGGCAGATCCCGGCCAACGGAATCGGCGCGGCGACGCAACTGAGCCGGGACGGCGCGGTCCTGCGCTGGGACGGCATCCCGTCGCCGGACGGCAAACGTATCGCCCACCGCGACAAGAACCAGCAACTCTGGGTCCTCGACCTCGCCACGAACTCGCAGAAGAAGATCGCGGACTCGGCGGCGGGCGACTTCGACGACCTGGTCTGGTCGCCCGACAGCCGGTGGCTGGCATACACGGCCCCGGCGGCGAACCAGTTGACGCAGATCCATCTCTACGAGGTCGCCTCGGCGCGGATCGTGCCCGTCACGACCGACCGCTACGACAGCTACAGTCCGGCGTGGAGCCCGGACGGCAAGTGGCTCTACTTCCTGTCCGACCGGAACTTCGAGTCGCTCGTCGGTTCGCCGTGGGGATCACGTCAGCCGGAGCCGTTCTGGGACCGCCAGACGAAGATCTTCCACGTGGCCCTGAAGCGGGGCGAACGGTCACCGTTCCAGGTCGACGACGAACTCCAGTCGAAGAGCACGGACAAACCGACGGAGAAGCCGGCCGACAAGCCGGCCGAGAAGACTGGCGAGAAGGCTGCCGAGAAACCCGCGGACAAGCCCGCCGACAAGCCCGCGAGCGTGACCGTCGTGGTCGACGCCGACGGCCTGCCGACACGCCTCATCGAAGTGCCGGTGCCGGCCGGCAACTACAGCGACCTCACCGTCGATGCGAAACGGCTGTACTTCGTCTCGCGGCCGACCGGTCGCGATGGCAAGGCGGCGCTCAAGACGCTCGCGATCGACAACAAGAAGTCCGATCCGGACACCTTCATCGAAGAACCGACCAGCTACGAACTCTCGCTCGACGGCAAGAAGATCCTCCTCCGCAAGGGCCGCGAGTACTACATCGTCGATACGGGCGCCAAGGCACCGGCCGACCTCGCGAAATCACTCGTGCCCCTGCGCGACTGGACCTTCCATCTCGATCCGCGCACCGAATGGCGACAGATGTTCACCGAAGCCTGGCGGCTCGAACGCGACTACTTCTACGACCGGGGCATGCACGGCGTGGACTGGCCCTCCATGAAAGCGAAGTACCTGCCACTCGTCGATCGCGTGACCGATCGGGCGGAACTGAGCGACGTCCTCGCGCAGATGGTTGCCGAACTGTCGGCCCTGCACATCTTCGTCCGCGGCGGCGACGCCCGCGACGCGGCGGACGACGCGTGGCCGGCGGCACTGGGCGGGACGTTCGTCCGGGACGCGACGGCAGGCGGGTTCCGCGTCGCGCACGTCATCACGACGGATCCGGATCGGCCGGATCGCCGCGTGCCGCTGTCGCAGCCGGGCGTGGATGTCGTCGCGGGAGACGTCATTGAAAGCGTCAACGGCGTCGCCGCGCTGTCGGCGCCCGATCTGGCCGCCCTGCTGCGCGGTCAGGCCGGCAAGCAGGTCCTCCTCCGCGTCAAGCCGGCGTCAGGCTCGGCACCGCGGGACGTGGTCGTCGTACCGCTCTCGGTGCAGGCCGAGGACGACTTGCGGTACGACGAGTGGGAGTACACGCGACGCCTGGCCGTCGAGAAGGCCGGACACGGTCGGATAGGCTACGTCCACCTCCGCGCCATGGGCGGCGGAAACATGGCCGAATGGATGCGGGAGTACTACCCGGTCTTCGATCGCGCCGGGCTCATCATCGACGTCCGCCACAACAACGGCGGCAACATCGATGCGTGGATTCTCGGCCGGCTGCTGCGGAAGGCGTGGTTCTACTGGCAGCCGCGCGTCGGCCAGCCGTCGTGGAACATGCACTTCGCCTTCCGCGGCCACCTCGTCGTGCTGGTCAACGAACGGACGGCGTCGGACGGCGAGGCGTTCGCCGAAGGGTTCCGGCGGCTGGGCCTCGGCAAGGTCATGGGCACGCGGACCTGGGGCGGCGAGGTGTGGCTCAGCTCGAACAACTTCCTCGTCGATCGCGGCATTGCGACGGCGGCCGAAACAGGCGTCTACGGACCCGAGGGGCAGTGGCTCATCGAAGGCCACGGCGTCGATCCGGACATCGTCGTCGACAATGGGCCGCACGAGACCTACGGCGGGCGAGACGCGCAACTCGACGCGGCGGTGAAACACCTCCAGGAACTGATCGCGGCCAAGCCGGTGCCGGTCCCACCCGCACCGGCCTATCCAGTCAAGAAGTGACGGACACGGGAGAGACGCGGGATGGATCTCGGGCCCTTCGAACGCACGCTGGCGCGCACGACGCTCGCGCCCTACATCGTCAAGGCGATGGCCATGATCGACCGGCCGCGCAAGGCGGGCAGCAACATGTTCCGCC
>CAZJRM010000157.1:0-13223 GCA_964547975.1 uncultured Vicinamibacterales bacterium | reverse complement strand
GGTGACGATGGGCAGGACTTCCGCCGGGAAGAGGACCTTCTTGATCAGGTTGCCGCCGGAGATCAGCACGTTGGCGGACTCGAGGACGGACGAACTGAACCAGGTCCACGGCAGGATGCCGCAGAACATGAACAACGCGTACGGCTGCAGGCCGACGGCGCGGTTGGGCAGCACCGTGGCGAAGACGAACGTGTAGATGAGCAGCATCAGCAGCGGGTTGATGAACGACCAGAAGAAGCCGAGCACCGACCCGCGGTACCGCGCCTTGAGTTCGCGCGCCACCAGCGACTGGATGAGTTGGCGAAATTTCAGCAGATTGCGAAGATTCTTGAACATGTCACACTGCATCACGGGCCGGCCGGGCTGAAGCCCGGCGCTACGACTTTCACGCTACACTTCGTCAATCTCGATGACGGCGACCGTGATGTTGTCAGGGCCGCCGGCGGCGTTCGCCGCGTCGACGAGCATCTGGCATACGCCGTCGAGGCCGCCGGCCGGACGGCGGCCGAGCACGTCGGCGACGATGTCTTCCGTCACCGCAGCGCTCAGGCCGTCGGTGCACAGCAGTACCCGATCGCCGCGCTCGAGGGCCGTCGGCGCGATCTCGACGAGCGGATCGCCACCGCCGGTCAACGCGCGCGTAACGAGATTGCGCCACGGATGGCCGCGCGCCTCGTCTGGTTCGAGCAGGCCCGCCGCCATTTGTTCTTCGATCCAGGAATGGTCCCGCGTCAGTCGCGTGAGCTGTCCCTGTCGCCAGAGGTACGCCCGCGAATCACCGACGTGCGCGACGAGCGCCTGCACGTACTCGCGATCGTCGCCGGGTTGCAGCAGCACCGCGACCGCGGTGGTCGCCATGCCGCGCAACGTCGGGTCGTCGAGGATCCGGGTGTCGATCGCGCGATTCGCCAGGCGGAACGCCGTCATGAGCCGGCTGCCGGCGACACCGAGGCTCAGGTCGAGGCCGTAGGGCCAGGTAATGTCACTGGCGGCCAGACCGTCACTATCGCGCATGAAGCCTTCGATGGCGTCCACGGCGACACGCGAGGCAACTTCGCCGGCGGCGTGTCCGCCCATGCCGTCGCAGACGACCCAGAACCCGAGGTCCGGGCTCGAGGCGACACAGTCTTCGTTGGACTCGCGGCGCAGCCCCGGGTGCGTGAGGGCCTGGGAAGTGATGCGCATCTAACCGCGGCGTTTGCCGCGTTCGGCGACATGCAGCTTGGTGGCGACGTTGATTCGTGTCATCGCCTTGATGAGCGCGAGGCGCGCCCGTTCCTGGTCGATGTCGCTCACGCCCGTGCGCGCCGCCTGCAGCCGTTCTTCGGCGCGCTTGCGCGCCGTTTCCGCGCGCTCGAGGTCGATTTCATCGCCCCGTTCGGCCACCTGCGCGAGCAGGCGCACCTTGTCGGGCAGCACCTCGGCGACACCATTCGCGATCGCGAGGTTCACAATCTCGGACCCCTTGCGGTACCACGCCGGGCCGACGCGCAGCCGCGTCAGCAGAGGCGTGTGGCCCGGCAGGATACCGAGGTTCCCCTCGGTCCCCGGCAACTGCACTTCGTCCACCTCTTCGTGCACGACGGCACGATCGGGCGTGACGATTTCCAAGGCGAGGTGGCTGGGCAGTGACATGGCGTTCTCTGAAGGAACAAGGGGCAAGGAACAAGGGGCAACTCCTCGCCCCTCGCCTCTAGCGCCTAGCCTTTCATCTTCTCGGCCTTCTCGACCGCTTCTTCAATCGTGCCGACCATGTAGAACGCCTGTTCCGGCAGCGCATCGTGCTTGCCGTCGGCGATTTCCTTGAAGCCCTTGATCGTCTCCTTCACCGGGACGTACTTGCCCTTGAGGCCGGTGAACTGCTCGGCGACGTTGAACGGCTGCGAGAGGAACCGCTGGATCTTGCGCGCCCGCGACACGGTCAGCTTGTCGTCTTCCGACAACTCGTCGATGCCGAGAATCGCGATGATGTCCTGCAGGTCCTTGTAGCGCTGCAACACCTGCTTGACCTGGCGCGCGACGGCGTAGTGCTCGGCGCCAATGACACGCGGGTCGAGGATGCGCGAGGTGGACGCCAGCGGATCGACGGCCGGGTAAATCCCCAGTTCGACGATCGCGCGCGACAGGTTCGTCGTCGCGTCGAGGTGCGCGAAGGTCGTCGCAGGCGCCGGGTCGGTGTAGTCGTCGGCCGGCACGTAGATGGCCTGCACGGACGTGATCGACCCCTTCTTCGTCGACGTGATGCGCTCCTGGAGTTCGCCCATTTCCGTCGCGAGGGTCGGCTGGTAGCCGACGGCCGACGGCATACGGCCGAGCAGCGCCGAGACTTCCGATCCGGCCTGCGTGAAGCGGAAGATGTTGTCGATGAAGAGGAGCACGTCCTTGCCTTCCGCGTCGCGGAAGTACTCGGCAACGGTCAGGCCCGAGAGCGCGACGCGCAGGCGCGCGCCCGGCGGCTCGGTCATCTGGCCGTAGACCAGGGCCGCGCGCGACTTGCTGACGTCCTCGGTGTTGATGACGCCGCTCTCCTGGAACTCGACCCAGAGGTCGTTGCCCTCGCGGGTGCGCTCGCCCACGCCGGCGAACACCGACACGCCGCCGTGCTTCAGGGCGATGTTGTGGATCAGTTCCTGGATGATGACGGTCTTGCCGACGCCGGCGCCGCCGAACAGGCCGATCTTGCCGCCCTGCAGGTACGGCTCGAGCAGGTCGATGACCTTGATGCCGGTCTCGAACATCCTGGCTTCGGTCGCCTGCTCTTCGAGGGTCGGGGCCGGGCGGTGAATCGGCCAGCGTTCCGCGGACGCGACGGGGCGGTCGGGGAAGTCCACCGGTTCGCCGAGCACGTTGAGGACGCGTCCGAGCGTCGCCGGGCCGACCGGCATGCTGATCGGCGCGCCGGTGTCGGTGGCGATCATGCCGCGCTGCAGGCCGTCGGTGGGCTTCATGGCGACCGAACGTACGCGGCCCTCACCAAGGTGCTGCTCGACCTCGGCCACGACGTCGATGTGCTCACCGGCGACATCGGCCTGGATGCGCAGGGCGTTGTAGATCGGCGGCAGATGCCCGCCTTCGAATTCGACGTCGATGACCGGTCCGATGATCTGGACGATGCGGCCTTCACGGACAGTGACAGCGGTTGCACTCATGTCTTCGCACCTTTGGGGGATTGGGGGTCAAACCCGTTTTGCTAAAGGCTGTTCCCCAATCCCAAGTCCCTATTCCCCGATCCCCGTCTAGAGCGCCTGCGCGCCCGACACCACTTCGATGATCTCGCGCGTGATCGCGGCCTGGCGCACCTTGTTCATGTAGAGCGTCAGGTTCTCGATCATGTCCTGCGCGTTGCTGCTGGCCGAATCCATCGCCGTCATGCGCGCGGCGTTCTCGGCGGCGGCGCTCTCGAGGAGCGCGCGCCAGACCTCGATCTGGACGTAGGCCGGGAGCATCACGTCGAACAATGCTTTCGCGTCCGGCTCGTAGATGTAGTCCACCCGCGCCGCCGGCGTCTCGTCTTCCAGCGACTCCTGCGGGATGGGCAGCACCTTCTCGATCACGACGCGCTGCTGCAGCACGGACTTGAACTCGTTGTAGACGAGGTAGACCGCGTCGGTCTTCCCTGCCGCGAACTGCTCCGACGCCACCGTCGCAATTTCCTGCGCATCGTCGAAGCTGAGGCGCTGGAAGATGTTGATGCGCTCGTACGCGGTGTCGAAGCCGCGCCGCGCGAAGAAATCGCGGCCCTTGCGGCCGACCAGGCCGAGGGCGACGTGCCGCGAAGGGTCGCTCAGGACGAAGTTGCCGGCGGCCTTGATGATGTTCGTGTTGAAGCTGCCGCACAGGCCCTTGTCGGCCGTGATGACGAAGACGAGCGCCGACTTCTCTTCGCGCTGCGCGAGCAGCGGATGAGCCGTCGGATCGGTGCGGCTCGCCAGGTCGTGCAGCAGCCGCCGCGTCTCGTTGGAGTACGGCCGCGCGTTGAGAATCCGCTCCTGCGACTTGCGCAGCCTCGACGCGGCGATCATCTTCATCGCCTTCGTGATCTGCTGCGTCGACTTGACCGCGCGGATGCGGCGTCTCAGATCGATGAGTGATGGCATATCAACGGCTCACGGCAAAGGCTCACGGCTCTCGGGCTCCGGGCTTCGGGCTTCGGGCCGTTCCCTCGTCCCTCTTCCCTATCGCCTATTCCCTGTTCCCTACGCAACCGCCTGCCTGGATGCGGCGAACACGTCGCCGAATTCCTTCAGCGCCGCGCTCACCTCGGCCTTCAGCGCATCGTCGAACTGCTTCTTCTCGTTCAGCGTCCGCAGGAGCGACGCTTTGCGCGCGTCGAAGAACTTGTACATCTCCTGCTCGTACTCGCCGACGTGGTCGGTGCTCACCGGGTCGAGGAATCCGTTGGTCCCGGCGAAGATCATCAGGACCTGCTTCTCGACGGCGAGCGGCTGGTACTGGGGCTGCTTCAGCACTTCCACGAGGCGCCGGCCGCGGTTGAGCTGGGCCTGCGTGGACTTGTCGAGGTCGCTGCCGAACTGGGCGAACGCCGCGAGTTCGCGGAACTGCGCCATGTCGAGACGCAGCGTCCCGGCGACCTGGCGCATGGCCTTCACCTGGGCGGAGCCGCCGACGCGCGACACCGAGTTGCCGACGTTGATGGCCGGGCGAACGCCCTGGTGGAACAGGTCGCTCTCGAGGAAGATCTGGCCGTCGGTAATGGAAATGACGTTGGTCGGAATGTAGGCCGACAGGTCGCCCGCCTGCGTTTCGATGATCGGCAACGCCGTCAGCGACCCGCCGCCGAGTTCCTTGCGGAGCTTGGCCGCGCGCTCGAGCAGGCGCGAGTGCAGGTAGAAGACGTCGCCCGGGTACGCTTCGCGGCCGGGCGGGCGGCGGAGCAGCAGCGAGATCTCGCGGTAGGCCTGCGCGTGCTTCGACAGGTCGTCGTAGATACACAGCGCGTGGCGGCCGTTGTCGCGGAAGAACTCACCCATCGTGCAGGCCGAGTACGGGCTGATGTAGAGCATCGGCGCCGGGTCGGAGGCGGCCGCCGCCACGACGATGGTGTATTCCATCGCGCCGGCGTCTTCGAGCGTCTTCACGACCTGGGCGATCGTCGACTGCTTCTGCCCGATGGCGTTGTAGATGCAGATGACGTTCTGGCCCTTCTGGTTGATGATCGTGTCGAGCGCGATGGCCGTCTTGCCGGTCTGGCGGTCGCCAATGATGAGCTCGCGCTGACCGCGGCCGATCGGCACCATGGCATCGATGGCCTTCAGGCCGGTCTGCAGCGGTTCCTTGACGGGCGACCGATCGACGACGCCGGGCGCGATACGCTCGATGGGGGCGAACTGATCCGTGAGGATCGGGCCCTTGCCGTCGATGGGCTGGCCGAGGGAGTTGACCACGCGGCCGACCAGGGCTTCACCCACGGGCACCGAGATGATGCGGCCCGTGCGCTTGACCGCGTCGCCTTCGCGGATGGCGTGGTATTCACCCAGGAGCACGCAGCCCACGCTGTCCTCTTCGAGGTTCAGCGCGATGCCGAAGACGCCGTGCGGGAACTCGAGCATCTCGCCCGCCATGGTCTTCTCGACGCCGTGGACGCGCGCGATGCCGTCGCCCACCGAGACCACGCTGCCCACTTCGGCCACGTCGATGTCGACGGCGTGGCTGCCAATCTGCTCGCGGATGATCTTGGAGATTTCTTCGGCCTTGATGTTCATGTGCTTCTCGAGAGGCTAGAGGCCAGCGGCTAGCGGCTGGCGGCCAAGGGCTAGACAGCTCCTGCGAGCCGCTCCCGAATCTTTTCAAGCTGGCGTTTCACCGATCCGTCGTACACCGTGCTGCCGATCTTCGCCACCACGCCTCCAATGAGGTCGGGGTTCGTCGCGGTATCCATGAGCACCCGGCGGCCCGTGATGCCGGCCAGCGCGCCTTCGATGGCTTCCGCCTTCCCGGCATCGAGGGGCGCGGCCGTCGTCACGACGGCGCGGACCACCTGCTGGTGATCGAGGAGGCGGGCGCGGTAGGTGTCGACGAGGTCGGGCAGGAGCAGGAGGCGGTCGCGGCTCGCCAGCATCGCCAGGAGCTTGGAGACGACCGGGCTCAACCCGAGTTTCGGGAGCAGTTCATCCACGACGGCGCGTTTCTTCTGGACGGGCACGGCGGGGTTCGTCACGGCGCGCCAGAGATCGGCGTGGCCGGTGAACACCTCGGCGGCCGCGGCCAGTTGCTGTTCGACGCGGACAGGGTCGTCTTCCGCGAGCGCCACATCGAAGAGCGCGCGCGCGTAACGGGCGGCGGCGGTTTTCTGTGTCATACGTGGCTGCGCCCCTAGCGGCCGACCGAACCGACGTAGCGCTCGACGAGGCGCGACTGGTCCGCCGGGGTGATCGTACGTTCGATTTCCTGCGTCGCCGCAGCGACGGCCCGGTCCGCGGCCAGGCGCACGAGCTGCCGCTCCGCGGCTTTGCCGTGGAGGTCCACTTCGCGCGCCATGTTGGCCAGGAGGCGCTGACGTTCCTGATCGGCGAGTTCGCGGATTCGAGTTTCTTCCGCGGCCACTTCCTTGGCGCCGGCCGTGCGCATCGCATCGAGTTCGACGGGCAAGGCGGCCAGCTTGCGGTCCACCGCGTCGAGCTGCTGCGCGGCCGCGGTCTTCATCTCCGCCGCCTTCAGGAGGTCGCTGCGAATCTGAGTCTTTCGGTCGGCCAGGTACTGGTTGAACGGCGACCGGAGGAAGTAGACCAGCGTGCCGGCGAGAACGGCGAAATTGAAGAGCTTCGCCGCCATCTCGAGAATGGGATTGCCGTGTTCGCCTTCGGCTTCGTGTCCGCCCGGCGCCGCACCGTGTTCGGCAACTGCGCCGTGGTCGGCAGGCGTCGTGGGCTGCTCAGTCGTGGCCGGCGTGGCGTGTTCGGTCGCCGGCTGCGAGGCCGCGGCGGCGGGAGCCGCGTTCGGCTCTGTCGCCTGGTGCTGGAAGGCCAGCGCCGGGGTCGACGCGAGCACGACCGCAAGCAGGATCGCTGACGCGGTCCGACCCAGCACCTTCTGCGCGATCTCACGACCCAGGGCGTCTGCGTCCTTCTCGAGCTGCGCCTTCGCCTGTGCCGCCTGGGTGTCCAGGGTCGACTTCGCGGTCGCGAGCGACTCGTCGACTTCGGCGCGCGTCTTCGCCATCACCTCCGACCGGTACTGCTCGGCGACCTTGCGGCGCTCGTCCATCTGTTTGTAGAGATCGGTGCGCGCCGATGTGACACGAGCGTCGAATTCGGCGGTCGCGTTCTGCGCCTTCGCGGCGGCGGTGTTGGCCAGGTCCATGGCCGAGCGGACGGCCTGCTCGCGCTCGCGCATGACGCGCACGAGCGGCTTGAACAGCAGGCGGTCCAGCAGGACTGCCAGGAGCAGCACCGCCAGGACGACCCAGATGACGGAGATATCGGGAAGCACGCCTTCGCCTCCACGTGCCGACGGTACGACAGCACGCCAAAGTGTAGATTCTACTAGACGCTAGGGGCTGGAGGCTAGGGGGCGATCATAATCGCGGTTCGGTCATTCCGCGCGTCGACGACTCCGATCTCGACTGCCGCGACCCCCGCGTCGGCCAGCGCCCGATCGACCGTTCGGGCGTGGGCGGCGGCAGCGGCAATCAACAGGCCGCCGGACGTCTGGGGATCGTAGAACAACCACAGTAGGTCTTCGGCTACCTCGGCGGTGACCTGGACGCCCTGTTCGAAGTGCTCCAGGTTGCTCGCCAGGCCGCCGGGCCGGTTGCCACGGGCAATCTCGCGGACCCCCGCGATCAGGGGGACGCGCGCCGCGGCAAGCCGGATGGTCACCTCGCTCGCGCGGGCCATTTCCGTCGCGTGACCTATTAGTCCGAATCCCGTGATGTCCGTGCAGGCGTGCACCGCATCGACGGGGAGGGCCCGGAGCACATCGGCGGCCGCGCGGTTGAGCTGCGTCATCGACCGGACGGCTGCCGCAACCGTCGACTCGGGCGCTCGCCCAGCCTTGATGGCCGTGCCGACGATGCCCGTGCCGATCCCCTTCGTGAGGAACAGGACATCACCGGGACGGGCGTCGGCATTCGAGAGAATACGTCCCGGGTCGACCTCGCCCGTCACCGCGTAGCCGAACTTGATTTCCGCGTCGCGCACGGTGTGTCCGCCAAGCAGCGCCACGCCGGCTTCGCGAAGCTTGTCGAATCCGCCCTGGAACACCGCCTTGATGATCGCCGGGTCGAAGTCCTTCTGGGGAAAACCCGCGATGGCGAGCGCGGTCTTCGGGATGCCGCCCATGGCGTAGACGTCACTGAGGCTGTTGGCGGCCGCAATCTGACCGAACACGTACGGGTCATCGACGATGGGCGTGAAGAAGTCCACCGTCTGGACGAGCGCTGGTCCGCCCGGCCACGCGTACACACCGGCATCGTCCGCGGTCCTGAAGTCGATCAGGATGCGGCTGTCGTGCTGTACGGGAATGTCACCCAGGACCTGGGCGAGCTCGCCAGCGGCGAGTTTGCTCGCTCAACCCGAGCAACTGACCATTTCGGTCAGGCGTTTCACGTTATTCCTCCGTGAGGATCTCGTAGATTCGCTGCAGTTCGTCTTCGTTCTTGAAACCGACCCTGATCTCGCCGCCTTTCCCGCGGCGCACGATGTCGACTTTCGTGCCGAGGGCCATGCGGAGTTTGTCCTGCGCGGCTCGAGTGTGGACGTCGAGGATCTTCTCTCCGCGCGGGGCGGAAGGCTCGGCGTCCTTCTTCGCGAGCGCGTGCGTAACGAGCTGTTCCGTTTCGCGCACGGACAATCCGCGGGCGATGATGTCGCGCGCGAAGTTGCGCTGGTCCAGTTCCTGGTCGAGCGCCAGCAGGGCGCGCGCGTGGCCCATCGACAGGCGGCCGGCCGCGACGTCTTCCCGCACTTCTTCCGGCAGCCTCAACAACCGGAGCACGTTCGCCACGGTCGATCGGTCCTTGCCGACGGCGGTGGCAATGGCGTCCTGCGTGAGGTGGAACTCATCAGCGAGGCGCCGATACGCGCGCGCTTCTTCGATGGGGTTCAGGTTCTCGCGCTGGATGTTTTCGATGAGCGCCATTTCCAGCAGTCGCTGGTCCTGACCCTCCGGGACTTCCTTGACGACCACCGGGACGCGCAACAGGCCCGCGCGCTGGGCCGCGCGCCAGCGGCGTTCGCCCGCAATGATCTGATAACGGCCGTCGACGCGCCGCACGACGATGGGCTGGATGATGCCGGTCGTCTTGATGGAGGCAGCCAGTTCTTCGATCCCTGCGTCGTTGGGGGTGCCGCGCGGTTGGTACCGATTGGGCGACAGCAGGTCGATATCGACTTCGTTCGTCTGCGGGCGCGCGGGCGTGTTGAACGTGTCCGGAATGAGCGCGCTCAGTCCCTTGCCCAGGGCGGGTCGTTTGTCAGCCATGGCTGTCAGTTCGTCGTCTCGGGCGCGGTGGATGCCTGGGTGGCGGCCCACTGGCCGTTGCGGATGAGGACTTCTTTCGCGAGCGCCAGGTACGCTTCGGCGCCGCGGGACTTGGGGTCGTAGAGGATGACGGGCATGCCGTGGCTGGGCGCTTCGCCGAGGCGGACGTTTCGCGGGATGACCGTGTCGAACACCTTTTCCTGGAAGAACGCGCGGACGTCCTTCGCCACCTGTTGGCCCAGGTTCGTCCGCTCGTCGTACATCGTCATGAGCACGCCTTCGATGTCGAGGTCGGGGTTGAACGTGGCCCTGACGCGGCGCAGTGTGCTGACGAGCTCGGCGAGTCCTTCGAGGGCGAAGTACTCGCAGTGCAGGGGAATGACGACGGCGTCGGCGGCGACGAGCGCGTTGAGCGTCAGGAGGCCGAGCGACGGCGGACAGTCGATGACGATGTAGTCGAACGAATCGCGAAGGGGGGCGACCAGGCGTCGCATGCGTGTTTCGCGATGGTCGGCATTGACGAGTTCGACTTCGGCGCCTGAGAGGTTGCGGTCCGATGGGATGGCTGAGAGTCCGCCGATGCGTGTCTGGAGGATAAAGGCGGCCGGGTCCGAGAGCGCGTCGGTGAGCAGGGCGTCGTAGACGGTTCCTGCGGGGGATGTCTGTCCGCGGAGACCGACGCCCGAGGTGAGGTTTCCTTGGGGGTCGGAGTCGACGATGAGGACACGTTTTCTGGCAACGGCGAGGGAGGCGGCCAGGTTGATGGCGGTGGTGGTTTTGCCGACGCCGCCCTTCTGGTTGGTGACGGCAAGGACTCGAGCCATGAGAACCCCGAACTCTAGGTTATTCAGCCAAACACAGACGCTTCGCGCGACGTAAGATTGTAGCACAGGGGGGCTGGGGGACAGGGATTTGGGATTGGGGGTTGGGGATTGGGGATTGGGGATCGGCCGTGAGCCGTGGGCCGCAAGCCGTGAGCCGCAAGCCGTGAGCCGCAAGCCGTGAGCCGTGAGCCGTGGGCCGGTCTATAGCATTTTCCGGAGGACGAGCAGTCTGCTCCTGAGGGAGTCGACGAGGGGGTAGGTGGCTTCGTAGACCAGTGGTGGGACGACGGTCGGGGGGACTTCCGAACCGGAGCCGCTGCGGAACATGAGGATGCGGCCGCCGGTTTTGAGGAAGGCCTGGAGCTTGACCAGCAGCTTCAGTTCGACACGGACGGCCCTGATCGAGACGATGTCCTGGGATTCGTGGAGTTCTGGCCTGGTGAGGAGGTCTTCGGCGCGCGCGGTTTCGACGTCAGCGTCGGTCATGCCGAGGACGCGGATGGCTTCGCGGAGGAACGCCGACTTCCTCGTCTTGGATTCCACCATCCTGAGGTGGATGGACGGGACGGCAATCTTGAGCGGCAGGGCTGGTGAACCACCGCCCGAGCCGATGTCGAGGAGATGAAGGTTCGGGTTCGGGGCTTTGTGGGCGTGGGAGTGGGCACCACCGAGGTGTTTTGCGGCCACCAGGGGTTCGATCAGCAGTCGATCGATGGCTTCGTCCGGGGCGTCTGACAAGGAGAATGCGGTGAGGTTGACCTTCTGGTTCCAGAATTCGAGGAGGCGATAGTAGGACGACAGGGCTTCGACCGCTGCCGCATCAGGAGACAGGCCTGCCCGGCGGAGTCTCTTTGCGAGGCGATCGTTGAACTCCCTTGTCGTCATCGTCAAATCGCTCCAGGAAGACGCCAATGATTGCGACGGCGGCCGGGGTGACGCCTGGAATTCTAGCTGCCTGTCCCAGAGTTCGTGGCTTCACTTCGGTGAGCCGCTGGACCACTTCTTTCGAGAGGCCGGGGACTGCCTCGTACGGAAACGCCTCACCAATCGGACGATACTCTTCTCGTCTGGATCTTTCGACTTCTGCCTCCTGTCGCTTTAGATACCCTTCGTATTTGACGATGGTTTCTGCCGTCGCGAGGTCGTGGATCCTGTCCTGCTGAGACAGTTCGAGGGCGATTTCTCCTCCATCAAGCATGGCGGAGAGCGAGACGCCCTGCTGCCTGAGCCGTTGCGCCGCCGGAATCGTTCCTCCGGCGGTGCTGACGGTGGCGTTTGAGATGGTGGCCAGGTTGCGGTCGAGTCTGGACTTCCTGGCCTCGAAACGCTCCCAGCGTTCGTCATCGACCAGTCCGATTCGGCGGCCTTCTGGAGTCAACCGCAGGTCGGCGTTGTCGATTCTGAGCAGCAAACGATGTTCGGCTCGAGACGTGAACATCCGGTACGGCTCGAGACAGCCGGTGGTGACCAGATCGTCAATCATGATGCCGATGTAGGCCTGGTCACGGCGGAGGGTAAACGGATCCCGCTGCTGGATGGAGAGGGCGGCATTGGCTCCGGCGACCAGGCCCTGGCCGGCGGCTTCTTCGTATCCAGACGTTCCGTTGATCTGGCCAGCCAGGAATAGCCCGGCAATTCGCTTCGTTTCGAGGGTTGGCCAGAGCTCTGTGGGTTGGACGAAGTCGTATTCAACGGCGTAGGCGGGGCGGAGCATCTCAGCGGTTTCGAGGCCGGGCATTGCGCGGACGATGGCGAGCTGCACCTCGCGCGGAAGGCTCATCGAGAAGCCGTTGACGTAGATGGAGTCGCCCGTCAGCGTTTCGGGTTCCAGGAAGATCAAGTGGCGTTCCCGGGATGGGAACCGCACCACCTTGTCCTCGAGTGAAGGGCAATACCTCGGGCCGACGCCACGGATTTGGCCGTTGAAGAGGGGGGAGCGGTGAACGTTGGCTTTGACGAGGGCGTGGACCTGGTCCGTCGTGTGAACGAGGTGACAGTCAATCTGTGGGCGGTCGATTCGCTCCGTCAGGAACGACAGTGGAACGGGAGTCTCGTCGCCATGTTCCACGTGAAACACTCCCCGCCCGACCGCCGCCTCGAAATCAATCGAACGGCGGTCCAGGCGCGGGGGAGTCCCGGTCTTGAGGCGCCCCATTCTGAAACCCAAGTCCTGAATCGAACCCGAAAGGCTCCTGCTCGCCGGCTCGCCCACCCGGCCCGCCGGGGTCGTCTCTTCGCCAACATGAATCAGCCCGTTCAGAAACGTCCCCGTCGTCACCACGACCGCACCGGCCGAAACCAGACGTCCGTCGGCCATGGTCACGCCAACAACACGGTCGCCGGAAACCACCAACGACAAGACCTCTCCCTCGAGCCACTCGATGCGAGGGTGCTCTGACAACACCCTCCGAATCCACGCGGAGTAGACCCCCTTGTCGGCCTGGGCGCGAGGCGACCACACCGCCGGCCCGCGCGACCGGTTCAGCAACTTGAACTGAATCCCGGTCTCATCAATCGCCCGCCCCATCAATCCACCAAGCGCATCAATCTCTCGAACCAGGTGGCCCTTCGCCGTGCCGCCAATGGCTGGATTACAGGGCATATGACCTACAAACTCGAGCGACATCGTCGCAATCGCCACCCGGCACCCAAGGCCCGCAACCGCCCACGCGGCCTCGGCCCCCGCATGCCCGGCCCCAATCACCACGACATCCACGCTCACACCCTCTACCGCCACGGCACACTCCGCCCCCCGCGAGGACTCTCCCCGCCAGCACCAGTCACCTTCACATCACGTCCGGAATCCCGACAAACGAACCCGCGGCACCACTACGCGTACGTCTCGGCCTCCGAAAGCCGGCACCCTGCCGCGTCCTTCGCCGACAACACAGGAGTCACACCATCCGGCAACGGCCACGCGATACGCACCGTCGGATCGTCCCAGGCCAGCGTGCGTTC
>CAZJRM010000156.1:0-13380 GCA_964547975.1 uncultured Vicinamibacterales bacterium | reverse complement strand
CGTGGTCGTGCCCGATGGTCGTACGCGTCCCCATCGGCGGATACCTCCGCGGCGGAGCGCCGTACCATAGCCAGTCCGGCGTCTCGATCTTCGCCCACACGCCAGGGATTCGTATCGTCTTCCCGTCGACGGCTCAGGACGCGGCCGGGCTCCTTCGGACGGCGATCCGCTGCGACGACCCGGTGCTGTTCCTCGAACACAAGCACCTGTACCGGCAGACGTACAACAAGGGTGAGTACCCGGGGCCCGACTACATGGTGCCCTTCGGCCGGGCGCAGGTACGACGCGAAGGCCGGGACGTGGTGGTCTTCACGTGGGGCGCGCTGGTTCAGCGATCGTTGCTCGCGGCGCAACAGGCGGAGAAGGAGGGCCTCAGCGTCGCCGTGGTCGACCTCCGGTCGATCGTCCCGTGCGACTGGGACACCATCGGCGAGTGGGTCACGCGCACGAACCGTGTGGTCGTCGCGCATGAAGATCAGCTGACGTGCGGGTTCGGTGCGGAGATCGCCGCGCGCATCGGCCAGGAGCACTTCAACCACCTCGACGCGCCGGTGCGCCGCGTGGCGTCGCTCGACACGCCGGTCGCCTACGCGCCGGTCCTCGAGGAAGTGATTCTCCCCGGCGCCGCGCACGTGCTGGACGCCATCCGGGAGACCGCGCGGTACTGACGGCCTGAGGCCGACCTACCGGATGTCGCCGGGCGGCTTCTGGGGCAGCACCTGCCCCGGCTTGGTCGCGTTGCCGGCAGGCATCGGCGGCATGCCGGGCCGCACCATCGGTGTCGCCGGTACTGACGCGCCCGCATCGGCCGGAGGCGCGGTCATCTCACCGGGTCGCATGCCGAGCGGGGGCCGATTGGGGCGCGGCTCGTCCGCGGCCGCTTCGTCTTCCCGGTCGTCGTTCGAATCACCAGTGTCGGGCGGTCCGCCCATGCCGCCCATGCCACGCCGGTTCGGCATCTGATCGGGGCCCGGCCGGAAGGGCTGAGGGCCGCCCATCGGGCGCGTGACTGTGGTCGCGCTGACCGGGGACGTGGCAGGCGCGAGCGTCGTCATCACGAAGATGCGGTCGTACTGGGAGATTTGGCTGTCACGCACCGCACGCGGTGCAGCCACGAAGCCGCCCACGGCCCGAAGCACGATATCCAGCGCCTTGGACTCGGGAACATCGACGAGTTCGACGGTGATGGGGCCGCCAGGTAACCGGTCGAGGTTGACCACCGTGACGCGGCCGACACGGGCCCATTCCGACAGGATTTGACGGGGCGTTGCCTCCTGAGCCTTGAGCGTGACCAGTCCGTCCCTGATCGTGACGGATACGGGTCCGGCAGACGCGGGCAGGGTTCCGCACAAGAAGAGGCCTGTCGCGAAGCCTGCGGTCCGCAGCCAGGTCGTCATGGGGCACCTCCTCGGATGCGCCGGGCACGTGCCGCCCGGCGTCAGTGGCCGCCGTTCCTCGACCGATGGTAGGCAACCACTTCTTCGATGATGCGGTCCAGGCCTACCTTGGGTTCGTACCCAATCCACTGCTTCAGCTTCGTCAGGTCCGGCACCCGACGGGACATGTCCTCGAACCCGGCCTCGTACGCCGCGTCGTACGGGATCGTCACGATCTCCGACGCGCTGCCGGTGATCTGTTTGACGCGTTCTGCCAGGCCCCGGATGGTCGTCTCCTGGTCGTTCCCGATGTTGAACACCTCGCCCACCGCTTTCGGTTCCTGGACGAGTCTCGTCAGGGCCCACACGACATCGCCAACGTAGCCGAAGCAGCGGCTCTGCGTGCCATCCCCGTAGACGGTAATCGGCTGCCCGCTGAGGGCCTGCCGCACGAAATTGGGCACGACCATTCCGTAGCGCCCGGTCTGCCTGGGGCCGACGGTGTTGAAGAAACGGGCCACAATGACGGGGAGCTTCCGTTCCTTCCAGTAGGCGAGCGCCAGGAACTCATCGATCGCCTTGCTGCACGCGTACGCCCACCGATGTTTGATCGTCGGGCCGAGCATCAGGTCGCCGTCTTCACGGAACGGTACGGCCGCGCTCTTCCCGTAGACCTCGGAGGTCGACGCCACCACGACGAGCTTCTTCTTCTTGTTGGCCAGCTTGAGGACCACTTCCGTCCCGTGGACGTTGGTCTCGAGCGTCCGGACGGGTTCTTCGACAATGAGCCGCACGCCGACGGCGGCGGCCAGATGGTAGACGACGTCACAGCCGTCGATCAGCTCGGCGAGCAGGCGTTCGTTCTCGACGGAATCGATGACGTAGGAGAACCCCGGGGTGTTGGCGTTCTTGAGGTGGGCGATGTTGTCGATGGACCCCGTGGAGAGGTCGTCGATGATGGACACCGCGTGACCGTCCCGGAGCAGCGCCTCCGTCAGATGCGACCCGATGAAGCCGGCGCCGCCCGTGATCAACACTCGCATGCGTGAATCTCCTTCCCCATGATACCCCGAGCCACTATTCCTCGGCGGGAACGTCGTTCCGGACCTTCGACGCCGCCCGGGTCAGGGCGACGCCGCCGAGGATGGCGGCTGCGCCCCCGAGCTTGTCGGGGGTCAGTGGCTCTCCCAGGAAGACCGCGGCCATCGCCACGGCCACGATGGGAATGAGGTTCGACCACGCCGACGTCCGCACGTTGCCCATCCGCTGCACCGAGGTGTACCAGATGAGGTACGCGAGGTTGAGCGAGAGCATCGACGAGTAGCCCAGCGCGGCCCAGACGCCGGGGCTCAGTGCCGTCCAGTCGGTACGCACCATGTCGGGTGCCGCAAAAGGCAGGTAGAGTGCCGTCCCGCACACCGTGCTCAATCCCGTGACGACCGTGGGAGTCAAGCGCTCCAACATGGCCCGGGAACCGACGGTATACGCCGCCCAGCAGCAGACGCCCGCCAGGGTCAGGGCATCGCCGAGCAGGTGCGTTCCGCCAAACTCCGCGCTCGTCCCCACGACGAGGTAGATACCGACGGCCGACAGCGCGACACCGAGCCACTGGGCGCTCGACACCCGTTCGTGCCCCACCCAGGCGCTGGCCAGGGACACGGCAATCGGCGAACAGCCGACGAGCAATGAACTGTTGCTGACGGTGGTTCGGGAGAGCCCGCCCATGAAGCACAGCTGGTACAGCGTGTGTCCGACGGCACCCAGGGCCGCGAGCCCCATCCAGTCGCGGGCCGTCAGACGCGGCCATCCGCGCCACGCCAGGATGGCGAGGAAGGCCAGTGACGACAGCACCAGCCGCATCGAATTGAAGGCCAGGTAGGGGATCTCACGGAACGCCACTTTGACGACCGTGTAGTTGGCGCCCCAGATGAAGACCATCAGGAACAGCAGGGCGTCGAAGCGCGTCAGGGCGAACGTGCGGGTCGGGGAAGCCATCCGAACGTCTCCGGAAACACGTCCGGGCAGGACGCCTCAGGCGCCCTGCCCGGAGTGCCGAGAAACGGAACGGCGTCTAGCCGCCGAACGGCTTGATGAAGAACAGGATCAGCGAAATCAGCAACACGTAGATCACGAGGGATTCGATGAGGACGAGGCCCAGGATCAGGTTGCCGCGGATATCGTTGGCAGCCGCGGGGTTACGCGCGATGCCCTCGACGGCGGCGCTGAGGCCCTTCGCCTGCGACAGGGCGCCGAAGGCGGCCGCGATGGCCAGCGCGAAGCCGGCGGTGATGATGGACCAGCGGATCAACTCCACGTTGACCGAGGCCGCGGCGGCACCTTCCTGGGCGTAGGCCGGGCTGGCCACGCCGACGGCCAGAACGGACAACATCATGACGAAAGCGAAACGGTTCTTCACGAGCTCAGCCTCCTCGAAGTATGGACGTCTTCCGGGTTCCGCGCGAAATGTCGTAATGGTCTCAGGCCGCCGCGTGCTCGGCGCCGTGCGCCGGCTCGTGGGCATGCCCGTGGGCTTCCTCGTGTCCGTGCTCCACCGCCACGGCGCCGCCGAGGTAGATCATCGTCAGCATCACGAAGATGAACGCCTGCAGCGTGGAGGTAATCACGCCCAGGAACATCATCGGCAACGGCACGACGAACGGCACGATGCTGAACAGAATCAGGATGACCAGTTCTTCACCGAAAATGTTGCCGAACAACCGGAGCGAGAGCGACAACACGCGGGAGAAATGGCTGATGATCTCGATGGGGAGCATGATGGGCGCGATGAACAGCGGCGCGCCCGGGGGAGCCGCGAAGTGCTTCAGATAGGCGCCGAGGCCCTGCGCTTTCACGCCCTGCACGTGGTAGAACAGCCAGACCGTCAACGCGCACCCCAGCGTCACGTTGATGCTGCTGGTGGGCGCCATCAGGCCCGGGATCAGCCCCATGAGGTTGCCGAGCAGGATGAATGCGCCGACCGACCCGACGACCGTCAGGAAGTCCGGCCCTTTCGGCCCGACGATGTCCGACAACATCCCGCGCAGGGCGCCGACCGCGTCTTCGAACACGATCTGCAGCTTGCCCGGGTTGTCTACGCTGAGGCGCGAACGCAGGATGGCCGCGATGACCACCAGGAACGCGACAATCAGGTAGATCATCACGATGTGGTCGGGAATGGGCTTCGCCGGATTGGCAAAGTGATACCCGAACAGGCCACCGATCTTGACCACGATCGGGCCGAAAATCGCGTTGACCAGCTGGACGATCCAGAGCTCGTGATGCAGTTTTTCCATCGGGTCGTCATCCGCACCGGCGCAGCGTCGTCTCTGTCCTGGCCGGGGGGCCATTCAAAGAGTAAAGCATATCGTATGGCCGTCGGTCCGTAAAGGCCGGGCCCGCCGCTGAAATCAACCGAAACGGGGCCGAAAACGCCTTGACTTACACCCGTCAGAACTGGAAGTAAATGAACTCGCTGCCTTCGAAATCGCCGAACAGCACGATCAGGTACACCAGCGCCACGCAAACCGAATACCGTGCGATCGGTGGCCACCGGCGGACCACGTCCAGGCGGTCGGCCCGCGCCTCCGCGAGGTGGATGACGAGCATCGGGCCCGCGTAAAGCAGCACCGGCATGAGCCCGTCCCACCAGGCTCCTTCGACCGGCACAAAGGACGTGACGACACGGCCCGCCAGTCGCCCGGCATGGGCCAGCGACGACGAACGGAAGATGAGCCAGCCGGCGCACGTCAGCCCGAACATGCCCGCGACGGCCGGTACGTCAGCCAGCCTGAGCGACCAGGCCGTCCGTCGGCGTTTCCGTCCGCGCGAGCGCTGCCATTCGGCGTACGCCCGGAACAGGACCAGCAGGAGGCCCTGGTAGGCTCCCCACGCGACGAAGTTCCACGCCGCGCCGTGCCACAACCCGCCGAGCAGCATCGTGCAGGCGGTCGCGGCGCTGTAGATCCAGAACTCGTCCCGCAGCCCCAGCCACCGCACGCCATCGAGCCTCCGCGACCATGCGAGACTCAACGGCAGGAACAGGTAGTCGCGCAACCACGTGGACAGGCTGATGTGCCAGTGCGCCCAGAACTCCTGCGGCGTGCGCACCGCGTACGGGAAGCGGAAGTTGATGTTCAGCTCAATCCCCATCAGCTTCGACAGGCCGCGCGCGATGTCCGAGTACCCCGAGAAATCGCCGTAGATCTGGAAGGCGAACGCGACGGTGCCGAGCAGGACCTCCAGCCCGGCGGGCGTGGCGGCGGGATCGAACACCACGGCGGTCACGCGCGCCAGGTTGTCGGCAACGAAGATCTTCTTGAAGTACCCCCACAGCAGGAGCCAGAGCCCCTCGGCCGACTGTTCCGGGGTGATCGTCCGCGGTCTCGCGATCTGGGGGAGCAGCAACGACGCCCTCAGGATCGGTCCGGCGACCAGGTGCGGGAAGTACGCGACAAACACGCCGAAGTCCAGCAGGTCACGCGTCGGCGCGATCTCGTTCCGGTACACGTCGATGACGTAACTCATCGTCATGAACGTGTAGAACGAGATGCCGATGGGCAGGAGGACCGCCACCGTGAAGGGGTCGGCGTGCCAGCCGGCCAGTTCGAAGAGCGCCCGCAGATTGTCGGCGAAGAAGTTCCAGTATTTGAAGAAGCCCAGCAGCGCGAGGTTGAACACCAGGGCGCCAGCCAGGATCAGACGACGGGCCCGTCGCGGCCGCCCTCCCCCGAGCGCACGCCCGGCCGCGTAGTTGACCACGGTCGAGAGACCCAGGAGCGGCACGAATCGCCAGTCCCAGGCGGCGTAGAAGTAGTAACTCGCGGCCAGCAGGAACACGTTCTGCGCTCGGAACGGAAGGACGCGGTAGACCGCGTACACCGCAACGAAGAAGGCCACGAACGACGAGGAGTTGAAGACCATCAGCGCGGGCGCTCCGCCCCGGCCAGCCCCTCGCGCTGGAGGAACTGCGCCAGCGCGTCGGCGAGCACCTGGTGACCGAACGCCGTGAAGTGCGCCGTCGACTCGAAGTAGAGCCGGGACCGGTGCCTGGCGGCGCGCAGCGGGGGCAACGCATCCATGATCGGCACGCCGAGGTCCGCAAGCGCCTGCTGGAACCGGAGCGATGCGCGGTCGCGCTCGAGCACACGACCGCTGTCGGCCACCAGCACCTGGAGGCGGCCGTAGTCCTCGTCATCGACCTGGAACCGTGCCGGCAGGAGGAGCACGACGAGCCGCGCCCCCTGGGCATCGGTGAGGGCCTTCACCTGTTCCACGGCCCGGCGCACCACCGCGAGCCCGCGGCCGATTTCCGGAGGCGCATCCGGCAGGTAGGTCCTGAGCGGAGGATCGATGTTGTTGCGGCGCCCGAGGCGGTCGACGAGCGTTGTCGCGCGGAGGCGCGCGACCTGGAGCACCAGACTGCTGCGGATCACGCGCCGACGCCACGTGTGAAACGCCTCAGTGGGTGAAGCGGCCCGGGCAGGGCCGGCGTCCTGGACACCGCCGTCCAGCCGCGCCGCGGACGCGAGCGCCTCGATGGCATCGTTGGCGACGTAGAGCGCCATCACCACGACATCCGGCTCGAAACCTGACGTCACTCCGCGGTGGAACAGGTACTCTTCCACCGGGCCGTAACCCTGGACGCCACCATTGATCACGCGCCACGTCGTCCCGCGAGGCGAGTCGACTGCCAGCCGCGCCTCGAGCCTGGCAGTCATCGTCTGCTCGCTCGGCACCTGCACGGCCATCACCAGCGAATCGCCCAGCACGACGATGCGGCGCTCGCCTGGCAGGCGACCGCCGATCTCCCGGTCGCGCACGCCGGACGAGTTGATCGTGATCGTGGTATCGAATTCGGCGGTCGTGAACCGCGTGGAAACGCCTGGCGCCAGACGATACCCGATCCGGGGATCCGGGATGAAGAGCGTCTGGAACGCGGGCCCGGCTTCCGAACCGCCCTTCAGCCTGAGCCCGGCTTCGAACACCACGAACTGGGCCAGGGCAATCGCGCACACCAGTGCGATTCGAGACCGGATCATCGACCTGAACGTCATGCCGTGCCGTCAGTCTACCACGGCGATTCGGGGGTGTCGGGCGTGTCAGGCCGCCGGCGGGCGCCGCTGCAGTCGGAAGGCCTCCGCCCCGAGGGCGATGACGGGCGCGGTCACCCCGGCGATGAGGCCGATCGGGTGCGCGTGCAGCTGCGTCAGGAGCACCCACGCGGCCACCCCGATGATCGCGTAGCGAAGCACGAAGCGGACGAGCACCCCGCCAATCCTGCCCGCCGGGGGTCGGGCGCCGGCCTCGCCTCCGGGAGCCAGACGTCCCACCATCGCGTCCACGCCGCCGCGGATGGCCCTGAAGCTGAACGCCATCAGGGCGCCCCCCCCGATGACCCCCACGGCGCCGCTCATGGCGCCGCGCTGCAGCGCCAGGGCCGCCAGCGCCATGACTCCGCAGGCGATGGCCGCGTCCCGTTCGACACGCCGGAGTGTCTGATCCGTTTCCATTCCGGAACCGCCTAGTCGTCCGACGGCCGGAGTCCGTCGCGATCGTCGGGCGCCTGAGGCGGCGCGGGCGTCGTCGTCACAGGAGACCGCGTCGGGGGAAAGGCACGCGACACGGTGCGGTAGACGTTCAACACGCCCGCCGCGAGGCCGAAGAAGAACCCGACGATGAACAGCAGCGGGCCTGTGCCGAACCAGCCGTCGAGCACACGCCCGGCCCAGGCCCCGAGCACGATGGCAAACACGAAGGACAATCCGACGGTGCTGATGGCCCCGACACTGCGAATCGCCTCGCCCGTCTCTTTCGATCTGAAGAAACCCATGCTGGTCCCGCTGTCCGATACAGGTTACAGGCTTGGCGGGCCGCGGTCCAGACGATGCGTCCGTTCGATGAGTCCGTGCGGTTCGACGACTCCGTTCTTGTGCCGACGCGCGTGCGACGTTACCATCAGGCCTTCGGCCGCGACGTTGTGCCCCGGCCGCCACACGATGTCGAATCCTCCTGCGGTGCTTCGCGACGGATGGCAGCCCGACGTCTGGCTGTTCATCCCGTACTACGACAAGGACGGCCGCCTCGAGAGCCCGGAGTACGACCTGCCGGCGTTCCGCGAGGAGGTGCGCGCCTGGTTCGAGGCGTTGGGACTTCGCTGGCATTGGGTTCCGGTGACACTGCGCAACGTGCACGACGTGATCCGGGCGTTCGAAGACGCGCATCGCACGTCGCCCGGCGTCGTGTTCAACCTGTGCGACGGCAATGAGATCGACGGGTCCCCGGGCGTGTCGATCGTCCGCGCGCTCGAGGCCGCACGAGTGCCGTTCACGGGCAGCGCCTCCGCCTTCTACGACCTGACGACGTTCAAGAGCCCGATGAAAGCGCGGCTCGTGGAACGAGGAGTGCCAACGGCGCCGTTCGTCAGGCTGGACCGCCTGCCAGAGGATCTCGACCGGATCGCGGACGAGGTCGGCTTCCCCGCCTTCGTGAAACCGGAGGTCTCCGCGGGTTCGGGCGGGATCGCCCTGTCGTCCCGCGTGTTGTCGCGCAACGCCGCGGCCGACCGGATCGCCACGCTCATGGCCGGCGAAGACGCCCCGTTCTACCGGCAGTCGGGGTTCTTCGTCGAGCGGTTCATCGACGGCCCGGAGTTCACCGTGCTCGTCGTCGCCGACAGGACGACGACGCGCGGCGCGCGCGCGTATCCGCCGGCGCAGCGGATCTTCCACTCCGACCTGCCCGCGCACGAACGGTTCCTCAGCTACGACCGCTACTGGTCCGAGTACAAGGAAGAATCGCGCCTGTCGGACCACGAACCGTTCTACCGCTACGGGCGCGCGCCCGACCACCTGGCGCCGCGCCTGGCCGACATCGCGGAACGCGCGTTCGTGGCAGTGGATGGGACGGGCTACGGCCGCGTGGACATCCGAATCGAGGCCGCTACGAGCCAGGGCTTCGTGCTCGAGGTCAACTCGAACTGCGGGCTGTCCGGCGACCGGGAGACCTCCGTCGGCGAACTGCTCTACCTGGCGGGCGTGCCCGTGCACGATCTGGTGCGCGAGATCCTCAACGACGCATTCGACCGGCATCGCTCATGAAGATTTGCGTCATCCAGCCGTCGTACGACGGATCGTCCTGCGACTACCGGCACTACGATCCTCCGCGCGACCTGTCGCCGCTCCTGCCCGAACACGAGTTCCGCCACGTCTTCGTCCAGAAGATCTCGACGTTCTCGCAGATCCAGGCGCTCGCCCGCGAAGGATTCGATGTGTTCGTCAACCTGTGCGAGGGGTACCGGGACTCGGACGTGCCTTCGATCGACGTCATTCAGGCCCTCGAGTATTTCGACCTGCCTTTCACCGGTCCGACCAGCGCGCTGTACGACCCGCCGAAAGACCTGATGAAACGTGTGGCGCGCTGGGCCGGTGTGGACACGCCGGCCTGGGTCGTCGCCGACGATGAAACCGGTGCCGCCGACGCGCTGGCGCACCTGCGGTTTCCGATGTTCGTGAAGCCGTCGGGCTACGGCGACAGCATGGGCGTCGACGAACACGCACTCGTGCGGGATGCATCGGCGCTGCGCGCGCAGGTCGCCGCCGTCACGCGCACCTACGGTCGCGTGCTCATCGAAGAGTACGTCGCCGGCCGCGAACTGACGGTGCTCGTCTGCGGCGGACCCGATCCATCGGCACGCCCGCGCACGTTCCGCCCGGTCGAGTTCCTGTTTCCGGACGGCCAGCCCTACAAGACCTACGACCTCAAGGTGACGCAATTCCACCCCGAGAGCAACGTCCCCTGCGCGGACGCCGGACTGTCGGCACGTCTCGAGGACGCCGCAGCCGCCATCTTCCGATCGTTCTCGGCCGTCGGCTACGCGCGGATGGACTTCCGCGTGGATCCCGCCGGGCGGATCCGCTTCCTCGAGGTCAACTTCACCTGCTCGGTGTTCTACCCGGAGGGGTACCAGGGTTCGGCGGACTACATCCTCGAATACGACGGCCTCGGTCAGCCAGGGTTCCTCCGCGTCATCATCGAGGAAGCGCTCGCGAGGCACGCCAGCCGGCGTCCGGCCTACGTCGTGAAGCCGCTCAACGGCAGCCACGCCCTCTTTGCCGCCCGTCCCCTTCGCGCCGGTGACGTCGTCTTCGAGGGCGAAGGCCGCTCGCAACGGATCGTGACTCGCGGACACGTCGACCGCCACTGGGACGAAGCCGCCCGCGAGGAGTTCTACCGCTACGCCTACCCCATCGGCCCCGACGTGTTCGTGCTGTGGGATCTCGACCCGGCAGGCTGGTCGCCGCAGAACCACTCGTGCGAGCCGAACACCGCCTTCCAGGGGTTGAACGTCGTCGCGCTTCGCGACATCGCGGCCGGCGACGAACTGACGCTGGACTACGCGTCGTGCTACGACACACGCATGATTCCGTTCGACTGCACGTGCGGCGCGGCGGCGTGCAGAGGGCGAATCACGGGAGGACGGGGAATCTTCGGGTAGGGGTTGGGGGTTGGGGGTTGGGGGTTGGGGACGAAGCGACAGGGCCGAGCAGAGTGCCCGGCCCCGACCAATCCCCGATCCCGAATCCCCAGTCCCCGTTCTTAGAACGGCGTCGCCGGCATCCCCGCGACACCGAGGGTCCGGGCGGACAGTTCCGCGATCTCGAAGAGCGGATGGGGGTAGACGCCCAGCAGGAGGGTCCCGAACAGGGCGATCACCAGCACCGCGCTCAACGCGGGTGTCATCAGCGGCTCGGACCCGGTCGTCTCGGTCTTGAAGAACATGTAGACCACGACACGCAGGTAGTAGTAGAGCGACACGGCGCTGTTGAGCACGCCAATCACAGCCAGCCAGATGTAGTCCTGTTCGATGGCCGCGCTGAAGATCCAGAACTTGCCCATGAATCCGGCGGTCGGCGGAATGCCGCCGAGCGACAGCATGAACAGCAGCATGGCGACCGCGGCCGCGGGCACTCGCTTGAACAGCCCGCTGAGATCCTGGAGGTCGTCGCCGATGGCATCGGCGCGCCGCATCATGACCACGACGGCAAACGCGCCGAGCTGCATGAACGCGTAGATCAACAGGTAGATCAGCGCCGCCGTCACGCCCCTCGCGGTGCCGGCGATGATGCCGATGAGGATGTAGCCCGCGTGCGCGATGGACGAGTAGGCGAGCATCCGCTTGATGTTCGTCTGCGACAACGCCGCGACGTTGCCGACCGTCATCGTCACGACGGCGAGCGCGTAGAAGAGCATGGTCCAGTCGGCCCCCATCGAGGGCAGTCCCTCGAAGAGGATCCGGAGCAGCATCGCGAACGACGCGGCCTTGGACCCGACCGACAGGAAGCCGGTGATGGGCGTCGGGGCGCCCTCGTACACGTCCGGCGCCCACATGTGGAACGGGACGGCGGCCAGCTTGAAGCCCATGCCCGCGACGACGAGGATGACGGCCAGCACGAGCCACGGGTCGCGGCCCTGGTCGGCGATCGCGATGGCGATGCTGCGCAGGTTCGTCGTGCCGGACAGGCCGTACATCAGCGACATGCCGTAGAGCAGCAGCCCCAGCGAGAAGGCGCCGAGCAGGAAGTACTTCACGGCGGCCTCGTTCGACTTCTTGCTGGGCTTGAGCAGGCCCACCAGGATGTAGAACGCGATGGCCATCGTCTCGAGGCCGATGAAGAGCGTGATGAGGTCGGTCCCGCCCGCCATGAACATCATGCCGAGCGTGGCCGACAGCACCAGGAACACGTATTCCCCGTGCCTGGAACCCTCGACATCGAGGTACCGCACCGACATCATGAGTGTGAGCGCGGCCGACAGGACGAAGACGATCTTGAAGAAGAACGAAAACGCGTCGACGGCCACCAAGCCCTTCGACACGCTCACCGGCGCCGTGCCCGACAGGGGCACCATCGCCAGGGCCGTGGCCGCGAGGACCGCGAGGCCGAGCCACGACAGCATGCGCTGCCGGCTCCGCGGGATGATCGCGTTGACGACCAGCAGCAGCAGCAGACCCGCCGTGAGCACGAGCTCCGGCAGGATGTAGTAGAGGTCGTTGACGGAGAACCAGGCTGGCATCAGCGCGCTCCTGACGGGCTCGGCTGGCTCGGGTGCCCCTCACCGGGGCCGGCGGGGGCCGGCGCTGGCCGGACGTCGTGCCCGGCGGCGGGGGCCGCCGTGTCGCCGCACGGCGCGAGCGTGAACGGCGTCGCCGGCTTGGCCTCGGCGCAATCCTTGGCCGGGGTCGCTGCGGCGTTGTACACCGGGTTCACCCGCGTCATCACGGTCTTGACCGTCGGCTCGATGAACTTGAGGAACGGCGTCGGGTAGATGCCGATCCAGAGGGCCAGGATGATGAGCGGCACGAACGTCGCCACTTCACGCAGCCCCATGTCGACGAGCTTCTCGTTCTTCGGGTTCTCGACCTTGCCGAACATCGTCCGCTGGTAGAGCCACAGCATGTAAGCCGCGCCCAGCACGATGCCGCTGGCGGCCACGACCGCCCACCACAGGTTGGCGACGAAGATGCCCTGCAGGATCAGGAACTCGCCGATGAAGCCGTTCAGCATCGGCAGGCCGATGGACGACATCGTCATGACCATGAAGATGGTCGCGTAGATCGGCATCACCTTCGACAGGCCGCCGTACTCGGAGATCTGCCGCGTGTGGCGCCGCTCGTAGACCACACCGACCAGGAGGAAGAGTCCGCCGGTCGAGATGCCGTGGTTGATCTGCTGCACGATGCTGCCCGTCAATCCCACGGGATTGAGGGCGAACATGCCCAGCATCACCAGGCCCATGTGGCTGACGCTCGAATAGGCCACGAGGCGTTTCCAGTCCTTCTGGGCCATGGCCACCAGCGCGCCGTAGACGATACCGATGATGGAGAGCGCGGCAATCCACCAGACACTGGCCTTCGTGGCCTCGGGCAGGATGGGCAGGCTGAAGCGGATGAACCCGTACGTGCCCATCTTCAGGAGGACGGCCGCCAGGATGACCGACCCGGCCGTCG
>CAZJRM010000155.1:5533-13475 GCA_964547975.1 uncultured Vicinamibacterales bacterium | reverse complement strand
ATGCCCCATGTCCCATGCCCCATGTCCCATGCCCCATGTCCCATGCCCCATGCCCTAGCCCTGTGATAGCATTCCCGTAATTGTCGGGTTCTTATGCCCTTTCGTGCGATCAGCGGTCACCGGCGGATCTTCGGGCTCCTCGGCCGGGCGCTCCGGAACGAGGCGTTGCCGCAGAGCCTTGTGTTCGCCGGACCCGAAGGCGTCGGGAAACGCCTGTCAGCCATCTCGCTGGCCCAAGCCCTCAACTGCGCTGATCCGGTGAACGACGGCGTCTCGGGGCGCGATGCCTGCGGCGTCTGCGGACCCTGCCGTAAGATCGAACGCCGCATACACCCCGACGTGATGCTGGTGGCGCCCGAAGAGGGCAGCGCAATCAAGATCGAGCAGATCCGCGACGTCGTCTCGCAGACGGCGTATCGCCCGTTCGAGGGCCGGTCGCGCGTGGTCATCGTCGACGATGCGGATCTGATGGGCGAAGACGCGCAGAACGCGTTGCTGAAGACCCTGGAAGAACCGCCGCCGCGCAACGTCTTCGTGCTGGTGACGTCGCGGCCCGACACGTTGCTGGATACCATCCGGTCCCGGTGTTGCCTGCTCCGGTTCGCGCCGCTGGCCCCGCATGACATCGCGGCGGGACTGATGTCGGTCCACGGGTTCGACGAACACGAGGCGCGGGCCACCGCCGCGCTGGCCAACGGCAGTTTCGCGCGTGCGCTGGCGTCGGGCGGCAGCGAGTTGGCCGAGGCGAGAGCGGTGGCGACCGGCATTCTCATGGAGGCCAGCCGCGTGTCCGATCCCAGGCTCCGCCTGGCGCTGGGCGCGGCGCTCATCGAGGGCGCGGCAAAGAAGGGCAAGAAACAGCGGGAGGGCAAGGCAGGAACCCCCGACCGCGGCGTGCTGGCCGACCGCCTGCGCGCGATGCAGTCGCTCCTGCGGGATCTCGCGGTGCTTTCAAGCCGCGCGCCGGATGCGGACCTGGTCAACCTTGACCTGCGGGCGGAACTCGAGCCCCTGGCTGGGCACTGGCACCGGGACCGGACCGAGCGCGCGTTTACTGCCGTCGGTCGGGCGCTCGCTGCCGTGGAACGCCACAACGCCAGTTCGAAGATCGTGGCGGACTGGCTGGCGTTCCAGTTGTGACGCGCCCGGGCCGTCGGCCATAGATTGCGGCAGGTATGGACGCTGGCACGCCCGGCGCCGTCGTGACGGTCAGAACCCTACCGGGAGCCTCGGTACGGGCGACGGTGCCGCCGGAATTCGAGTCGTTGCCGGGAGACGGAACACTCGTCGTCGTGCAGGTCGACGGGGCGCCGGTGCTCGCCCGGGTGATTCGTGTCCCCGATCCGGTCGTGGCGCGCTGCGCCCACGGTGAGCCGTGCCGCGTGCTGCGCCGCGCCACCAACCAGGATCTCTACCTCCGGCAGCGGCACGCGCAGCGGGAACGTGATGCCCTGCGTGTCGCCACGATGAAGGTCCGCGAACGGGCGCTGGCGATGAAACTCGTCCGCGTCGAGCAGAGTTTCGACGGATCCCGCCTGGTGTTCTACTTCACCGCCGAAGAGCGGGTCGATTTCAGGGAACTCGTCCGCGAACTCGCGACGGAGTACAAGACCCGCATCGAACTGCGGCAAATCGGCGTCCGCGATGAAGCCAAGCTGCTGACGGGGTACGGAACCTGCGGCCGGCCGCTCTGCTGCTCGTCGTTCCTCAAGGCGTTCGATCCCGTCTCGATCAAGATGGCCAAGCAGCAGGACCTGGCGCTGAACCCGTCGCGCCTGTCGGGGCTGTGCGGCCGCCTCAAGTGCTGCCTGCGCTTCGAGCTGGTGCTGCCGCCGCGCGCGCGCGAGGCGCGCGACGAGGACTGCCCGGCGCACGAGGTCGGCAACGGCCACGCGCCCGCTGACCCCGGGCCGGCCGCCGGAGACCGGAAGTGACCAGGCCGCGCGTGGCGGTCACGGTGGGAGACCCTGGAGGCATCGGACCGGAAATCACCCGACTGGCGGTGCGCGATCCACGGGTGCTCGAGCAGTGCGAACCCGTGGTGTACGGGCCGCCCGACCTCGCGGTGTTCGAGCCTGGCCGGCTGTCGGCCGAGGCTGGGCGGGCGGCGTACGACACGATCGTCCGCGCCGTCGGGGACGCCATCGCCGGCCGCGTGGCCGCGATCGCGACGGCGCCGATCAACAAGGAAGCCTTCAAGCTGGCCGGCCTGCCGTGGCCCGGGCACACCGAGCTGCTCGCGCACCTGACCGGCTCATCGTCTGTGGCGATGATGTTCTACGCCGAGGCGCTGCGCGTCGTGCTCGCGACCATCCATGTGCCGATCGCCGATGTGCCGCGCCTGCTGACGCGCGGCGAACTCGAACGGGTCGTGCGGCTGACCGCGCGCGAGTTGCCGCGTTTCGGGCATCCGGCGCCGCGGATCGCGGTGGCCGGCCTGAATCCGCATGCCGGGGAACATGGTCTGATGGGACGCGAAGAAGCCGGCGTGCACGATCCGGTCGTCGCGGCGTGCCGGGCGGACGGCCTCGACGTGCAGGGTCCGTTTCCCGCGGACACGGTGTTCGTGCGGGCCGCGCGCGGCGAGTTCGACGCGGTCGTCGCGTGTTATCACGACCAGGGGCTCGTGCCGGTCAAGCTGCTGGCCTTCGGCAAGGCGGTGAACGTGACGCTCGGCCTGCCGATCATCCGCACGTCCGTGGATCACGGAACGGCGTTCGACATCGCCGGCAAGGGGATTGCGGACCCGTCCAGTCTCATCGAAGCGATCCTCCTCGCCGCCCGCCTGGCGCGTACGTAGCGTCGGGCGGTGGCCGAGTCGGGCTGGAGCCGGTCGCGGGGACGGACATCCTCCTTCGCTCAGTTCGACGTGCCGGAGAAGCTCCCGATGGTTGCGTGCGTCGCTTCTCGGAACGTTCCGTCGGCACGCTCAATTCGCTCCGGAGGACATCCGCCCCCGTGCCCGGCGGTGCACCGTCCACGGGGCAGGACGGGTGAACCCGCCCGGTCCCTGCGAGCGCTCCGACCGCATCAGTTCGCAAACCCGATCGTGAGGGGGCGACATGCTTGGGGATGGGGGCCCCCAAGCCTTCACCGGGACGAACGCCCGGCAAGATCGGGTTTGCCGGAGCGTCGAGCCGGGACCGGAAGGGTTCGCCCGTCCTGTCCCGGTGCGACTGCGGCCGGTCACGCGAGCCGCGAGAGAATGGTATCGTTGTGAGATGGCGGGTTCCGACAAGAAGGCCGAGCGCAAGAAGGCCGAACGTATCATTGCCGAGAACCGCAAGGCCTCTCACGACTACCACCTGCTCGAGACCTTCGAAGCCGGCCTGGTGCTCGTCGGCACCGAGGTGAAAGCGATTCGTGAGGGCAGTGTCAGCCTCCGCGACAGCTTCGCGCGGATCGAGGGCGGGGAACTGTTCGTGCAGGGTGTCCACATCGGCGCCTACAGCTGCCGCGGCTACGCCGATCACGAGCCGCTTCGCCCCCGGAAGCTGCTGCTGCACGGCCACGAACTGCGCAAGCTGATCGGCAAGGTGACCGAGCGCGGCATGACCATCGTGCCGGTGAAGATGTACTTCAAGGACGGCCGCGTGAAGATCGCCATCAGCCTGGCGAAGGGCAAGCAGGCCCACGACCGCCGCGAGGCCATCAAGAAGCGCGAGACGGACCGGGAAACGCGCGCCGCGATCAAGGAACGCCAGCGGTAGGCCCGCCCGAGAGCCCCATCTCGCGGGGGCCGGCTTCGACCGGTCCCGGGAAGTTGCGGCCGTCTTTCTCCCGATGTTACGATCCGAAATTCAGTGCGTTTCAGACGCCCTGAGCAGGAGGAGTGTCCGTGAAGAATCCGAAAGTCGTTGCCGGGTTGGCCGTCGCGGTCGTGGTGCTCGTCGTGGGCAGCTTCTGGATGATGCGCCGCGGCGGAGAGGCATCGACGATCGACCTCGTCGAGCAGTTGAGCGGGGCGGAGAAACGCCTTGGTGGAGACGCTCCGGCCGATGGCGGGCAGGCGTTCGAGGTGAAGGACGTCACGATTGGCGGGCAGAGCCGCAGGGCCATCTACGCCCCTCCGCGCTCGCGCATCATCTACCCCGTCCAGGTGCCGCGCCGGGCGACGCTGACCGTCTGGTTCGGCCTGCGGGAAGACGCCGTGGCGAAGGGCAGCGACGGCGCGCAGTTCCGGATCGGCGTGTCCGATGGACGCACCTACGAGGAGTACCTGCGCGAGTTCATCGACCCCAAGTCGAACGAGAAGGACCGCCGCTGGTTCGAGGCGACGATCGATCTGTCGGCCTACGAGGGCCAGCAGGTGACCCTGATCTTCAACACGGATCCCGAACCCCCGCCCGCGAGGCCGAGGGTGCCGCGCAACTCTGTCGCCGATTACGCGGTGTGGGGCGAACCGAAGATCACGTCGAAGTAGCCGACCGCGAGCGGATCGGCCGGGAGGGGACCGTGGGACACTCGGGTGACGGGGCGCCGGCCGTGACGTCGGTGCCGCTGCTCGATCTGCAGGCTCAGTACCGTCCGATCCGTGACGAGATCCTCGCGACCGTCACGCGCGTCTGCGACAGCCAGCGTTTCATCATGGGACCCGAGGTCGAAGGCCTCGAGCGCGAGCTGGCCGAACTGCTCCAGGTGAAACACGCGGTCGGCGTGTCCTCGGGCACCGACGCGCTGCTCATCGCGATGATGGCGTTCGGCATCGGCCGGGGCGACGAAGTCATCACGAGCACCTATTCGTTCTTCGCGACGGCCGGCTGCGTGGCACGTCTCGGTGCGACGCCGGTCTTCGTCGACATCGACCCCGTGACCTACAACCTCGATCCGGCGGCGGTGGCCGCGGCGATCACGCCGCGCACGAAGGCGATCATCCCCGTCCATCTCTACGGCCAGGCCGCCGACCTCGATCCCATCATCGCGGCGGCGTCGCGCGCGGGCGTCCCCGTGATCGAAGACGCCGCGCAGGCCATCGGGACGCGGTACCGCGACCGTCCCGTCGGCGGCATCGGCGCGATGGGCTGTTTCTCGTTCTTCCCGAGCAAGAACCTCGGCGCGTTCGGCGATGGCGGCCTGGTCACGACGCAAGACGACGACCTGGCGGCGCACCTGCGGAAGCTGCGCAACCACGGCGCGGAACGGCAGTACTACCACCTCGAAGTGGGCGGCAACTTCCGCCTCGACGCCCTGCAAGCCGCCGTACTGCGCGTGAAGTTGCCGCACCTCGCCGGCTGGAGCGAAGCCCGCCGCCGCAACGCGGACCGCTATCGTGCGCTATTCGCGGAACGCGGCCTGACGGATCGCGTCGGCCTTCCCGTCGCGGTCGACGGCCACTACCACATCTACAACCAGTTCGTCGTCCGGCTGCCGAAGCGCGACGCGGTGAAGGCGTATCTCGACGCGCACCAGGTGGGCAACGCCATCTATTACCCGGTGCCGTTCCACCAGCAGCAGTGTTTCGCGTACCTCGGCCAGGCGAACGGCGCCTTCCCGCACGCGAATCTCGCCGCGGCCGAAACGCTCGCGCTGCCGATTTACGGTGAACTGACCGACGCGCAGCAGCGGTTCGTCGTCGACACGATTGCCGACGCGCTGACGGCGGCCTAGACTAGCGTGCACTTGGGCTGGCGTGGGGCAGGCCTTCAGGCCTGCCGTGCACGCAGGGCTGAAGCCCTGCGCCACATCCCCAGACAGAGGAGCTCACGTGAAGGTTGACACGACGGCGGCGCCCGCTCCCTCGTCACGACCGTCGAGAGTGCCGGGCGTCACGACCCAGATCTTCATCGGCCTCGCCCTCGGCATCACGATCGGCTACGTCTGGCCGTGGCTCGGCAAGGACATCAAGCCGCTCGCCGACGCCTTCCTCAAGATGATCAAGATGATCATCGCGCCCCTGCTCTTCTCCACGCTCGTCGTCGGGATCGCGGGCACCGGCGACATGAAGGCGATGGGGCGCATCGGGCTCAAGGCAATCATCTACTTCGAGGTGGCGACGACCATCGCGCTCTTCTGGGGCCTGGCCCTCGTCAACTGGTTCCAGCCGGGCAGCGGTGTCGCCATGACGGTGGGTGCGAACACCGCCGACCTGGCGGCCCTGGCCACGAAGCAGCAGGGGCCCTGGGACATCTTCCTGCACCTCTTCCCGACGTCCGTCATCGACGCGATGGCGAAGAACGACATCCTGCAGCTGGTCGTCTTTTCGACGTTCTTCGGGATTGCCGTGGCGGCCATTGGTGAGAAGGGCAAGCCGGTCATCGACGTGCTCGAGAGCGTGGCGCAGGCGATGTTCAAGTTCACCGGCTACGTCATGAAGTTCGCGCCGCTCGGCGTCATGGCCGCCATCGCCTATACCGTCGGCGACAAGGGTCTCGGCATCCTCTACACGCTCGGGAAGCTCGTCCTGCTGATGTACGGCGGGCTCGCCGTCTTCGTGCTGGTGGTCCTCGGTGGCGTGTCGATGATCGTGCGCGTGCCGTTCCTGAAGTTCCTGAGCGCGGTGCGTGAGCCGTTCCTCATCGCGTTCACCACCGCCAGCAGCGAAGCCGCCCTGCCCAAGGCGCTCGAGGTCATGGAACGTTTCGGCGTTCCGAAGAACATCGTCGGGTTCGTGCTGCCGACGGGCTACAGTTTCAATCTCGACGGTACGACGCTGTACCTCTCGCTGGCGAGCGTCTTCGTGGCGCAGCTGGCGGGCATCGAGCTGACGTTCGGCCACCAGCTCTTCATGATGCTGACGCTGATGCTGACCAGCAAGGGCGTCGCGGGCGTGCCCCGCGCCGCGCTCGTCGTCCTGACGGCGACGCTGACCCAGTTCGGTCTCCCGCTCGAAGGTGCGGCCATCCTGCTGGGCATCGACCAGGTGATGGACATGGGCCGCACGGCGGTCAACGTGGTTGGCAACTGCATCTCGACGGTGGTCGTCGCGCGCTGGGAAGGCGTGTTCGACGATGAGAAGATGAAGGCGTTCCTCGCCGGGCAGGCGTCCTGATGGCGCAGCCGATCGTCATCACGGGGGCGGGCGCGCAGCTGGCCGAGGCGCTCGTGCAGGTGCTCGGCGCGGACCGCGTCGTCGCACTGACGCGGCGCGAGCTCGACGTGACAGACGATGGCGCGGTGCGGAGCGCGCTCGGGGCGACGCGTCCGTCGGCGGTGTTGAACTGCGCGAGTTACAACGCGGTGGACGCGGCCGAAACGCATCCGCGCGAGGCGCTCGACATCAACGGCTTCGCCGCCGGCAGCCTGGCGCGGGCGGCCGCGGATGTCGGCGCGGTGTGCGTCCACTACAGCAGCGACTTCGTGTTCGACGGCAACACGACGACGCCCTACCTCGAAGACGATGCGCCGAATCCGCAGAGCGTGTATGCGGCGTCGAAGCTGCTGGGCGAGTGGCTGGCGCTCGAGGCCCCGGATGCGTACGTCCTGCGTGTCGAGAGCCTGTTCGGGGCGAGCGGCGCCCACGCGGAGCGGAGCAGCCTGGCGAAGATTGTGGGCGGATTGCGTGCGGGCCGCGAAGTCGCGGTGTTCGGCGATCGCACCGTGTCACCGAGTCACGTGGGTGACATCGCGCGAGCGACGGCGTGGCTGCTCGACGCGCGCCCGGCGTGCGGCATCTATCACTGCGTCAACAGCGGCCACGCGACGTGGGAAGTGGTTGCGCGCGAAGCGGCGCGGCAGCTTGGCGTGGCGCCGACGCTCCGCGTGATGACGATGGGGGAGGCGAAGCTGGCGGCACCGCGTCCGCGGTACTGCGCGTTGTCGAACGCGAAACTCGCGCGGGCCGGTTTCGCGATGCCGACCTGGCAGGACGCGCTGGCGCGCACGCTGCGGGTGTGATGCAGGCGTCGCGCGGGGCTCTCTGAGGCGTCGCGCCGGGCTCTCCCAGACGTAGCGCCGGGCTTCAGCCCGGCCTTCTGGTTTGCAGCGTGACAGCCGCAGTGCCGGG
>CAZJRM010000155.1:0-5433 GCA_964547975.1 uncultured Vicinamibacterales bacterium | reverse complement strand
ACTGACCTTGGCGCCATGACCCGAACATCGACAAGGCGACCGTTCGCGCGGATCCTGTTGTCACTCCTCGGGCTCGCCGTGCTCGTGGGTGGCTGGCTTGGCTACGACGCCTGGCGCGCGATCCGGACGGCTCCAACGTCGCGGCTGGCGCTCGGTGCGACCTACCCCGGGATGCCGCCCGACGCGCGGCACCGGTACCTCAACCTCCCGCTGGACCACACGAATCCGGCCGGTGGCCTCTTCCGCGACTTCTACCTCCTGAGCCCGAACTTCCAGCCCGGCGGTCCGGTCGTCTTCTTCCTCACCGACGGACAGATGGAACTGGTCTCGCCGGAGTCGGGCTTCTCCTTCTTCGAAGCGCAGCTTCCCGGCCATTCGTACGTGCTCATCGGGCACCGCGGGCACAGTCCGACGCTCTTCCCCGAAGTCTACCCGGCAGGCAGGGTCGACCTCCGCCGCGCGATGCACCTCTATGGCTCCGCCCAGCGCGTGGAGGACATCGAGCGCGTGCGCCTCGACATGATCCAGAAGCGGCTGCTCGCTCCCGACGGGCGAATCATGATCTTCGCGGCCTCGGGCGCTGGCGTGCTCGCGCAGCAGTACCTGCAGCGATACGGCCATCACGTGTCGCGCGTCCTGCTTGCATCGACGGGAGCGCCGGACCTCGCCCGCGAACGAGGGTGGGACTACGCCCGCCGCTACGCCGACCTCGACCCGGCCGCCGCGGCGGCGCTCGCCGACGTGATGCGGACGCGCGGCGTATCGCCGCCGAGCCTCACATACCTGCTCTTCCAGCTCGGGCGCGACGGGCAGGACGGCATCGCGGCCGCGCGGCGCGTGATCCGCGGGCTGCTCGGCCACAACCCGTTCCCGTATCTCTGGTACCGGCTGCACCCGCGCCTGAGCTGGCAGTTGAACCGCGCGTTCCTGGACACGCCGGCCGCAGATGCGACGAAAGTACGGATGTACGAGTTGCTCGGGGGCGACCTGCGGCGCCACGCCACGACGTCCCACAAGGACGTGTCCTTGGTGTATTCCTGGGCATCGGAGGTGCTGGCGGAGTACCTCGCTGCCGACGTGCCGGTTCCGGAACTACGGCTCGACCGCGGGTGCTATGGGGGCGAGGTCCTGGTCGTCTCGGGGCTTGACGATGTCGTGTTCTCCACCGAGATTGGAAGGGCGATCGCGAGCGCTTATCCCGATGGCCGCTTCCTGGCCGTGCGCGGCGGGCATCGGCTCGAACTGGACCGCGAGTACCATACGGCCATCCGGGCCGCGTTCTTCGGTCATGGCCTTCACGCGCCGGACACGGAGGCGCTCCTCGCGAGATCGCCGTCGAATCCGCCGGCCGGAGTGAGGTGACATCGGCGCCTGATGGACTGGCCGCGGGGGAATGGCAGGGCTGAAGCCCTGCCCCACACCCCGAAGCGTGCCAGCCGCCAGCCGCGAGTCGCGAGCCGATAGCCGATAGCCGCCAGCCGCGAGTCGCGAGCCGCGAGCCGAAAGCCCTACCCTACCTCGTCCCTCGTTCCACCCGAACCGGCTGGTGCCGTCCTGCGAGCCGATGCGCGCCGTCGTACACGGCAGCCCTCGCGAAGTAGTCGCCCGGCGGCAGGAACGCGAGGTTGAGCAGCGCCTCGGCAATGAGGCCGCTGCCGGATTCCTTCTTGTTCAGCACCGCCGTCTCAACCAGCAGGGCCGGGCCGTCGGGCCGATCCGACACGCTGATCGTCACGGCCGACACAGGCGTGTCGGTTCTCCGCGGGTAGATCTCGATGTAGGTTGCCAGAGCCCGGCTGCGCACGCGGCCGTCGGTCAGCGGCGCGAGGTCCTGGCCGGGGGTGGCCACCGGGTCGAGCAGCAGCAAGTCGCCGAGTCTCACGTCCTCGCCCTGCGCCATCGCGGCCGAGAACCAGTGCTCCACGCTGCCCAGCCGGCCCGAGGCGTCGATGAACGCCAGCCTGAGCAGGTAGTCCCCGGGCTTCACCCCGAAGGCCGTCACGTAGGACGCGGCGCCCGTATCGCTCGCCCGGGCGAGCGTGAGCTGCCGTTTCTCCGTCGAGCTACCCACCGCGCGGCCGGACGGGTCCGTCAGTGAATACGCCGCCTCGACCTCGATCGGTGCGGTGAGCCCGCGACCGACGTACGCGGTCAACAGGACCCGGACCTCGCCGCCGTCCGTCTGTCCCAGGACGTGCGTCGACACGCCAATCGGGAGATCCGTCGACAGTCGCTGAGCCTGCAGCGCGGCGGCGAGGCGCACCGCGGGTGCCTCCGGCTCGGCGGACGTCGGCACCATGACGAACTCGCGACGGCTGCGCACCTGCGTCCCTGGCGCGTCCACCGCGACACGAATCGTGTGCGGCCTGCCGTTCCGGTCGCCCTCGGCGGGCTCGACGGCCAGCACGTACGAGGCGGCCGTCTCCTTGACGACACGTTCGAACGCGCTGTCGGCGCCGGTGACGACCGTGAAGAGTGACCCGCCGCTGGCGCTGGCCATCGTCTCGAGGCCGCCCCGCAGCATGAGCTGATCGCGCACCATCGTCGAACTCGTGAACCGCTCGGAGGCCGAGAACGCTTCGAGAAACGAATTGTCGACGTGCAGGACGAAGATGTTGGCGTTGGCCGCGGCCGCCTGCCGTCCGATGGCTGCGATGTCGGCGTGCTGGTCCAGCTTGCCGATGCGATCCGACGACGGCATGCCCGCGCTGAGCAGGACGATGGTCTTGCGCTCGGGAATGCGCGCCAGCGCCGCGATCGCGGCATTCAGGCCACTGAGCGTCTGCATGGCCTGCCGCTGGGCCAGCGCGGCGATGTCCCGCGCCTCGAACGTCACCTCGTCCGTGCAGATCTGCAGTTCCGAACCGGACAAACCGCGGCACTCACGACCGACGACGAACGCGAGGGTCGTTTCGTCCTTCTCGTCGATGTCGACGCTCTCGGCGAGGCTCAGCCGCCTGACACCTCGCGTGGAACGAAGTGTTTCGGCCGAGCCGACAATCCGGTCGAGCGCCGCCCGCACGGCGGTGCGATCGGTCGACGGCGCCAGTGACGGTCCGGGGGTGGGAAACACGATGAGGCCGACGCGATCCTGCGGCTGGAGCCGGCTGAGGAAACGGCTGGCGGCATCGGTCGCCGCGCGGCCGGCCATGGGCCTGAAGCTGCCCTGATCGACGGCGAGGAAGACCAGCCTCCCTGGCGCCGCCGAGGCCACCGGCGAGTCGTTCGAACTATAGGTCGCCTTCGGCCCAATCGACGTCGTCAGTTCGTCGGCAGGGGTGCCAGCCGCGTATTCCACGAGGTCGGCCGAGACGACCCTGCGGGGCTTGCCGTCGATGGCCACCCGGAACTGGTCTGGGCGCAAGTCGCGGATGGGACTCCCGGTTCGATCGACCACCGTGACGTCCACGGTGATCAGTTCCACACCCGAGCGGAAGACCGGGGCCTGCGCGGACTGGCCGGACGCGGCGCCCAGCGCCCCCGGCCCCGCCATCGAGGCGCACGCGATCACCAGCCCCAGCGTTACCGGCCAACGTCGTCGATGTGTCACGGCGTGTGCTCCCGATCGGGTAAACGACTCTCCTGCCGGTCTCCCGCGCGACGAGTGTCGCGCGAGCGTCCCCGGATGTCGCTCGAACTCGTGTGGCTGCCCAGAGAACGATAATGGCAGAGTCGGACGAGGAACGCCAGCGCCGGGGGCACGCCGGGGGCCGGGGCGGGGGCCGGGGAGATAGATGTGGGGCAGGGCTTCCTTCGACTGCGCTCAGGACAGGTCAGCCCTGCCGTCGCCCGCAGGGCTGATAGCCCTGCGCCACGTCATGCCAGCGCCGCGACCATCTCTCCTATCGCGAGGCACGCCGTCAGCCCCGGCGAGTTGATGCCGCCCGCCTGGATCACCCGCGGGTTGCGCGTGTCGCGCCCGATGATGAAGTCGCCGAAGCTGACGTCGGCGGGATACGGGTTCGGGCGCATGCCGACGCCGCCGGGCTGCAGGTCCGCCAGCGTCGTCTCTGGCAACAACCTCCGCGTCGGCTCGAGGAACTCCTCGATCGGCATCCGGTCCCGCTCGTAGTCTTCCTTCCCGTCGCGATGGCGCACCGTCGGCCCCAGCAGCACGCTGCCCCAGGTCGTCTTGGTGAGGTGCACGCCGAGGCCGTGCCCCGACGCGTTCGGCAGGGGATACACGAGCGCGTTGACCCAGTGGCATCGCGACGGTGCCAGTTCGGCGTACTCGCCGCGGCACGGGTAGATGCGGTAGGGCTCGCCGTCCAGCATCGACGACACATCGTCTGCATACAGTCCCGCGGCATTGACGACGGTTCGCGCGAGAATCTCTTCGACGCCCGTCTTCAGCAGGATCCCCCCGCCGTGCGCGGACGCGCCGACGAGCGTCGTGCCCGGCAGCAGGTACGCGCCTGCGGCTTCGCACTCGCGGGCCAGCGCCTTCACCAGGGCTTCAGGCTCGACGATGCCGGTGTTGGGCGAGAAAAGGCCGGCGATCCCGCCGACGTGGGGCTCGCGGCGCCGGATGAACGAGCGGTCGACCAGTTCCAGGCCCTCGACGCCGTTCTCGTCGCCCCGGGCCTTCAGCGTCGCGAGACCCGCGAGTTCCGGCTCGTCCACCGCGACGATGAGCTTGCCGCACCGGCGGTGGGGGACGCCACGGGCGGCGCAGAAGTCGTAGAGACGGCGCGCGCCGTCCACGCACAGCCGCGCTTTCAGCGACCCCGGCGGGTAGTAGATGCCGGCGTGGATGACGCCGCTGTTGTGCGTGCTCGTGTCCTGACCCATCCGAGGGTGCCGCTCGATCAGGCACACGGACAGGCCGGTGCGCGCCAGGGCCGCCGCGCATGCCAGGCCCACCGCGCCTCCGCCGACGACCGCCGCGTCAATCGACTCCACCGTCCCGGACCTCCTGGGGTAAGATAAGTAGTTCTAAGCCAGAGGGGTTTGTCCGCATGTCCAAGCGCGCAGTCATTACCGGAATCACGGGGCAGGACGGATCGTATCTCGCCGAGTTGCTGCTCGAAAAGGGCTATGAAGTGACTGGCGTCATCCGTCGCCTCAGCCAGCCCAATTTCGACCGGATCGAGCACCTGCTCGACAGGGTCACCCTGCGCCCGGCCGACCTGCTGGACGAAATGTCGCTGACCCGGCTCATCGAAGATGTCGAACCCGACGAATTCTACAACCTCGCGGCCATGTCCTTCGTGCCCGCGTCGTGGGATCAGCCTCTGCTGACCGGCGAGTTCAACGCCCAGGGCGTCACGCGGGTGCTGGAAGCCATCCGCCGCGTCAACTCGAAGATCAAGTTCTACCAGGCCTCCTCGTCCGAGATGTTCGGCAAGGTCCGCGAGGTGCCGCAGACCGAGTTGACGCCGTTCTACCCGCGCAGCCCGTACGGCGTGTCGAAGGTGTTCGGCCACTACATCA
>CAZJRM010000154.1:0-13616 GCA_964547975.1 uncultured Vicinamibacterales bacterium | reverse complement strand
TGTTGTCGAGCAGGCCGAACTCGAGGCCGGGACCGCCGTATTCGTCCTTGCCGTAGGTCACCGAGCCGGTCAGGTCGATGTAGTCGGTCGGCGTGACCGTCACGAGGACGTTCGCGCGGTTCCGATCCCGATCCGCCTCGTCGTAGAAGCGCAGCCCCGGCTGGCCGCCGCCCTCTTCGATCGCATGGATCGAGAAGCCGAAGCCCTTCCGGTTGACGAATTCGTAGCCGGCGCGGACCGACAGGTACTGGTTGCCCACCATGTCGAGCGTCGCGCGCAGCGCCTGGTCGCGCACGTCGTTGTGCGCGCGCCCCGTGCGGTTGAAGTTGTCGTAGCCGTACCCGACACGGAACGTCGTCATCCGCGGCAGGCTGAAGGACACCGAGGCGTCCACGGTATCGCGCACGATGCTGTGCGGATGCGTCTCGGACCCCGTCTCCTCAGGCACCGCGTCGAACCGCACGTACTCGGTGGCGTTGAACAACCGGGACACGTTCGCGTGCGTGTTGTGGCGGTACTTGACGTTGAACCCGACCAGGCGGTTGGGCCGGGAGGAGAAGTTCACGAGCGCGTTCAGGGCCCGTACCTTCTGTTCGGCCGTCTCGCGCTCGAGCGAAGCAAGTTCGGGGAACGCGGCCCAGACCGTCGGCGTGTTGATCACGGCGTTTGTCGTCCACGGGATCAACGTGTCGTTCTGGCTCATGTCCGACACCTGGAGGGTGCCGTTGATGGACGTCCGGTGCGGGAACTTGTAGAGCCCCATGAAGCTCACCGTCGTCATCGTGCTGTCCGGGAAGGACGAGATCCGCCCGCGGGCCGGGCCGTTGCCGTTGCTGTACCCGCTCGGATCGAACGGGCCGCTGGGCGGCAGCAGGCCGTTGTTGAAGTCCGTGGCCCGCAGCGGGTTGTCCCACTCGACCGCGTCGAACTGGTTCGTGAACATCGAGTGGTCGAGCGCCACGCGGAACATGCCCTGCGGCTTGGCCCATTCGACGGCCACCGACAGGTCGTTCGTCCGGTTGTCCAGGGCCATCGGCAGTTCGTTGCCGTTGTTGAAGGCGAACGACATGCCGAACGGCTGGTGCCCCGTCTTGTGGGTGGTCGTGAACCCGACGGTGACCCCGAGGTCCGGCGTCGCGTCGAACGACAGAGTCCCGCCCGCCGTGTCGCGGCGCTGCTGGATCTCGAACGGGCGGGCGATCGCCCGATAGATCGACACGCCCTGGTTCGTCAGGTAGTTGTTCGGGATGCCGATCACGCCCGGCACCTTGCTCTGGATCGCCGTCCGGGCCGCCGTGTCGAGCGTCCAGACGTTGTTGCCGGACGTCACCCACGGCGTCGAGCAGTTGTAGCAGTAGTTCAGCGGCGTCGAATCCCAGAGGACCGCGAACGTCAGACGGCTGTTCGCGTAGTCCATCGCGTAGTGCTGATCGTGGTAGCCGACGTTCTGGGCTTCGAGATTGAACGTGTACTTCTCGGTGTCGCGGCCGAACACGATATTCGTGTAGGCCCCGTTGCGGAGATCGCGGTACCGCTCGAAACGGGCCTCGTCGCCGGTAACCGACGACGTGCGGAACCCGATGTCCACGGAACCGGAGTTCGGCGTCGACGCCGACCCCTTCTCGGCGTTCTGCGCCATCGCGACCGTCGCGGAGGCGAGCAGGAGCGCCGCAGTCACACTCATCACTCTGTTGCGCATCGCATCCTCCTCACTTAGCGCAAGAACATCTTGCCGTTCGGCGAATTCGAACCGTGGACCATCTGGTGGCACACGACGCAGGAACGGCCGTAGATCTTGTTGGCGTTCTGCGAGTTCTTCAGCAGGTAGCCATCGTAGACCGTGGGAGGATGGCGCGACGTGACGTGGCAGCGCTGGCAGAGGAACGGCTGCTTGGCGACGAGCATGCGATCGTTGTTCGAGCCGTGCGGGTCGTGGCAGGTGACGCAGCTGTCGGCCACCGGCGCGTGTTCCCACAGGTACGGGCCGCGTTTCTCGGTGTGGCAGCTGGTGCAGCTTTCGTCGACCGTGGTGCCGGCCTTGAGCAACTTCTGGTTGGAGCTGCCGTGCACGTTGTGGCAGGTCGCGCAGCTCAGCTTGCCTTCGCGAACGGGCATGTGGTTGAAGCGGGTCTGCTTGTTGACCACCGCGCGATGGCAGGAGGCGCACAACTCGGCTTCACTCTTCGCCTTCAGGTTCTTCGCCCCCTTCGGCGCGTGAATGCTGTGGCAGGTCGCGCAGCCCACGTCGCGGTTGTCGTGCTGGCTGCCGGCCCAGAGGGCGTGCGCCTTGCGGTCGTGACAGCTCGTGCAGGTGTCGCTGACCTGGCTGGCCGTCATCGCTTTGACCGAGGCGATCTTGGACTTGTCGCCGCCGGCTTCGACGTGCGCCTTCCCCGCCCCGTGGCAGCTCTCGCAGCCCTGTGTCGACGCGGGAGTCTTCGGATTGTAGGCTTTGGAGTGCGGGCCGGCCTTGACCGACGCGGCCTTGTCTTCGTGGCAGCCGAGGCAGGTGTCCGACCCGGCGAATTCGCCCTGTGCCTGGATCGCCGGCGATTTCGCCGGCACCTTGCCTGGCGTCGCGGCCGACGCCGCGGCCGTCGCGCCCAACCAGGCGGCCATCAGCCCGGCGAGAGCGACCCCGCGCACGAGGGTCTTGCAAAGAGAATGCATGGCGTGCTCCTTGAGGATGTCCTCTCACGACTGGGACCGGTAGGTCGTCCAACCTACCCCCTCAAATTCACCGGCAAATGCGACCGGTGAGGTCCCAGAAAACGACCGCGGTCAACACCGAGGTCCGCGGTCGGACTTGCAAGGGCGGTGCCCGACGTTGGCGTCAGAACACTCGTGCCGGACCTGAAGCATTGTTCAGCAGTTTCGCGAAATGTGCCGTTGAATACTTCATCGGGTGCCGAAATCACGTCCTAGAAAGTCAACGGGGCGCCGAAAAATCGGCGCCCCGTCGGAAGATTGGATCCATCCGGCCGAATGGTCCACCTATTCCATCGTGTGACACAGGCCGCAGTCCTGGGAGATCACCTTCCCGTCCTTCGTCGCGTGTTTCTCGTCGTGACACCGGAAACACCCCGGGAACGCGGCGTGGCCCACGTTGTTCACGTAACTCCCCCACGTCACCTTCATCGGCGGGAACACGTTGCGCGAATACAACGACTGCGTGGTCGCCACCGCCTGCTTCACCGCCGCTGCCGGCACGTTCGGGTGGTTGCCCTGGAAGTACGTCGTCAGCCCGTCCGCAATCCCCTTCATCGCGGCGTCCTTCGTCGCGTAGCTCACCTTCAGAACCCGCACCGCCTCTCTCCGGACGAACGGCAACGACCGATCGATCGCTCCGGCCGTGATGGCGTCATCCACCGCCCGCTCCGCCGACTGCGCGAACGTGTGCGCCGGACGATTGTGGCAATCGACACAATCGAGCGTCCGGCGTTCGCCCCTGGCGAGCTGGTCGTCGGTGACGCCCTCGGCGCGATACACCGTTTCCTGCCCCTGGGCGTTGATGAGCTTGACGTACGGGATCTCCTGCCGCTTCTCGTCCGTCGTGATGTACTCGATACGGTTCGCCTGGCTGACGTGCCAGTGGATGCCGCTGGCGACGCCGACGCCCGGCGCGATCCCGCCGATATGCATCCGCAACGTCGTCACCGATTCCGTGTTGGTTTCGTCGTCTCCGTACTCTTTGATGACGCGGACCTTGTCGCCGTGGAACTTCTCGGGCCAGTGGCACTGCTCGCAGGTGTCGCGCGCCGGGCGCAGGTTGTGCACCGGAGACGGAATCGGGCGCGAATGGGTATTGAACGTGACCGCGTAGACCTGCCGCAGCCCCGACAACTTGGCCTGCACGAACCACGGCGCCCCGGGCCCGATGTGGCACTGGACGCAGGCGACACGGGCGTGCGTGCCGCCCTGATAACCGGCCCACTCGGGTTCCATCACCTCGTGGCACAGTTGTCCGCAGAACTGCGGAGAGTCCATGTATTCGACGCCCTTGTACGCCGCCACGGCCACGATGAGCACGTTCAACAGCGACATCGTGAAGAAGACCACGGCGGCCCGCCGCTGGACGGGTTCCCCGAAGTCGATCTTCGGCCACTGCCATGGGCCTTTGCCCGCGGCCCGCTGCCGGCGCTCCATCCACACCCCGACGGGCATGATCACGAGCCCGGCCACGAACAGCGACGGGAAGATGAGGAAGAACAGCAAGCCGGTGTACGGGTTGCCGTGGTAGCCGAAGATCTCGAACAGGAAGAAGGTCACGAACAGCAGCGCGCCCGTCGTGGTGAGCGCGGCGCCGAAGATGGTGACTCCGTTCCGGTACAGGGAAAAACGACCCGATGTATCAACCATGCGATCCCCCTCCGGGGGCCCGGACGGATCAGTTCAGAAACGCGTAGATAATCAACGCGACCATCAGCAGGCCCAGGACCACCGCCACGGTGCCGAGCGTGCGCCCGAATCGATACACCCACGTCGGCGCGGCCTCGCAGGACAGGTCGGCCACACGGCCGGCGGCCGCGAGGCGGGCCAGTTCGTCCGGCCGCTCCTCCTCCATCTCCTTCACCGTAACGCGGCCGGTGAAGATGACGGAGTCCATCGGAAACTTCTCCGGTCGCAGGTGCCCGTTGAAGAAATGCACCGTGAAAATGAACACGACCGCCAGCAGGGCTTCTTCGCCGTGAACCACCATCGCGATGTTGAACACCCACCCCGGCACGACCCTGGCGAAGGTCTCGGGGAACCACAACATCAGGCCCGATCCCCCGATGATGCCCATGCCCCAGAACACGGCCCAGTAGTCGAACTTCTCCCAGTAGGTGAAGTGGTCGAACCTGGGCTGCGGCCCGAGACCGACGAACCACTTCAGGTGGGCCACCAATTCGAAGAAGTCCCGCGGCTGCGGCACCATAGACGAGGGCCCCCAGAGGATCGACAGATCCTTGCGGACGAACAGCCGGTGCCAGATACGCCCGACGTGGGTCGTGAACACGCCGATCATCAGCAGCGCGCACGCGCGGTGAATCAGGCCCGCCGACTGGAAGCCGCCGAAGAACCGCGCCAGCGTCCCGGCCCAGCCCTCGTGCGCGAAGAGGAGCGGCAATCCGGTCAGCGCAAGGCCGAGGAAGCTGAACATCAGGAGGGCATGCAGCACGCGATCGGCACGGCTGAAGCGGCGGAAATGGGTGTGATGCCCGGGGAGCGTGCCGGCCGCGATGTGGGCGGTCATTCTCCGTCCTCCTCGTCACGCGGCTGGCGACGCCGGAGCTTCTCGCTCGCTTTCAACTGCATGCTGCGTCCGAACCACAGGGCGGTATGGATCCCGAAGAAGGTGAAGACGCCCGCCAGCAGCATCTGCATGAACCGCGTGGTGTAGTAGAGCAAGGCGTTACGTTCGCGATTGTGCGGGTCGGCATGCGGGTCGAACTTCGCGAAACTCTCGGTCGCGCCTTCGTGACACTTCTGGCAGGTCGCGGTGAGGTTCTTCGGAGCCACCGCCGAACGCGGATCCGACGTCGGGAAGATCGCGTGGGCCCCGTGACAGTCGGCGCAGGCGGCCACGCGGGTGAAGCCCAGGCTCGTGACCTGGCCGTGAAACGTGTCCGCGAACGTCTTGGCCGACTGCTCGTGACAGGTGCCGCACTCCTGCACCACCTCGAGACGCCATGATTCGACTTCCGCCCGCCGAATCTGATGGGCGCTATGGCAATCCGAACAGACCGGCGCGAGCGGGCTGCCCTTCGCGACCTGCTGGCCGTGAACCCCCTGGCCGTACTCACGCGCGATCCCCTCGTGACACTTGCCGCACGTGTCGGGAATCGCGGTGCGGTAGACGCGGCTCTCCGGATCCTTCTTGACGCGGATGTCGTGACTGCTGTGGCAATCGTTGCAGGTCGGCGCGACGGTCAGGCCGCTCTTGAGCAGCGCCCGGCCGTGGATGCTGTCCCGGTAGAGATCCACGACGTTGCCAATCGCGATACGCCCCCGCTTGATGATCTCTTCGTTCCCGTGGCACTTGCCGCAGGTCTCGATGAGCCGCATGTGGTGCGTGCGGGACGCGGGCTCGGTCTTCGGAAGAATGTCGTGGCTCCCGTGACAATCGGCGCAGGTGGCCGCCACCAGATTGCCGCCGCTGCGCCTGGCCTGCGCGTGAATGCCCTTCTCGTAGAGCGTGACGGCCGGCTCGTGACACGTCGCACACTGGGCGGGCTTCAGCTTCTCCGCGTGCGGCCACTCGGCCTGGGCCGCCAGGTCGCGGTGACAGTCGACGCACGCCACGCCCGAGAGTCCGTGAATCGACCCGCCGAACGTCTCGGCGGTCACGGCGACGGACCGGCCGTCGGCCCGGGCCGCCGACGCGTCACCGTGACACATGAGGCAGTCGTCGTTCGTCGGCGGCTTGGGCGGATCTCCCGCAGCCGCGCTGCCGTGTCCGGCCATCACGAAGGCCGCGCACAGACATACCAGCAGGACACGATTCATGAGCGCACTCCTGTCTCCGACAGGCGGACGCACGGCCCCGACAGGCCGACACGGACGCCACGGAGACGGCTCCGATGCGTGCGAGACGTCACAACAGTATGGATGAAAACGGGACGGGCGGGAACCCGATGACGCCTGGTGTCACGCCTCACGGTCGCGCGCGGGCTGGCCGGCGCGTTCGTCACGAGTCTCCCAGCGCTCGCAATCCGCGCAGCGGTCCAGATGCGGTGCGGACTCGGGGCGGCGCTCGATGAGACAGCTCCACTGGGACATCCACTGGTCCATCCACATCGGCGACGACGTTGTCGGGCGGAACTCGCTCCACCGGCACGTCCACGGCATGCGCTCGGTTCTCATGGCACTGACCTCAGGCTGGAATCGGGGGGAGGCGGCGCGCAGGCGCGTCCTGGAGACGCGCCGTGCACCACCCAGTTATCGTTCGCAAACGACCTGCCGCTCGGAGGGGTCGCCCTGTGGAAAAAGGGTCGGGAAGGTATTGGTATAGCGGGTCTGCACGACCGGTCGTTTCATGGGCTGACCGATCGCGGTGGGTATAAGAGGAATCCTATGCGCGAGCCCCCCGAGCGGCGAAGTCGTTGCGTTCACAACTCATATCCAGTCCACGGGCCCTCACACCGAATGTCAGAACCCATGACACTCCATTTATAAGCAACAGGGATGCCAATCAATATCTGGCCAGAATCGTGAGGTTTCCGCCTGCCGCCGTCGAGAGATCGTCACTTTGCGCCGTTCCGGGCGTCTTCGCTGCCGAGTTGCCGTCAGTCGTCAAGGCTTCGGTGCGCGCCTGACGAACACCCGCAGTTCAGATCCACGCTGGGCTTCTTCCGCCAGCAGGCAGATTTCGCCGCACTGCACGGAGAAGTGGTACCCGAATGCCGCTTCACGCTCGGTCACGTCCACCCACTCGTCTTCAAGGCCCACGATCGCGTTGGCGGCGGCCGCCACCTGGTCGGCTCCCGCGCCGGGAAACCGCTTGTGGAGGACGGCGAGGACTTTTTCACGGTCGATCATGCAGGACTCCGGCACCTGTGCGTCACCGACGCAATCATGGTGCCAGACTGTCAGACCGTGGCACGAGATAGAGAGGTCAGGCAGCCGCCTGCGGCCCCTTAGCGGCGCCGCCTCCCGCCGTTCCTCCGTCGAACGTGCCGGAAACTCGCCGGGGCCGCTTCTTCCAGCGGAACAACGGCGCGGCGACGACTCGCGCCGCGCGGCGATACGCCTCAAACGCCCAGAACCCCGCGTTTCGGGGCGCCAGCATGGCGGCGTCGTCAGGATTCACGACGATGCTGACCTCGATGTTGGGCGCCGCTCCGATGGGTATCCAGTTCCGCCGGCAGGCATCGTAGACGTGCGCCATCACGCGGCGCATGTCCTCGTACTTCGGAGGAGGCCAGTCCTGCATGTCGGCGCCAACCGTGGGCCGGAACACGCAAACGGTCGGGAACGCGCCCATAGCCGCCACGTAGTCGATGGCCGCCAGCGTGTCTTCGACGGGCTCGATGCCGGCAATGAGTTCTCCGGACACCGCACCGCGCGGCATCCGTTTCGCGCAGTACTCCATCGCGTCGAAAAACAGCTTCTGCCCGAGCATCCGGTCCTTGCCAGGGCAGATCTTCTTGAACCAGTCCGCATTCCAGAACTCGACGCAGAACGAGAGATGGTCGACGCCCAGGTCGATCAGGCGGTCGTAGCGACTGAAGTCCTTCTCGGGGGCCAGTTGGACCCCGACGAGCAAGCCGACATTCTCCTTGATCGCACGCACGTACGGTTCCGTGAACTGGATACCCCGGGTCCCCTGGAATCCGCCGTTGAAGTGGATGAACGTCACCCCGGACTCGTCCCGGGCCGCACGCGCCACCTCGACGATGTCCGACACGGACTTGTCGGCGACTTCGCTCTCCCCCACGTTCTGGCCGGTCGTGCAAAAACGACAGTTGAGCGCGGGATCGTAATTCCAGAATGTGCACACCATGTTCACGTAGACGCCCAGGTACGTGCCCTGGAGGACGCCGATCTGGTTCATCGGAATCTCCCGGGTCGTCAGTCGGGAATACCACGCGGGCTCACCGGGAATCCGCACCGGGTACGTCTCGCCGTCCGCCTCGTTCTTCACCAGATAGCCGCCGGCGGGCGATCCCTCGAGGACGTACGGCGAGGTCCTGGCGAAGGCTTCGACGACCGGCACATTCGCCCACACCTCGTCTTTGAGCCAGGAATCTGTCGGAATGACAATCTCGAGGCCCGATCCGAGTCCGGCCCTGGTGCGGGAGATTCCCCGCGCCCCCTCGAGCGAGACCGAGTCCGGGACCCGCATGCCCCGGCAGAAGAGGTCGATTTCGAGCTCACACGCGTTGAGTCGCATACGCCGACATTATGCACCACCCCGCCCCGCTCGGGTGGAACCCGGTGGGATCCGGCAGGCCGCGTCGGACGCCGGCATCAGGCTTGCTATTCAACTCGTTTGCCTCCACCATTGGAACGCGCGCGGAGAGATCACATGCGTTACTCGCTCTGGTTGCCGCTCGTCCTGGTCATCGCCGCCTGCGACACGGCCCCCAAGGCCGTTCCGCTGGATGCCGGCTCCCTCTGCGGCCTCTGCCAGCAGGCGGTGTCGCGCCCGGAGTTCGCCGCCCAGCTGGTCGAGCCCGGGGCGGCTCCGATCTTCTTCGATGACATCGAGTGCCTGGTCGGATTCCTCGCGCGTGAACCCGACATCAAGCCCGGCACGATCGCGTACGTCACGGACCACCACACAGGAGCATGGACGAGCGCCGCATCGGCCCTCTACACCCGTGTCGAAGAGATCCGGACGCCGCACAACTCGCACCTGATCGCCCACTCGGGCAAGACGTCGAGGGCCGCGGATCCCGATGCCCGCTCGGGCTCGACCGTCGCGGTCGCGGAGCTGTTTCACGGTCGTATTCCGGACGGCCGCTGACGCGCGCGACCGCGCCGTCGCGGGTGACCCTCGTCCCGGCTTCGGCTATGATCGACGCACATGGCGCCCGACATCGAAGCCTGTTTCCGGACCATCCCGGTTTTCCGAAGGCTGTCACCGGACGATCGCCGGCGCGTGGCGGACGTGACGAGCGTCCGCGACTACGTCCGCGGCGATCTCATCTTCAGCGAAGGCGACACGCCCGAGTTTTTCTGCGTGGTGGCCAGGGGACGGGTCAAGGTCTTCAAGATGACGCCTGCGGGCAAGGACGTCATCCTCGAGGTGTTCGGCACTGGCGACCCGCTCGGCGCGGTGGCCGTCTACGAAGGTCGGCCATTTCCGGCGTCGGCCATGGCCCTCGACAGCACCACCTGCCTGTTCATTCCTCGCCAGGCTTTCTTCACCCTCCTCGAACAGCATCCGTCGCTCGTGCGAGGGCTGCTCGCCGGGCTGAACATGCGCCTGGTGGAACTGACGAACCGTGTCGCGGACTTGTCCGGCGGACGCGTGGAGCCACGCTTCGCGCGGTTGTTCCTGAAGATGGCGGCCGACCAGGGCACCCAGGATCGAGGCGGGCTGTTCATCGCGTCCCCGCTGTCGCGGCAGGAACTGGCGGATCTCACCGGTACGACGATTGAGACCTGCATCCGCATCATGAGCCGCTGGGGCAAGGAACACATCGTGCGGACAGACAAGGACGGCTTCGTCGTCCTGAATCGCGACGAACTCGACACGATCGCGCTGGGCTGATCCGTCAGGCCGCGGTCGGAGCGGGCGACAGGCGCTGCGCCAGCGCGACGGCCGACACGGCATCCCCGGCGTAGCCGTCGGCGCCAATCTCCGCCGCCCACTTCTCGGTCACCGGCGCCCCGCCCACCATGATCTTGACGCGGTCCCGAAGTCCGGCCGCCGACAGGGCCTCGATCACGGTCTTCTGCGCGCCCATGGTCGTCGTCAGCAGCGCGGAGAGTCCCACGAGCCCGGCGCCGCTCGACGCCACCGTCTCCACAAACCGCTCCGCGGGCACGTCCACGCCGAGGTCGATGACCTCGAAACCGTTGGCACCGAGCAGGGTCGCGACGAGCGACTTGCCGATCTCGTGGATATCGCCGCGCACGGTGCCGATGACGACCCGGCTCTTGACGGTCATCGGCGTCTCGCTGGCCTTGAGCGCCGGGTCGAGCACAGCCATCGCCGCTTTCATGCTCGCGGCGGCCACGAGCATGTCGGGGAGGAAGTACTCGCCTTCGGCGAACTTGTCGCCGACCACGCGCATGCCCGGCAGCAGGCCGTCGTTGAGGATGTCCTGGGCCGGGATGCCGGCCTCCAGCGCCTGGCGCGCCAGCGCCGCGGCGCCAGCCCGATCCCCTTCGTCGACCGCCTGCGTCAGTTGTCTCAGTACGTCGTGCGCCATCGTGGCTCCTTGGTCATCCCCCGGCACCGGTCACACGCCCAGCGAGCGCCTGAGCGCAGCGATGTGGGCCGGTGTGGTTCCGCAGCACCCGCCGACCAGCGCCGCGCCCGCCTCGATGACGACGCGCATGCCCTCCGCGAACTGCGCGGGCGAGAGATCGTAGATCGCCCGTCCGCCTTCGACACGCGGCGCGCCGGCGTTCGGCATGACGAGGATGGGCGCGTCACACGCGCCGCGCATCAGCCGGACCGCTTCGGCGCACGCATCGAAACTCATGTGCGCGCCGCAGTTCACGCCGACGATATCCGCACCGGCCGCGCGAAGTTCCCGCGCCGCCGTCTCGGGCGCGATCCCCATCATCGTGCGAAGACGGCCGTTCGGGAGCGGACTGAACGTCATGCTGCCAATCACGCACGTGCCCCCCGCGGCACGCGCCGCGGCGACCGCCACCGACGCCTCCTGCAGATCGCTCATCGTCTCGACGATGAGGCCGTGGGCACCGCCGTCGATGAGCGCCGCCGCCTGGCGCCCGAACTCGTGCCGGAGTTGTTCGACCGACGCTGGCCCGAGCGGCTCGACGAGGACCCCCGAGGGGCCGATGTCACCGAGGACGAACCGGTCCGGGCCGATCACCTCGGACGCCAGGCGGGCGGCCGCGCGGTTCACGGCCTCGACCCGATCGGCGTACCCGTAACGATCGAGCACCCACACGTTTGCGCCGAACGAGTTGGTCGTGACGGCATCGCTGCCGGCGTCGAGATACGCCTGATGGACCGGTTTCACCCGGTCGGGATGCGCGACCGACCACCAGTCACCCGACTCTCCGGGCGGAAGGCCACGCGCCTGGAGTTCGGTCCCCATGGCACCATCGAGCACGACGATGCGCTCTGCGACGAGTTCGAGCAAAGTCATACCGGCTCCACGAAGGGGGACGAAAGGGCCGACACCAGCGCGTCGGCGTACGCCGGCCGTTGTCCGAGATCGACGAACGAGGCCGCGGCGGCCAGGGATTCCGCGCGTCGCCGAAACCGTCCGTCCAGTAACGCCAGCCGCGCGGCGAGCCCCGCCGTATTGCCCACCAACTGTACACGCTCCAGCCCGACTTCTGGAACAATCCCGAGCCGGGCCAGGCTGGACTTGCGGGCGAAGAACCCGAAGTTGCCGGCCACGAACACCGCGTCGAGATCGCGGGCCTGGATCCCCGCTTCCGCGAGCAGGACGGTCGTGCCAGCGCGAACCGACGCGGCGGCCAACTGCTACTGTCGCGTGTCGCCAGCGCGGATCACCACCTCCGAAGCCCCCGCGCCGGCCAGCAGGAACCCGCGGCCCCACGGCCGCGTGACGATGCGGTCACGAACCCCGGAGGCGAGCCCTCCTTCCGGGCGGAACCGTCCGCGCGCATCGAGTACCCCGATGCGGGCGAGTTCCGCGACTGCGTCCATCAGCCCGGATCCGCACACGCCACGTGGACGGGCGTGGCCGATGGTCCGCGTCACCAGATGGCCGTCATCGGCGATCCGGACGGCGTCGATGGCCCCCTCTTCCGCCCGCATGCCGCAGGAGATGGCCCGCCCCTCGAAGGCCGGGCCGGCCGCGGTCGACGCGGCATACACGCGCCCGCCGGCGCGCAGCACCACTTCGGAGTTCGTGCCAAGGTCGAGCAGGAGGGTGGCGCCCTCCGCCCGATCGACGCCCGCCGCGACCGCGGCGCCGATCGCGTCCGCGCCGACGTGCGCCCGCAGTCCGGGCAGCACGTGCGCGATCGCCGCCGCGTGCGCCGGGCACTCCACGGCACGAGCGGACACCTGGAGGGCGCCGTACACGGTCCCCTGGTACGGAGCGACGCCGAGCGACGCGACGTCCAGGCCGAGCCACAGGTGCGTCATCGTCGGGTTCCCGACGACCGCCAGGCCCGCCACGTCGTCCACCGCTGCCCCGGCGTCCGCCGCGAGGAGGGCGGCGAGATCGGCAACGGCCCGTCGGACCGCTGACGTCATGGCGCGTCTCGCGTCGGCAGAGGCGGTCGCGCACGCAATTCGGCTCATCACGTCGGCGCCCATGCCGACCTGCGGGTTGACCTGGGTGCGAGACGCCAGGACGTCGCCGGACTCCAGTTCGATCAGGGCGGCCGCCAGCGTCGTTGTTCCGATGTCAACCGCAAGCCCGAGACGTCCCGGCATACCCGGCACGACCTCCCGGTCGCCAAGCACCAGCGACTGAGGGCCGAACGACTTCGCTCGCGCCGACACGGCGAACGCGCCCAGTTCGACGGTGGCGTCGTTCGACAGGATCAGGTGGCACCCCAGGCGCCACCCGAGCGCAATCTCCGCCGCGTCCAGCACCGCGAGGTCTTCGGGAGTGACCGGCACCTCCGCATCGCCCGTCACCCGCACGCGGCAGCGACCGCACGAACCCGTGCCGCCGCACGGATGGTCGACAACGATGTCGCACGCGGCCGCGACGGTGAAGAGGTCGTCGGGCGTGTCGATCCGGGTGCTGCGCTCGTGCGGGAGGAAACGAATCGTCGGAATGGGCCGCGCTCCTTCGGGCGCACGGTTTCTATCATCGCGTGCCCGTGGTGTCAAACCTGCACCGGCGGGTGTGCCATAATGGCGACAGGGGCGGCCCCTCGGCCGTCTTCCCACGCCCGTCGCCGCCACGGCGACGGCCGTCCCCGCAGGCGAGTCCGAGACGCTGCACCCGCGCCGCGGCTCCGGCCGGTCGGAGGTTCCGGTGGCAAAGTCGGTTCAG
>CAZJRM010000153.1:0-13723 GCA_964547975.1 uncultured Vicinamibacterales bacterium | reverse complement strand
CCGCGCCGAGCACGTCGGCGAGGATCTGCTGCCACAACGCGCTGCGCGCGCCGCCACCCGACACGCGCACCTGCTCGACCGCGGGCAGGCCCGCGCCATTCATGAGATCGAACCCGTCACGCAACCCGAACGCCACGCCTTCGAGGACCGCGCGGGTCATGTGCGCCTTCGTGTGCCGAACCGTCAGGCCGACGAACGCGCCACGCGCCAGGGGATCCGGATGCGGCGTCCGTTCGCCGGTGAGATACGGCAGGAACAGCAGGCCTTCGCTCCCGGGCTCGATGGCCGCCGCCGGCGCAAGCAGGTCCGGATAGGCCATGCCCGGCGCGAGCGTATCGCGGTACCACCGCAGGCTGCCTGCCGCCGACAACATCACGCCCATGAGGTGCCAGCGGCCGGGCACCGCGTGGCAGAACGCGTGCAGGCGGCCGCGCGGCTCGACGCGCGGCGCGTTCGTCGTCGCGAAGACGACGCCGGACGTGCCGAGCGTCAAGGCCACGATGCCTTCGCGGACGGCGCCCACGCCGACGGCCTGGGCCGCCTGGTCGCCACCGCCCGCCACGATCGGGGTCCCGGCCTTCAGCCCGGTGACCGCCGCCGCCTCGGCCGTCAGCCGCCCCGTGATGGCCGGCCCTTCGTGGAGCGGAGGCATCCACGCGCGCGGGATCTCGAGCGCGGACAACACCTCGTCCGACCAGTCGCGCGCGCGCAGATCCACGAGCAGCGTGCCCGCGCCGTCGGCGACGTCCATGGCGTATGCGCCCGTCAGGCGAAGCCGCACGTAGTCTTTCGGCAGCAGCACGTGGCGGATGCGCGCGTAGACGGCCGGCTCGTTGTTGCGGACCCAGAGGATCTTCGGCGCCGTGAAACCTGTCAGCGCGTCGTTGCCCGTGACGTCGATCAGGCGCTGGGCACCAACGCGGCGCCGGATCTCGTCGCATTCCGCCGCCGTGCGCTGATCGTTCCACAGGATCGACGGTCGGAGCACCTCATGGTGTTCGTCGAGGATCACGAGTCCGTGCATCTGCCCCGTCAGTCCCACGCCCGACACCTGCGCCCCGTCGATGCCGGCCGACGCCAGCACGCCGCGGATGGCGCCCACCGCCCCGTCCCACCAGAGCGACGGATGCTGCTCGCTCCAGAGCGGCTGAGGGGTCTCGAAGCCGTATTCCTGAGAGGAGACCGCCACGACCGTCCCCCGCGCATCGCAGAGGAGGGCTTTGGTGGCCGTGGTCGACACGTCGATTCCGATGAAGTAGGTCATGGCTGCGGTACTCCCGATGATAGCGGTTTCAACAATACCCCAGACTCGGACCGGACGCGCAGCGATCCCGCGCCCGGCGGGTCCGCCGTCCGTTGTCGCTCTCCGCCGGCCGGGAGTATCATGCCGCGTGGCGCGATCGCGAATCGGTCGCGCACGGTTGCCGCCTGCCGCAGGGCGGCCTGGAGTGTCCGCCGTGTATGACCGTGCCGTCGCCGCGTTTCGCGCGTCGTTCTCGTCCGATCCCGCGCTCGTCGTCCGCGCCCCCGGCCGCGTGAATCTCATCGGCGAACATACCGATTACAACGACGGCTTCGTGCTTCCGCTGGCGATCGATCTCGCGGTCTGGATCGCGCTGCGTCCCTCGACCGAACGCCACGTGCGGATCTTCTCGGTCGATTTCGGCGACTGGGGTTCGTTCTCGCTCGACGGCTTCGAACGTGGTCAGCCGGGCTGGCTGGAGTACATCAAGGGTGTCGCGTGGGCCCTCGGCGAACGCGGCGATCGGCTGCGGGGATTCGAAGGTGTCATGACGGGCGACATTCCGCTCGGCGCCGGGCTCTCGTCGTCGGCCGCGGTCGAGATGGCCGCCGCTCGCGCGTTCGTGGCGGTATCCGGCGGTGAATGGAAACCTGCGGAGGTCGCGCTGGCGGCCCAGCGCGCCGAGAACCAGTGGGTCGGCGTGAACTGCGGCATCATGGACCAGCTCATCTCCGGCGTGGGCGTCGCGGGACACGCGGTGCTCATCGACTGCCGATCGCTGTGTACCCGGGCCGTCCCGCTCCCGCCCGGCACGGCGGTCGCGGTGCTCGACACCGGCACGCGGCGGGAACTGGTGACCTCGGCCTACAACGAACGCCGAGCCCGCTGCGAAGTGGCCGCGAAGGCGTTCGGCGTCAAGGCACTGCGTGACGTGTCGGTCAAGCGCTTCACGAACGAGAGCGCGACGCTCGACCAGGAAACCGTGCGGCGGGCGCGCCACGTCGTGACGGAAAACGCGCGCACCGAAGATGCCGCCGACGCGATGACGGCCGGCCACTCGGCCGAACTCGGCCGGCTGATGAACGACAGCCATGTGAGCCTGCGCGACGACTTCGATGTCTCGAGCCCGGCGCTCGACACAATGGTCGAGATCGCGCGAGAAGTCGGATGCCTCGGCGCCCGGATGACCGGCGCGGGGTTCGGCGGCTGTGCGGTCGCCCTCGTACGCGCCGCGGACGGCCCGGCCTTCACCGCCGAAGTGGCCGCGCGTTACGCGGCGAAGACCGGTCATACGCCCGCGGTGTACCTGTGCACCGCCACGGACGGCGCCGCGGTCGTCACGGGCAGGCGATAGCGGAACGGGAAGCCGGGCGCCCGCCCGGACGCCGCATGGGAGCGACCCCGATCCTCCGACGCATGCTTCCGCTCCTGCTGGCCTGCGGGGCCACGCTGCTGGCCACGCCGCAGGATCCCGTCTTCAAGACCCGCGTCGATGTCGTGGAAGTCGATCTCGTCGCGACCGACGCCTCGAATCGCCCGGTCACCGATCTTCGCCAGGATGAGTTCCTGGTGTTCGAAGACGACCGCCCGCGGGCCATCGTGTCGTTCGCGCGCGTCGCTTTGCCGGTGCTGCGGCCGCACCCGCCGCTGGCGCGTGACATCGCCACCAACACGGGCACGCTGGAGGGACGTCTGCTCTTCCTGATTCTCGACGACGTGCATACGCCGCGAGACCGGACAACGCAGGTGCAGGCCGCCGCGCGCCGGCTCATCGAGCAACTGGGGCCGCAGGATCAAGTGGCCGTGCTCTTGATGAGCTTGCAGAAACAGGGCGCCCGGGAGTTTTCGACCAACCATGCGGCGGTGCTCCAGGCCATCGAGCGCTTTTCGGCCACGAGCGCGCGCATCGCCCGGAGGAATCCTCGGGAGATCGGGCTGCCGGAGTTCGCGGATCTCGATGATCGGCCGGAGCGGGCGGTGGCCGAGGTGGCGTCTGCGAACGTCCAGGGCGAATTCGAACGGGCGCGGCCGCTCGTGATGATCCGCGAGGTCTGCGCGCACCTGGCCGGAATCGCCCATCGGCGCAAGGCGCTAGTCTACGTCGGACAGGGACCGGCCGGACGCCTGTTCACGCCGGGAGCCAGTCCGGGGATCGACGTCGAACTCGACGTGATCAGGGCCATGACGGCGGCGCGGCGCGCGAATGTCGCGATGTACTCGATTGGTGCGGGGGGCCTCGCCCCGCAGGACGCTGAAGGCGCGCCGGCCGAACAGGATCCGGCGGTTCCTAATACACTCGGCGCGTTGAGTCGGCAGACGGGCGGTTTTGCGGCGGGCGGCGCCGATCCTGCCGACACGGTCGAGCGAATCCTGAGCGACACGGGCAGCTACTACCTGGTTGGCTTCGCGGCCGATCTGCCCGATCGCAACACGGTGAAGAACGCGCTGGCGCAACTCGCGGGCAACCCGTGGCACGGATTCCGCCGCATTGAGGTGCGCACGACGCGCCCGGGTGTGACGGTCCGCGCGCGCAGGGGTTACTGGGCAGGGGACCTCGGCGAGAAGACGACCGCGGCCCCGGTTAGCGCTGCGGCCGACGCCGCAGGGAGCGTCAAAGGACTGCTGCCGAAGACCGACCTCTCGTTGCGCGCCGGCGCGGCGCCATTCCGCAGCGCGTCGAACAAGGCGCACGACGTGGCGGTGGTGCTGGAAGCCGCATCGGCGGCATTCGTGCCGGCCGAGCGCGGCAAGGCGTTCGCCGAGCGCGCCGACCTGGCGATCGTGGCGCTCGAACCGGGCGAGCGGGTGCGCCTGGCCAGCCAAACCGCGGCCCGACTGCACCTGGACGCGGCAAAGACCGTCGCGCTCGGAGACGGCCGCTACCAGTTGTGCGCGCGGATTGCGCTGCCGCCGGGTCAGTACCAGCTTCGCCTCGGCGTCCGCAGCGAACGGGCCGCGCAGAGCGGCAGCGTGTATGTGGACCTGACCGTCCCGGACTTCGCGCGCGCGCCCCTGTCGTTGAGCGGCCTCGTGCTCGAGCAGAAAGCGGCCGCGCGCCCGATCGCGATCGCGCACGCGGACGCCATCTCGCCGATCGTGCCGTTCACGCCAAGCCTGCGGCGCACGTTCGCGCCCTCCGACGAGATGTGGGCGTACGCCCGCGTGTACCGGGGAACGGCGGCGGGCGCGGGCGCCGTGCAGCTCACGGCCACGATCGTGGGGGCCCCGGATCAGGTCACCGTCTGGACGACGGCCGGATCACCGGCACTCACACTCGGGCCGGGCGGAGAAGCGGCGTTCCGCGAACGCCTGCCCCTGGACCGGTTGGCGCCGGGCCTGTATCGACTGCGCGTGGCGGCCGCCGTCCCCGGGGAACCTCCGCAGGCCACCCGCGAGTTCGACTTCGAGGTGAAGGGCTACGACTGCCCGTAGTACGCGTTAGCGCCGTGTTTTCGCCGGTAGTGCTTGTCGATGAGGTACGGATCCGGCGCGGTGTCGTGGTCGGTCAGCTGGTGCGTCACGAGATTCAGCCGCGCGAGGTACTCGAGGATCGCGGCCTTCTCGACGGCCGCTTCGGCATCCACCGACCACACGAACGGACCGTGATTCGCCACGAGCGCGGCGGACACGTCTTCCGGAGACAACCCCAGCGTACGGAAGGTCTCGATAATCACGAGGCCGGTGTTGCGCTCGTAGTCGGTCTCGACTTCCTCCTGCGTCATCGGCCGCGTCACCGGCACGGCCGCGCGGAAGTAGTCGGCGTGGGTCGTCCCGAGGCACTGAATCGCCCGCCGTGCCTGGGCGAACGACGTCGCCAGCGGCGAGTGCGTGTGCACGACACCGCCGCACTTGAAGGCGCGATACAGCTCCAGGTGCGTCGGCGTGTCGGACGAAGGTCTGAGCGTCCCTTCCAGCACGGCGCCCGTCTCGAGCGACACGGGCACCAGGTCGGCCGGCTTCAGCCGTTCGTACGGCACGCCGCTCGGCTTGATCAGCATGACGCCGTGATCGAAGTCGGCGCCGGACACGTTGCCGAACGTGCCGGTCACGAGGCCGGTTGATGCCAGCGCCATGTTGGCGCGGTGGACCCGCAAACGAAGTGCTGCTTCACCCATGAAACACCTGACTGCTTTCCGAACCCGTCGGGCCGGCTTCCCCGTGGGGGCCGGCTTCAGCCGGCCCCGTGTCAGGCAGGGCCGAAGCCCTGCCCCACGACGATCACGCCGCCACCGCACCGGCAGGGCTGAAGCCCGGCACGACTCGTGTCACGCGGTCACTCGGTCGCGCAACGCCAGCAACCGCTTCATCACGGTACCCAGGTCCGCGCGCGCGCCCTCGATTCCGCCAAACGTGTCGTGCAGTTCCCGGTAGATCCCGTACAGCTCATCGTACACCGCGCGCGCCGCGGGATCCGGTGTGAACTGCCGCGTGCCCGGCTTCGTCATCGCCTCCTGCGCGATTTCGAAGCTCCCGTGGCACCCCGCCGCCACCGCAGCCGACACGGCCGCGCCCAGCGCCGGCGTCTGCGGCGACCCTGCCGTCAGCATCGGGTGGCCGAGCACGTCGGCGTACACCTGCATGAACAGGTCGTTCTTCTCGGCGATGCCGCCGCAACACACCACACGATCGACCGGCACGCCGTACGAGGTCATCCGCTCGATGATCGCCCGCGCACCGAACGCCGTCGCCTCGATGAGCGCGCGGTAAATCTCGGCGCGGGTCGTGTGCAGCGTCTGGCCAACGATGAGCCCCGAGAGGCGCGGATCCACGAGGATCGTCCGATTGCCGTTGTTCCAATCGAGGGCGACGAGCCCCGATTCCCCCGGTTTCAGCGCCGAGGCCTGCGCGGTCAACTGGAGGTGCAGGGCCTCGTCGCCTTCACACACCCGTTCGACCCACCACTTCAACAGGTCACCGACGGCCGACTGCCCGGCTTCGATCCCGTGGTACCCCGGCATAATCGACCCGTTGACGATGCCGCATATGCCAGGAACGTTGGCCACCGGTCCCGACGCCGGCGCAATCGCGCAGTCGCACGTCGAGGTCCCGATGATTTTCACCAGGGTCCCGGTCTTCACGCCGGCACCGACGGCCCCGTAGTGCGCGTCGAAGCCGCCCATCGCGATCACGAGCCCTTCGGTCAGGCCGAGCGCGTCCGCCCAGGTCTTCGTCAGCCGGCCGGCCGGACGATCGGGCGCGTACGCCTTGTCGAAGAGCCGGTCGCGCAGGTCAGCCAGCTTCGGATCGAGCCGGGCCAGGAACGCCTTGTCGGGCAGGCCACCCCAGGTATCCGAGTAGAGCGCCTTGTGCCCGGCCGCGCACACGCAGCGCTGGATGTCCGCCGGGCGCGTGACCCCCGCCAGCGCCGCCGGCACGAAGTCCGCCAGCTCGACCCAGCTGCAGGCAGCATCGAACACCTCCGGAGCCACCTTCAGGCAATGCCAGATCTTCGACCAGAACCACTCTGACGAGTACGTGCCGCCAATCGGCTCGAGGTACTGCGGCGCGTGCGCCGCGGCCGTGGCCGTGATGGCCGCCGCTTCGGCCGCGCCGGTGTGGTCCTTCCAGAGCCAGGCCTGCGCCGCGAGGTGGTTCCTGAAGCGGGGGTCCAGGGCCAGCGCGCGGTTCTGCTCGTCGACCGGGATGGGCGTCGATCCCGTCGTGTCGACGCCGATGCCCACGACATCCGCCGCCGAGAAACCCGGTGCCGCGGCCGCCTGCGCCAGCGCCCCCCGCACGGATTCGCGCAGCCCTTCCAGGTAGTCACCCGGGTGCTGCCGGGCCAGGTGGGGGTCACGCGAATCGAGCAGAATGCCCTGGTCGCCGCTCGGGTAGTTGAACACGTGCGTGCCGACCGTGCGGCCGTCCCGGCAGTCGACGACGACGGCGCGAACGGAATTGGTGCCGTAATCGACGCCGATGGTGAACGCTGGTCTCATGAGTCAATCCTTCGGGGCAGGTTGCCGTGGAGTTACGTAAGCGTTTACACTAGCCACCGCGCTGCATGATACCGCAACGCGCGTCCGGCCGCAGAGGAGCGGACCGGCCGCGCGTGCCACCGCAGCGGCCGCATCTGGAGGCATCATGAACAAGCTCGTGCTGGGTCTCATCGTCGGCAACCGTGGGTTCTTCCCCGACCACCTCTGCGAGTCCGGACGCCGGACCATGATCGACGTCCTGGAGTCGGAAGGGGCTGAGGTGGTGGCGCTCGCGCCGACCGACACGAAGAATGGCAGCATCGAGTCGCTGGACGATGCCACGAAGTGCGCGGAGCTGTTCAAGCAGCACCGGGACCGGATCGCGGGCGTCGTCATCACGCTGCCGAACTTCGGCGATGAGCGGGCCATCTCGAACGCCCTGCGGTGGGCCGGCCTGAACGTGCCGGTCCTCGTCCAGGCGTTCCCCGACCAGCCGGGCCTGATGACGATTGCCGACCGCCGCGACTCGTTCTGCGGGAAGATGTCGGCCTGCAACAACCTGCTGCAATACGGTATCCCGTTCACGCTCACGCGCAGCCACACCGTGGATCCGACCGGCCAGGAGTTCCGCGAGGACCTCCGCCAGTTCATGGCAACCTGCCGCGTGGTCACGGGGTTGCGCAACGTCCGCTTCGGCGCGCTCGGCGCCAGGCCGGCCGCGTTCAACACCGTGCGCTACAGCGAGAAGCTGCTCGAGCGGGCGGGAATCTCCGTGGAGACGCTGGACCTGTCGGAGTTGTTCGGCAAGGCGTCGAAGCTCGAGGCCGCCGACCCGAGGCTGGAGGCCAAGGTGGCGCAGGTCGCCGGCTACGTCCCCACCGGCGGCGTGCCCAACGAGTCCGTGGTGAAGATGGCCCGCCTCGGCGTCGTCATCGACGAGTGGATGGCATCCCAGCGCCTCGCGGCGACCGCGGTCCAGTGCTGGACGTCGATGGAAGAATTCTACGGCGTCGTGCCCTGCACGCTGATGAGCATGATGAGCAACAGCCTGGCGCCGTCGGCCTGTGAGACGGACATCGCCGGCCTGGTGGGGATGTATGCGCTGCGCCTGGCGTCGAACACGCCCGCGGCCCTCGTCGACTGGAACAACAACTACGGCGACGACCCCGACAAGGGTGTCGTGTTCCACTGCTCGAACCTGCCGAAGGATATCTTCGAGACGCAGAAGACGGTGCCGGTCATGAGTTACCAGGCCATCATCGCGGGAACGGTGGGCCGGGCGAACACGTTCGGCACGATCGAAGGCCGCGTGCGCAAGAGCCCCATCACCTACTGCCGCGTGTCCACGGACGACCTCAACGGCAAGATCCTCGCGTACGTGGGCGAAGGCGAGGCGACCGACGATACGTTGCTGACGTTCGGCGGATACGGCGTCGTACGGATCCCGAACTTCCAGGTGCTGCTGCGGCACATCTGCGAGAAGGGGTTCGAGCACCACACCGCGCTGTCACTGTCGCAGAGCGCGAAGGCCGTGCACGAGGCGTTCTCGAAGTATCTCGGCTGGGACGTGTATCTGCATCAGTAAGCAGGCTCACGGCTTGCGGCTCGCGGCCTGCGGCTTGCGGCTCACGGCTTGCGGCTCGCGGCTCACGGCTTGCGGCTCGCGGCCTGCGGCTTCAGGCTTCAGGCACAACGGCCGCGCGCGAAGGGGCTGGCGTCTCGCCAGCCCCCTCGGTCCGACGAGCGAGCCGGAGTGAGGACCCGCTGAATTCCCTATTCCCTATCCCTATTCCCCAATCCCTACTCCCTACGTGAGGTGTCCCCTCTCCGAGTCTCCCATCTCGACGCCGCCGCCCGGGAAGTACTCCTTCCATCGGCGTGACACGAGCGTGGCGGTCTCGGGATCGCACGAGACTTCCTTCGGATACCAGGGCTTCATGCGCGCGTCGATCGCGATGGGCGGCGAGTACGACACGTGATGCCGCACCACTCGAGACGCTGACGCGTGGATGTCGGCGCCGGGCTCGAACCGCGTGAACGTCGTCCAGAGGAAGTTCATGTCGCTGGCGCACGCGCGCGCCGGGTCGTCGGTCACGATGACGAGCGGCCAGCCCGCGAACGCGGGGTCAGACGCATACCTGGGCGCGGCCTCGCGGTCGTCGGCGAACGGTGGCGCGCCGGCCACCAGGACACCCGGGCAGAACACGCGCACGTCGCGGCACCCCGCCGGCAGACGATCGGCCCGGAACTCCCGTGGCAGGTCGCGGACCTGCTCGCCCACGCCCAGCCACACCCCTTTCGATCCCTCGTTGACAGTCGGCCCGGTGTAGTCGAGGGTATCCATCGAGAGGTTGGAGAACACGTAGAGATCGGTTTCCGGATTCGTCCGCTCGAGTACGTGCGTCAGCGTCGCGCGGAAGTCGCGCAGGTCGACCGCGCCATCCGTCACGAGCAGGAACTTCGTGAGCGACAGCTGGCCTTCGCCGAGAATGCGGAACGCCGAGGCCATCGCCTCGCGTTTGTACCGCTGTTTCACCTTCGCGGCCGCGAGGGCGTGGTATCCGGTCTCGCCGTACGTCCACAGCCCTACCACGGCGGGCATCACGAGCGGAAAGAGCGGCGACAGCAGATCCTGCAGCAGGTCACCGATGAAGAAGTCTTCCTGGCGGGGCTTGCCCACCACGGTGGCCGGGTAGATCGCGTCACGCCGGTGAGCCATCCGCTCCACGGTGAACACGGGGTAGTCGTGGCGAAGCGAGTAGTACCCGTAGTGGTCGCCGAACGGTCCCTCCGGCCGCCGCACGTGCGGTGCGACGGACCCGATCAGGGCGAACTCGGCGTTCGCCACGAGCGGATGCGGCCCGATGCCAGGCACGCGCCCCAGGCGTTCGCCGGCAATGAGTGACGCCAGCATCAGTTCCGGGATGTTCTCCGGCAGCGGCGCGATGGCCGAGAGGATCAGGGCGGGTGGGCCGCCGAGGAACACGGTCACGGGGAGCGGCCGGTCCTGCGGCTCGGCCACGGCGTAGTGGAATCCGCCCCCCTTGCCGATCTGCCAGTGCATCCCTGTCGTGCATCGGTCGTAGACCTGCATGCGGTACATACCGAGGTTGTGACCCGGCCGCTCGGGATGCTCGGTGTACACCAGCGGCAGCGTCACGAACGGGCCGCCGTCGTCGGGCCACAGCGTCAACGCCGGCAACCGATCGAGACGCACATCGTCGGTGACGACGTCGGTGACCGGGCCGCGGCGCGCGCGGCGCAATCCGATGCGGAGCGCTTCTCCGGCCACGTCACGCGCGCCCCAGAGCTTGGCGGGCGACGGCGGCAGGATCGTCTCGGCCAGTTCGACGATGCGCTTCACGAGGTGAAGCGGACGCGGTCCGAAGGCCAGCGCGGCGCGGCGTCCGGTGCCGAACAGGTTCGTCACGAGCGGGAATGCCGCGCCACGCACCCGTGTGAAGAGGAGCGCGGGTCCGCCCGCGGCGATCACCCGCCGGTGGATCTCCGCGGCTTCGAGCCGCGCGTCGACCTCCGCGTCAATCGTCACCAGTTCGCCATCGCGGCGCAGTCGATCGAGGAACGCGCGGAGGTCCGGGAAACCGTGGTCGCTCATGACGAGGACATTCTAGCTTCACCTTGGTGAACATGCGTGTGTCGCGCGCGGGAGTCGGGCTAGAATAGGCAGGTTCCCCAGACTCTGTTGCGCGTCGCCGAGGTTGCCGTGTCCGAATTCGACCGTCGTGCTTTCCTGCAGAGGCGTTCGTACGCTCCCCTTCGTGATGAACTCGTCGAGGACACCGGCGAGGCGCCGCTCCCGGACGAGGCCCCGGTCGAAGAACGTGAAGGGCTGCCGCCGTCCTTCCGTATGCGGGCCGACTCCCACTACGTCGACCTGATCACGTCACGGGCCGTCGCGCCCCCGGTGCAGTCGATCGCGATCAAGGACATCGACGCGGAACACCCGGGGCGGGATCTCGATCTCCGTCCGCTCGTCGATTCCATCAGAGCGCTCGGCGTCGTCCAGCCGCTGGTCGTCCGCCGGCGTCGAGGACGATTCGAGTTGATCGCCGGCGCCAATCGCCTGGCCGCCGCCACGGCCGCGGGCCTCTCCGAGGTCCCGTGCCTCCTCTGGGACGTCGACGACGAACGGTCACGCGCGCTGGCGCAGGCCGAGAACCTCAGGCTGCCCGCCACGCCGGCACCGGGGAACACCCCCGCGTCTCCGGCCGGGTTGCCGGCCGGGGCCGCCCGCGAGATGGCCAACAGCCTGGCGACGATCGAGTCGTGCCTGAACCTGCTGACGGACGGAGACCGCCCGCTGCGCGAACGCGTCGCCGCGAGCCTCGTTCGTGCCGAAGCTCACCGCGCGCGCTGGATGGCCGAAGCCTACACGGTGCTCGGCGGCACGTCACCCCGCCTCCAGCGGAAACCCCTCAGTCCTGCCAGCCTGATCGAGGGCGCCTTTCGCAGCCTCGAGGCCGAGTGCCGCCTCGCTGGGGTCACGACCGCCTTGACCGTAGACGAGGCGCGGACGTTGTCGGGGGACACCCATCTGCTGTCGCTCGCCCTGGCGGGTATGCTCGGGACGTTGGTGGCCCTGCTGCAGAAGGGCGGCGGCGCGTCCCTGAGCGTCCGGGTTCGGACGCCGCCCGCCAGTCGCATGGTGGCGATCGAATGTTCGCAGGACGACGTGCCCATGCCCGTGGAATGGGTGCCGCTGACGCCTCCGGACACGCTGCCAGACTGGGCGGGAACGGCCGCCAGCCCGCTGGGTCTGGCGGTCGCGAGCCGCGTCGCGAGCCTGCACGGTGGCCACGTGCACGCCGCCGCCGGCCCGCGCGGCGGATGCGTCGTGACGATGGTGCTCCCCGCCGGCGACTGAGCGACACAGACAGGCTCGTCCGCGGGCGCCCCTTGACTCCCATTCGCCGCCGCCGTAGAGTCAGGGCACTCTGACCTCTCTCGCGCCCCCAGCAGGTTCCCGGACCACTGCGAAAGGAGCGGCGCCAATGACGCCCTGGTACTTCGGCCGGCGGGTCAGCCTCTCGTTCCTCGTCGTCGTGCTCGCGCTGGTGCTCTCTCAGGGCGCTTGCGGATCGGATTCAGCGTCCGGCGATACCGACAAGATCCAGATCGCCATCTCGCGCTTCGACGTCACGGTCATCAACAGCGCCGGCCGTGCCATGGTCGATGCCAAGGTCGAGGTCCTGCCGGTGGGGCGGGCCACCTCCTATTCGGTGCGCGTGCCGCGCATCGAGAACGGCGAGAAACGCAGCCTGGCGTTCACGCAGTTCTCGGATTCGTCGGGCATTACCTTCAGCCCGCGCACGGCGCGTCCGCACGCGGTCGCGGTGACGGCCAAAGACATCGAAGGCCACGACCTGCACATCGAAGTGCCCTGGAAGCAGTAAGCCGCGTTACCCTATGGGGTGATGTCAGACGCCCGCACGCTGCCGCACCGCCGGTACAATCCGCTGCTCGACGAGTGGGTGCTATGTTCGCCCCACCGTCTCGAACGCCCGTGGCAGGGAGCGATCACGCCGCCGGCGGCCAGCGGGCTGCCGGCGTACGATCCCGGCTGTTACCTGTGCCCGGGCAATACCCGGGCGAACGGGCAACGGAATCCCGCGTACACGACGACCTTCGTCTTCGACAACGACTACCCGGCGCTGCTGTCGTCGTCCGGCCCGGCTGATGCGGGGCATCCGCTCCTGCGCGCCGAACCGGCGACGGGCGTGTGCCGTGTCATCTGCTTCACGCCCCGCCACGACCTGACGCTGGCGCAGATGTCACCCGCGGAGATCCGGCCCGTGATCGACACGTGGGCCAGGCAGGTCGAAGACCTCGGGGCCCGTCCGGACATCGGCTACGTCCAGGTGTTCGAGAACAAGGGCGCGATGATGGGATGCAGCAACCCGCACCCGCATTGCCAGGTGTGGGCGACGGGTCACGTGCCGCTCTATCCCGCCCGGCGCGGCCAGGCCCAGCGCGCGTACTTCGAGCAGCACGGCCGCGATTTGCTCGGCGCTTACCTCGAGGCCGAAGTGGCGTCGGGCGAACGTCTCGTCTTCCGCAACGCTCACTGGACGGTGATGGTGCCCTTCTGGGCCGTCTGGCCCTTCGAGACGATGGTGGTCCCGACGCAACCGGTGCACGACCTGCCGTCGCTGACCGGCGAAGAACGGGATGCGCTGGCGGAGGCGCTCGCCGACCTCAACACGCGGTACGACGCGCTGTTCCAGACGTCGTTTCCGTACTCGATGGGCTGGCACGCCCGCCCGACCGACGGCCACGAACATCCCTGGTGGCGGCTCCACGCGACGTACGCGCCGCCGCTGCTGCGATCGGCGTCGGTGCGCAAGTTCCTCGTGGGATACGAACTCACCGCCGAACCGCAGCGGGACCTCACGGCCGAAACGGCCGCGGAACGACTGCGGAGTGTTCGTCCCTCGCGCCTCTCGCCCCTTCCCTGATCACTATTCCCTTTCCCTGTCCTGTTCCTTTCCCTGATCCCTATCGCCTATTCCCTATTCCCTGTCCTGTAGAATGTCCCCCATGC
>CAZJRM010000152.1:0-13746 GCA_964547975.1 uncultured Vicinamibacterales bacterium | reverse complement strand
GCCCGTCGTAGGCCAGTTCGACTCCCGCGGGCAGCATGGCGCTCGTGGCCGCGTGGCCGAGGTCGTGGCAGACGTGCGTCAGGTAGGCGCGTTCGGGTCCGAGCCGCGCGATCACGGCGAGCGCTTCGGAGACGGAGAAGTGCGTGGGATGCGGCCGGTGCCGCAAGGCATCGATGACCAGCGTCTCGACACCGTCGAGCAACGGCCACGACGCCTCGGGGATGCCGCTGCAATCGGTGAGATACGCGAAGGTGCCGATGCGGTAGCCCAGGATCTCCCGTTTCCCGTGCATCACCGGCACGGGGACGATCACCTGCGATCCGACGGTGAACGGGCCGTCGACCGGGTGCAGGGTGATCTGCGGCAACCCGCCGCCTTCGCTCTTCGCCGTGAAGATGTAGCCGAAGACGCCGCGCAGTTCGTCCAGCGTCCGTGCGTCCCCGAAACACGGAATGCTGCCGTCCTGCAGCGCGTTGAACCGCCGCACGTCGTCGAGCCCCATGACGTGATCGGCGTGGCAGTGCGTGAAGAGGATCGCGTCGACGCGCGAGAGGCCGAACGCGAGTGCCTGGCGCCGCAGGTCCGGCGTCGTGTCCACCAACACCCGGGCGCCCTCGCGCAGTTCGACGTAGATCGACGGCCGGTTCCGCTGGTCGCGGGGGTCGTCCGACGTGCAGACGGGGCACGCGCAGCCGATCATCGGCACGCCGTGCGAGGTCGCCGTGCCGAGGAAGGTGACCCGCCCTGTCGCGCCGCTCACGACGCGACGGGAGGCGGCGGGGTGCTCGTGCCTCCGGTCGCCGCCACGTACCGCAGGCGCAGTTCGTACAGCACCTGCTCGAGCAGCGACCGTTCCTGCGCCGTGAGGTTGCCCTTGGTCTTGGCCTCGAGCATCACCAGGATCTCGATCATCTGCGCCGCGCCTTCCAGGTTGGGCGGCTTGGTCTCGCCGGTGACCGGGTCCGGGTAGTCCCCGAAATGGACGGCCGCCGTCGTGACGAGCGAGATGACGAACCCGGAAAACGCAATGCCTGACGATTCTTCGGCCACGATCACTCCTCCGCGCGGCCCGATGGGCCTCAGACGCGCATGGTAGCATACGGGCCATGAGCCACACGACCGCCGGAGACGCCTTCGCACGTCTCGTCCAGATCGTCGCGCACCTGCGTTCCCCCGAGGGTTGCCCGTGGGATCGGGCGCAGACGCTCCAGACGCTCCGGCCGTTCGTCCTCGAAGAAACGTACGAACTGCTCGAGAGCCTCGACCGCGACGACCGGGCGGCGCTGCGCGAAGAACTGGGCGACTTCCTGTTCGAGGGCGTCCTGCTGGCGCAGGTCTGCGCTGAGGCCGGTTCGTTCACCGTGGCCGACTCGCTCGAGGCCATCAGCGCCAAACTCGTGCGACGGCACCCGCACGTCTTCGGGCCGCAGGCCGGCAGTGAACGCCTCGACGGGCAGCCGAAGCCCGAAACGCCGGACGAGGTGGTCGGCCGGTGGGAAGCCATGAAGGCGACCGAGACGGGCACGTCCGGCAAGGTGCGGACGACGCTCGGCGGGGTGCCGCGGACCTTGCCGTCGTTGCTGCGCGCCTACGAAATCGGGACACGCGCGTCGGCCGTGGGTTTCGACTGGGACCGTGCTGCGGACGTCGTCTCCAAGATCGAAGAAGAAGTCGCGGAGTTGCGCGAGGCGATCGAACGCGGCCTGTCGAACGGCGCCGATGCGGAGGAAGAGATGGGCGACCTGCTCTTCGCCATCGCCAACCTGTCCCGCACACTCGGGATCGAACCCGAAGCCGCGCTGCGGCAGGCCAACGACAAGTTCACGCGCCGCTTCGACCGGATGGAGGCATCGCTGCGCTCCGCGGGCCGGACGCTCCAGGACTGCTCGCTCCAGGAGATGGAGGACGAGTGGACGCGCGTGAAACTCAGTGAACGCGCCCAGGCGGCCCCGCCAGATACACCCGCCGATCGCCCCTGAACGTCTCGATCCGCAGCGTGCGTCCGTCGGTGCCGGCCACGATGGCCCCGTCGCGGTCCGTCCGGAAGATGTCCGCCCCCGCCGCCTGAAGCCGCTGCAGGACGGCGGCGTGCGGGTGCCCGTATCGGTTCCCCCTTCCCGCACTCACGATACCCACACGCGGCGCGGCGCCTCCGATCAACGCCGCGCCACTCGACGTCGCGCTGCCGTGGTGCGGAGCCTCCAGCACACGCAGGCGCGTGGTGCCAAGCGCCTCGCTCACCGTGGCCTCCGCCGACGCTTCGATATCGCCGGGCAGCACGAACGACACCTCGCCGCATCGCACCTCCAGCACGACCGAGTCATCGTTGCGCACGCGGAGCCGCTCCCAGTCTGCGAGCGGCGGGTGCAGCGCGGTCAGCGTCACCCCGTCGCGCACGACGGTGTCTCCGCGCTGCAACGTCCGCCACGATGCCCCGGCCGCATCGGCTGCCGCACGCAGTTCGACCAGGGGCGCGTGAGCGGTGACCGGCACCCCCTCCCAAATCTCGCGCGGGCGAAAGTCACGAATGACCGCCACGGCTCCCGCGAGGTGATCCAGATCGCCGTGCGTCACCACGAGCGCGTCCAGCCGCCGCACGCCCTGGGCCCACAGGACCGGAGCCACGACCCGGCCGCCGATATCGAATCGTCCTCCGCCCGCGCCACCGGCATCCACCAGGATCGAAAACCCACCCGCCGTCTGCACCAGGGCGGAATCCCCCTGCCCGACGTCGATGAAGGTCACCCGGACGCCCCGGTCGGGGCGGACGCCAGGGAAGACCGGAGCCGCCACGATGACCCACGCGACCGTCACGGCGGCCACGACACCCGACGCACTCACCAGACGCCACCGTCGACCTCGATTCGCTGTCAGCAGCGCCACCGTGATGGCCGCGTAGTACGCCCATAACCATCCCATCGCCGGCGGGGGCACACGCCGGGCCAGCCAGGGCACCAACTCCACCAGCTTTCCGCTGTCCACGAGTCCCACCGCCGCCAGGTGCGTCACGTAACCCGTCCACGCCGCGGCCTGATCACTGATCGCCGCCACCGCGACGGTCCCCATGGCCGCCACCTGCACCACGGTCATACACGGGATCGCGGCGAAGTTGACGAGCAACCCGGCCATCGTCACTCTCGAAAAGACGTAGGCGCCAATCGGCATCAATGCGACCTCGGCCGCCGCCGACGCCACGAGCAGCGCGAGCGGGGCCCGCCACCACCACCGTCTCGCCGACAGCCAGGTGCCGATTCTCGCGGCAGCCACGACGATCGCGGCCGTCGCGCCGTAGGTCAGCCACGCGCCGGGCTCGTACGGAACGAGCGGGCGCGCGGCCAGGGTCAGCAGGCCGGCGACGGCGAGCGCATTGGCGGGGGCGCTGCGGTGATCGATCGCACGCGCCACCAGCATCACCACCGCCATCACCGTCGCGCGCCCCACCGACGCGCCGCCGCCGACCACCCACGCGTAGGCGACCAGCACCGTCGAGGCCCCGCATTCCGACACCGGCGACCTGACGGCGGCCAGGCGGAACACGCCGAGCACGACCGCCGTCAGGATGGCGATGTTCCCGCCAGAGATGGCCAGGACGTGGTACGTCCCGGCGGCCTGAAGCCGCTCCGCCACGTCATCGTCCAGGGCGCTGCGATCGCCAATCACGATCGCGCTGGCGATGGCGGCCGACTGTGGGCTGTGGCAGCCGACGTAGCGGCCGATCGCGCGCCGCGTGAACGCGCGCACGGCACCGGCCGCTTCGTCGGCCGGGTCCCCCATCGCCACGACCTCCACGAGGCGTGCGCTCTTGACCAGGCCGACCATCGCCACGCCGCGGCGCAGGAGCGCCACCTCGTGGTCTGGCACTCCGGGATCCAGGAATCGCGACGGGCGCCGCAGCAACGCCGGCAGCCGGACGGTCCTGCCCTTGCGCCACGCCCGTTCGACCGCCTCGTCCGGATCCAGCGGGCTCGACAACACGACCTCTCCGCGCGTGCGCACGGCGGCGCCGCCGTGTTCGATGAGACGAACATCCCCTTCAACACGAATCCCGTCGGCATCCGATGACGCGTCCGACGTCAGTGCCACATGAAGGTAGCGCGGGTCACCCGGGGCGTCGGACACGGCTCCGGTGCCTCCCGTCCTGAGCAGTGTGTCGCGCAACACCGGCCTCTGGGCGGAGTGAAGGGCATGCGCGCTCAGAGCCGCGCCGCACAGGGCGGCGGTCGCCACCGTCGCCCCGACACAGCCTGGCGTGTGGCGGTGTGCGTAGCTGATCGCGGCGGCGACCCACCCCAGCACCGCGACCGCGCCCAGAAGGTCACGTGGCACATCCATGACGAAGCCGGCTCCGGCGCCGGCCAGGAGGGCGAGGAACAGCGGGAGCGCAGGATGTCGCATGCCTTCCCCGGGGCAAGGGGCGTACCCGGGTCAGGGGCGCGGGGCATGGGACGTGGAACGGGGGGCCCCGGAGGGGCAAGGAACAAGGGGCCGTACGCGGCAGGGGCCGGCTGGCGCCGGCCCCCTGGGGCAGAAACTGCGATACGGACCGCCGCTATGGATTGGCGTTTTCTGCGTGGTAGTCCTGCAGCGCCTTCACATCGAGCTTCTGGCTGCGCAAGGCCCGGATGCCGGCCACCGCCGCCGCGGCCCCGGTGAGAGTCGTGATGCAAGGCACGCCGTGCAGCATCGCCGACCGACGCACCGTCCGGTCGTCGAAGAACGACGCCCGGCCGAGCGGCGTGTTGATGATGAGCTGCACCTGGCCGTTGACTACCTGGTCGGACACATTCGGCCGGCCTTCGTTGACCTTGAACGTCGCTCCCACCGGCACACCGTGCGCACGCAGGTACGCCGCAGTGCCGCGGGTCGCGATCAAGGTGAAGCCGAGTTCCGCGAGGTCCCGCGCCACGTTCAGCACGTTGGGCTTGTCGGAGTTGTTGACGCTGATGAACACCGTGCCTTCGGTCGGCAGCTCCTGGCCCGTCGACAGGCACGCTTTCGCGAACGCCGCGCCAAACGTCTCGGCCCCGCCCATCACCTCGCCGGTGGACTTCATTTCCGGGCCCAGGATCGTATCGACGCCCGGGAACCGGATGAACGGAAACACCGGCGACTTCACGAACACGCCATCGACGGTGAGGTCGCTGGTCAGGCCGAGTTCCGCCAGGGTCCGTCCCGCCATCACCCGCGCCGCGATCCGCGCCAGCGGCACGCCGGTCGCCTTCGAGAGGTACGGCACCGTGCGGGACGCGCGCGGATTGACCTCGAGCACGTACACGGTGCCATCCTTGATCGCGTACTGCGCGTTCATCAGGCCGACGACGCCGAGAGCCCTCGAGATACGCCGCGTGTAATCGCGGATGGTATCGAGGTGCCGCTCCTCGACCAGGTACGGGGGCACCACGCACGAACTGTCGCCCGAGTGGATACCGGCCTCCTCGATATGCTCCATGATGCCGCCGATGACGACGGCGCCGGCCGAATCACCCACCGAGTCCACGTCGAGCTCGAACGCATCTTCGAGGAACCGGTCCACCAGCACCGGATGTTCCGGCGACGCATCCACGGCCGTCGTCATGTAGCGGTCGAGGGCCGTCGGATCGTAGACGATGGCCATGCCGCGCCCGCCGAGCACGTACGACGGACGCACGACGACCGGATAGCCGATCGACGCGGCGATCTCGCGGGCTTCGCCCCGCGACGTCGCCGTCCCGCTCGGCGGCTGCGGGATGTCCAGATCCTGCAGGAGGGCCGAGAAACGTTTGCGGTCTTCGGCGAGGTCGATCGAATCGGGCGACGTCCCGAGAATCTTCACGCCGGCATTGTGGAGGCCGAGCGACAGCTTGAGCGGCGTCTGCCCGCCGAACTGCACGACGCACGCCACGTCGCCGCCGCCGCGGCGTTCGCGCTCCACGACCTCGAGCACGTCTTCGAGCGTGAGCGGCTCGAAATACAGCCGGTCCGCGGTGTCGTAGTCGGTCGACACCGTCTCCGGGTTGCAGTTCGCCATCACGGTTTCAAAGCCTTCGTCGCGAAGGCCGAACACCGCGTGACAGCAGCAGTAGTCGAACTCGATGCCCTGGCCGATCCGGTTCGGACCGCTGCCCAGGATGATCACGCGGTTGCGCGGCCCCGGCGCCGATTCACACTCCCGCTCGTACGTCCCGTACAGGTAGGGCGTGAACGACTCGAACTCCGCCGCGCACGTGTCGATACGCTTGTAGGCCGGGCGCAGCCCCAGCGCGTGCCGGTGTTCACGCACCGACCGTTCGCTCGTCCCCATGGTCATCGCGAGCTGGGCGTCACCGAATCCGGTCCGCTTCAGCGCGGCCATCCCGGCCTCGTCGAGGTCGGTGACCGTCGTGCCGCGCACCGCACGCCGCGCCTCCTCGATGTCGGAGAACTGGCGCAGGAACCACGGGTCCATGTGGGTCAGTTCGTGCAGCAGCTCAACGGTCCATCCGCGCTCGAACGCCTCGAAGACCGCCCACATCCGCCGGTCGTTCGGCGTCACGAGCTGCTGGCGCAGCCCGTCTTCGTCCTCGTCGCGCAGCACGGGGTCGTCGAACAGCAGGCTCGACCGTCCCATCTCGAGGGAGCGGAACCCCTTCAGAAACGCTTCCTTGAAAGTGCGCCCGATCGCCATCACCTCCCCCACCGACTTCATCTGCGTCGTCAGGGTCTGGTCGGCTTCGGGGAACTTCTCGAAGTTCCAGCGGGGGATCTTCACGACCACGTAGTCGATCGTCGGCTCGAACGACGCGGGGGTGAGCTTCGTGATGTCGTTCGGGATCTCGTCGAGGTGATAGCCGAGGGCGAGTTTGGCCGCGATCTTGGCAATCGGGAAGCCCGTCGCCTTCGACGCCAGCGCCGACGAGCGCGAGACGCGCGGGTTCATCTCGATGGCCACCATCCGCCCGTCGTCGGGATTGATGGCGAACTGGATGTTCGACCCGCCCGTTTCGACGCCGACACGCCGGATGATCAGCCGCCCGGCGTCGCGCATGCGCTGGTATTCCTTGTCGGTCAACGTCAGCGCCGGCGCCACCGTGATGCTGTCGCCGGTGTGCACGCCCATCGGGTCGATGTTCTCAATCGAGCAGACCACGACGAAGTTGTCCGCCGCGTCACGCATGACCTCGAGTTCGAATTCTTTCCACCCGATGACCGACTCTTCGATCAGCACCTCGTGCACCGGGCTCATCGTCAGGCCGCGGCGCACGATGTCGTGGTATTCCTCGACGTTGTACGCAATGCCCGCGCCGACGCCGCCCAGCGTGAACGAGGGACGGACGATGGCCGGGAAACCGGTCGACTTCACGACCTCGAGGGCATCCTCCATCGAACGCGCGTACCCGCTCTGCGGCACGTCGATGCCGATCTCGCGCATCGCGTCGCGGAACTTGAGGCGGTCTTCCGCCACGTCGATGGCCTGCACCGACGCGCCAATCAGCTCGACGCCGTGACGTTCGAGGGCACCGTTCTTCGCCAGCGCGATCGCGAGGTTGAGCGCCGTCTGGCCGCCCACCGTGGGCAGCAGGGCGTCCGGCTTCTCCTTGGCGATGATCTGCTCGAGAATCTCGGGGGTCAGCGGTTCGACGTAGGTGCGATCCGCCAGCCCGGGGTCGGTCATGATCGTCGCTGGGTTACTGTTGACCAGGACGACCTCGAGGCCTTCGGCCCGCAGCGCCTTGCAGGCCTGGGCGCCCGAATAGTCGAACTCGCACGCCTGGCCGATGACAATCGGGCCGGAGCCCAGGACGAGCACGCGTTTCAAATCGTGTCGGAGAGGCATGACTACGCCCGCTGCTCCATCTCGGCGAGGAACAACCCGAACAGGTAGTCCGCGTCGTGCGGTCCCGGGGACGCCTCTGGGTGGTACTGCACGCTGAAGACGGGCTTCTTCGTGTGACGGAAGCCTTCCAGCGTCTGGTCGTAGAGATTGAGGTGCGTCACCACGGCACCGTCCGGCAACGTCGCCGGGTCGACTGCGAAGCCGTGGTTCTGCGACGTGATTTCGACGCGGCCCGTCTCGAGCTGTTTGACCGGGTGATTCGATCCGCGGTGGCCGAACTTCAGTTTGAACGTGCGCGCCCCGAGCGCGAGGGCCAGCAACTGGTGGCCCAGGCAGATGCCGAAGAGCGGGACCTCGCGGTCGAGGATCCCGCGCACGTTACGGACCACGTAGTCGAGCGCCGCGGGATCGCCGGGGCCATTGCTCAGGAACACGCCGTCGGGCTTCGACGCCAGGAGCGTCTCGGGCGGCGCCGACGCGGGATACACCCGGACCGCGCACCCGTAGGCCGCGAACCGCCGCAGGATGTTCCACTTCATTCCGAAGTCGTAGGCCGCGACGCGCAGTGGCCGGCCGGCTCGGCGTGTCGGCTCGACGGTGTAACCACCGTCCCCCGTCGCCTCGCCGTCCAGCGGCCAGTCGAACGCGGAGGCGCAGGTCACGCCGCTGACGAGATCCGCTCCCACCATCGACGGCACGGCGTTGGCCTTCGCGACCAGTTCGGCGCGGTCCCAGTCACCGGTCGCGATGACGCCCCGCATGACCCCGGCCGAGCGCAGTTTGCGCACGAGCGCCCGGGTGTCGATGTCGGAGATCGCCACGATGCGATGGCGCACGAGGTACTCGCGCAACGTGCCCGACGCGCATCCTCGTCCGCGACGCCGTAGTTGCCGATCTCCGGGCACGTCATCGTGACCATCTGCCCGGCGTACGACGGATCCGTGAGGATTTCCTGGTACCCCGAGAGGCCCGTGTTGAAGACCACTTCCCCCGACGCCACACCTTCGGCGCCGGCAGCCGAGCCCTCGTACAAGGACCCATCTTCCAGAGCGAGAACCGCGTTCACCGTGTCGATGACCTTTCCAGGGATGCCGCAATCCGGGTTCGTGTCCCGGCCTTGATGGAGACCGTGGTCGTCCACGCGCGGAAGCCGTCCAGTTCCAGGCGCAGCGTGTGCGTGCCGGCCTTCACGTTGTCGAGAACGGCCGGAGACACGCCGACAGCCGCGCCGTCGAGGCGGATCCGCGCGCCCGGCGGCCGCGTATCGATTTCGAGTGCGCCCACGCCCTGAGCCACCTGCGCGGCCTGCACCAGCGGCGACTGCGTCGACGGGGCGACGGCCCCCGCGGCCGGCCTCGACGGCGCCGCCGCCGGCGCGTCAACCGTCGGCTTGGGCGCGGCCGGCCTCGTCGGCGGGCGATCCAGCGTGACGTTCAGGCGCACGTTCGGTTCGGCCGCAGTCAGCGTGACCTTGCGTTCGTACGCCTGGTACCCCTGGTGCGTGACCCGGATGGTGTACGTGCCGAGCGGCAGTTTCGCCAGGCTTCGGGGCGTCGTCCCTCGCGTCTTGCCGTCCACGAACACGTACGCCTTCGACGGCGTCGAACGCACCGTAATCGACCCGGTACGGGTCGCCGGAACCCTTGGCGCTGCCGGTTTCGCGACGGGCGGTACAGGCGTCGCCACAGGCGGTTCATTCACCGGCACCGCCGTCGTCGTCGCGGGCTCCGGGGTGGCCCCCGTCGCGGTCACCGGGATCGGTTCCGGCGTCTCCGGAATCTGCGTCACCGGGACAGCCGCCGGCGCAGGCACCGTCGCCGCGACCGGCGCGGGCACGGAACGTGCCCCGAGCCAGTATCCGACGACGCCGCCAAGAAGCAGACCGGCCGCCAGGCCCGCCGCGACGGGGATGACAGGCAGACGGGGCTTCGGCGGCAGCGGGCGATACGGCTCCACACGACGCGTCGCCGAACCGCCGCGTCCCCCGATGGCCGGGTCGATGGCCCGAGGCACTTCGTCCGACGGGCTGCCGATCGGACGCAGGTCATCGGCGGTCGGCCCGTGGGTTCGCCTCGCCGGCGCGACGACGTCCCGGGTCTGCGCACGCTCCCGCCGGGGGGGAGCGGGTTCGTCGACGGGAGACGCGAGAGGCTCCGGATCTGGCTCGTGCACGGGCTCTGCAGCCCGTTCGGGCTCGAAGGCCGGCCCTGGGGACGGCGCCTCGGGGGCGACGGCCACGAGGTCGAACGAGCCGGCAGGTGACGTCGCCACGCGGGACGGCGGCGGCTGGGCCATCAGCAGGTCGGCCAGGTCGCTGGTCGTGTCGGCCACGAGCGGCTCGCGGGCGAGCGCGTCGGCGGGCGCGAGGTCGAAGTTCAGCACGAGGTCCGCCCCGTCGCGCTCGCGGACGGTCGGGCCCGGGCCCGCCATCGTCGGCTCGGCGTCCAGGGTCTCTGGAAGCGGCTCGTCATCCAGGACCACCTCGGGGACAGCGTCGAGCACGACCTCGGGGGCAGCGTCCTGCGCGTCGGGAACGATGCCCGCCGCGGGAACCGACAACGGGTCTTCGAGGCCGGGCAGTTTGGGAACCGCGCGGGCCCTGGCAGCCCTCCGCTTCGACTTCGCCCCGGCGGCAGGGGTCTCTCCGCCGGCGGCTCCCAGGCTCGCCGCGAAGGCCGCGGCGAATTCGGACGCCGACGGCCGGCGGGCCGGGTCTACATCCATGGCCGCGTCCAGCGCGTCGCGCAGAAGCGTGGTGTCGAAGCCCTTCAGCGCCTCGAGGCCCGGGAACGGCTCTTCGGTGCCCGGGAGGGCTCGTTTTCCCGTCAGCACTTCGTGGGCGATGGCGGCGAGGGCGAACACATCGGCCGGCGAACCCCAGGCCTCGCCGGACTCGCGCTCTGGCGCCGCGTACGGCCGGCGGACCGGCGGGCGCACGCCCTGCTTCTCGATCGCCTGCGCCACGCCCAGCCCGGTCAGGTGCGTTTCGCCCGGCGTTACGAGAATGTCGCGCGGATGAAGGCTCCCGTGGAACACGCCCGCACGCGCGGCGGCTTCGAGGGCGTCCGCGACGTGACTGACGAGACGCGCGGCGTCGGGCGCCGGCGCCGGCCCGTACTGGCGGAGCGCGGCGTCGAGCGACTCGCCCGAGACGTACGCCTCGGCCAGGTACGCGACGGTGTCGATGACGCCCGACGAGATGGGCGCGGCGACGTGTCGCATCGGCATCGCCGCATCGACGAGCTGCCCGAGTTCGTCGGCGAGCCGGACGGACTGCTCGGGCGTCAGATCGAGCGTGAAGACCTTGACCGCCACGAGGCGATCTTCGTCAGGATCGTGGGTGCGGAAAACGGGACCAAGAACGCCCGCACCAATCTGGTGCAGCAAGCGGAAGCGGCCGAACGCCGGCGGTGGCGAGTAAGAGTGGCCTGCGGTCACCGTGCTGAAGTCGCGAAGTTAGCCAAGTCCGTCTGGATCAAGCGTTTCGCGATGCTACCACGGAAGGCGGGCCCGGCGGAACCCTCCAAGTGCGCCGGAGCGCCCTCGCACGGCCCTCGTACGCTTGACACTCACGGGACGCTCTGAGACAGTTACCTTCTGGTGCAACAGCCACAGGACTCCTCATCCGTCACCTCGGTCAGGCACGCCGTCGACATCCGCCAGTATCCCGGATTTCGGCGTCTTGCCGTGGATTATGCGTTCGCCTTCGATCGTGTCGCCGACGCGTTCGCCGGCAACCCTTCCGAACCCGCCGCATGGCGGGATGCCGTGGCCAGGGTCCAGGCGCACGCGGAGACCCGCGCCCGCGACGCGGTGGCCGACGCGCTGACCGAACAGCAGCAGAAACGTGGCGCGCCGCCCGAAGCCCGCGCGGCCGCCGACCTGCTTCGCGATCCATCGACCGTCGCCATCGTGACCGGCCAGCAGGCGGGACTCTTCGGCGGCCCGCTCTTCACGCTGTTGAAGGCCATCACGGCGATCAAACTCGCCCGCCGCGTCCACCAGGACCTCGGTGTTCCGGCCGTCCCGATCTTCTGGATCGACGCGGAAGACCACGACTGGAACGAGGTGGCCGGAGCCACCGTGCTGGACGCCGACTACGCGGCAACGTCGGTGCGGTTGTCGGACCCGGCTGGTGCCGGAACGGTGCCGGTCGCCCGCCTCGCGATGGACACGTCGATCACGGAGGCCATCGACCGGCTGGCGGCCATCCTCCCGCCGACCGAGTTCACCGGGACGCTGCTCACCCGCCTGCGCGCGGCGTACCGCCCGGGAGCAGGACTGTCGGACGCCTTCGGCCGGTGGCTCGAGTTCGTGCTCGGAGAGTTCGGCCTGGTCGTCTACTGTTCCGCCGACCCGGCCACCAAGCCGCTGGTGCGGCACCTGTTCTCCCGCGAAGCCCAGTTCCCGGGACTGACGGCCGAACTGGCCGCGGCCGCGGGCCAGCGGCTCATCGAACGTGGGTACCACTCGCAGGTCGAACCGCACGCCGACAGTCTGGCGATGTTCTCGCTCGATGACGGGCGCACGCCCATCCGTTTTGCCGGCGGGGCGTACCAGGTCGGCGGCCGCAGCCTCACGCTGCCGCAAGTCCTGGCCGATATCGAGGCGCGCCCCGGCGCGTACAGCCCGAACGTGCTGATGCGGCCGATCGTGCAGGATACGCTGTTCCCCACGATCGCCTACGTGGCGGGACCGAACGAACTCGCGTACCTCGGTCAGTTGCGCCCGGTGTACGAACACTTCGGCGTCCCGATGCCGCTGATGTATCCGCGCGGATCGGCCACGTTGCTCGATTCGGCCGGCGCCCGTTTCCTCGACCGATACTCTGTCGGGATCGCCGCGCTCCAGCCCCAGGACGAAAGCGCGCTCAACCACCTGCTCGAGACCCTGCTGCCGCCCGACGTCGAACGTGCGCTGGCGGACGCCGCCGCCACCGTCGACGCCCAGATGACGCGCGTGATTGCCGCCGTTCCGACCATCGATCCGACACTCGAAGGCGCGGCGCGTTCGGTGCAGGGCAAGCTGGCGCACGAACTCCAGGGACTGCACCACAAGGTGATCCACGCCGCGAAGCGCCGCGACGACACGCTGCGCCGGCAGTTCACCAAGGCCCGCGCGCTGGCGTTTCCCAACGGGCACTCCCAGGAGCGCACCGTCGGGTTCGTCTACTTCCTCAACCGCTACGGCCCCGGCCTGGTCGACACGCTGCTCTCCGACCTGCCTCTCGACCTCGGGTCGCACTGGCTGCTGACGGTCTAGGATTCCGATCGTGCCCACGGCCTCGAAGCCACCCGCTCCGCCCGTCAGGCCCCGGGCTCGCCGTCCGCGGCGGTGGCGCAGGCTCCTGCTCTGGGGGCTGGGGCTCCCGACGGTCGTGGCGCTGGTGGTCGGCGGCTTCTACTACGTGTCGTTCTCGAAGATGATCGACGAGCGGCTGCACGGCGAACGTATCCGTACGCTGCCGCGCGTCTTCGCCCGTCCGCTCGAGATCAGGCGCGGCCAGTGGTTGTCGCGCCAGCAGGTGATCGACCGGCTCAACGACCTTGGCTACGCGCAGCGGCCGGCATTGTCGATTCCCGGCGAGTTCACGGTGGCCGAACAGCGCCTGTCGCTCATCGCCCGCGGGGGGCCCTCCGAGGGGCGGACGGTCACCATTGTCTTCAACCCGAGGGGCGGCGCGCTCCTCAGCGCCCCGGGCAAGGACCCGCGCGTCTACTCGGGTTCGATCGATCGGATTCAACTCGACGGCAGCGCCGCCGGTGTCGAGGCCGTCACGCTCGACACGCCGCTGCTGACCTCGATCATCACGACCGGGCGCGAAAAACGCCGGCGTGTGGCGCTGGGGCTGATTCCGAAGCACATGGCGCAGGCCGTGCTCGCCATCGAAGACCGGCGTTTCTACGCGCACCCGGGCATCGACCCGATCCGCATCTTCGGCGCCATCGTCACGA
>CAZJRM010000151.1:0-13842 GCA_964547975.1 uncultured Vicinamibacterales bacterium | reverse complement strand
AGCCAGTCCGTGATCAGCTCCACATCCTCGAGCGTCGGGACCGCGTGATCCGCGCCCGCCGCTCGCAGGGTGTCGACGTCGTAGCCGCCCGTCGCCACCGCCAGGCACCGCACTCCCGCCTCACGCGCGCACGCCACGTCCAGCGGCGTGTCCCCGATCACGATGACGTCGTCGGCCGGCACGGTCGGGCAGCCGCACGCGCGCGATCGCGACACGGCGACCGGGACCAGTTCGTGCCGCAGCTCGGCGTCTTCGCCGAACGCGCCGCAGCGGAACGGCCGCCAGAGGTCGAAGTAGCCCAGCTTGATCTCCGCGGCGCGCGAGTAGTTCCCCGTCAGCAGGGCGAGGAAGACGTCGTCCCGCGCCGCGAGGCTCTCGACGAGCGTGGTCACGCCCGGGAGCGGGCCTTTGTGCGCGCTGTGCTGGGACGGGTGCAGCACCGCGCCTGGTTCCTCGTGCATTTCCTCGGCCAGCGCCGCGAGGTAGACCGACCGGAACCGATCGTGGTCGCCGGGTCGCTCGACGATCGACTCGCGCGCGAGCACCTCGGCGTAGATCGCCGGGTCGGTCCGCCCCATCACGGTCACGCCCTCGAGCGCGCGGCGGAGTCCGAAGGTCTGTTCGAAGGCGCGGGTCATCCCGCGCAGCCCGGCGCCGCCCGTCAGGACGAGCGTGCCGTCGATATCGAAGAGCAGCAGTTTCACTGGGATCACCGGAACCACGATCGCCAGCCGGACTGCGACACGAGGCGGCCGGTAGGCAGATCGAGCGAGAACACGCGGCGGCCGACCGCGTGGGCGAATTGGTCGTCGGCGGTCATGGCGAGCAGCGAGGCTCGTCGGCCGTCGGCGACCCTGGCGATGTCGCGACCGAACGCCGGCGCATCGGCCGGCGTCGTCAGCGCGTTGGCATGTTCGACGAGGAGCAGCGACGGGCTTGCCGCAATGGCCTTGGCCAGGTGGCATCGCGCGATCGTCCCCCGTGCGACCGCGCCAAGCGGTTTGTCCAGATCGTCGAGCGGCACGCCGGCTTCGACCGCCAGCCGCCGCACGTCCTCGGCGACCTCGTCCGTCATCGGATCGACTGAAAGCGTGAATGCGAGCCCGAGATTCTGCGCGACGGTGAGCTCCCCGACGAGTGCCGCGCGCGCCGACACGATGCCCACACGATCGAGCGTCTCGAACCAGTCTGCCGGATCGGTGATCGTCGTCGTGTCCCGGCCGAAGAGGTGAATCGCGCCTTCGTCCGGGAGCGTCGCGCCGGTGAGCAGGCCCACGAGCACTTCGGCGGCCGGGCCATCGACCCCGACGATCGACACGCGCTGCGCCTCGCCGACGCGCAACGATTCGATGCGCAACGGACGCAGCCCGCCGTAGTTCTTGTGGAGGCGTGCGACGTCGATCATGCGCGGCCCTCGGCGGGACGACGGGCCACGATCCGCGCGAGCGCCGAGGGCGCGGCGACTTCTTCGTGGAATACCACGTCCCAGGACGAGAACGCGCCGTGGAGTTCGCCGGGATCCAGCAGGTGGTCGGGTGACGACGGCCCTCTGGCGTACGCGCGCTGGGCGGTGGTGAAGGTCTCGTAGAGCACGAACCCGCCGGGTTTCACGAGGTCGCGCACCTCGTGCCAGCGCCTCCGCAACAGGAAGCGCGTGCAGAGCAGCACGTCGAAGTAGTACTTCGGCAGCGGATAGTGGTCGAGATCCGCGGCCCAGGGCGTCACGCGCAATCCGCGTTCGCTGGCGCGAGTTGCGGCCATCTGAATCCGTTCGACCGAACGGTCCACACCGAACGTGACGAATCCCGCGTCCGCCAGCGCGCACGCGTGGCGGCCCTCCCCCATCGCGAGGTCGAGGGCGCGGCGCGGCACGCGCGCCACGTCGAGGCGCTCGGCCACAACCGGCAACCACTCGCTCACGAAGGGCGACACGACACCGTCACGCGGACCATCGGCCATTGGGACAATTGTACTCGGCTCTCGGCTCGCGGCTCGCGGCTCGCGGCTGCCCCTAGCCCCTAGCCTCTAGCCTCTAGCCCCTAGCCCTACCGTCCGCCCTGCCCGTCTGCAGAACTCGGCAAAGTGTTCCGCGGGCAGGTGGCTCTCGCCGAGCACGCGCCGACACTCGGGCGTGCCGTGGTAGTCGGAGCCGCCGGTCATCGCGAGGCCATAGCGTTCGGCGCAGGCCCGGTATCGCCCGATATCGTCCGGCGTGTGATCCGAATGGAACACCTCGAGACCCGTCAGGCCGCACGCGGCCAGCGACGGAATCAACTCATCCTTGTCGGTGACGCCGGGATGCGCCATGGAGATTGCGCCGCCCACGCCCGTCACGAGCGCGACGACATCGGCCGGCGCGGCGCCGACGCGCGTCACGTACGCCGGACCGCCCTCGGCAAGATACGAGTCGAACGCGGCACGCTGGCTCGGCGCGTACCCCGCCGTCACCATCGCCCGCGCGATGAGCGGGCGCGAGATGGTGTACGGCCGCACATCTTCGATCACGCGCTCGACGTCCACCGGCAGGCCGAGCGCGGCGAGCCGATGGCCGATCAGCCGCGCGCGACGCTCGCGATCGCGCGTCTGCTGCGCGAGGAATTCCGCCAGGAGCGTCGCATCCGGGTCGATGAAATACGCCAGCATGTGGACGTCGCTTCCCTCCCACACGGACGTGATCTCGATGCCGGGCACGAAGCCCAGCCCGGCCGCGTGTGCGTAACGACGCACGTCGGGGATGGCGGCGCCGGTATCGTGATCGGCCACGGCAATCGTCGTGAGGCCGGCGGCGGATGCGCGCGCGACCAGTTCGTCCGGAGCACACGCGCCGTCCGACGCGGTCGTATGGAGGTGGAGATCGATCACCGCGACGCGCGCCCCCGGGCGGGACGTTTCGCCGAGGCCTTCGCCGCCGGTTTCGACATCGCGATGTACTCGCGCAACAGCAGGTCGAGATGCGCCCGTTCCTCGTTGGCGAACTCGAGAAAGACCTGCTTGCCCTCGGAATCCTCGAAGCGCTCGCCGTAGCGCTTGAAGAACCGGTGCGACGTCCGCTCGCAGCGGATGCCGATCTTCAGCGCCTGGCGCACGTCAACGCCCTTCCTCACCTCGTCTGCCGCCTCGGCGAAGAGTCCGTTGGCCGCGCCTTTGAAGAACAGGAACGTCGGGCGCGATTCGAGCTGCGGGTCCGCCGCCAGCAGGCGCTGGTATCGCGCTTCGAGCGCGGACAGGTGGTCACGCTCCTCGTCTGCCAGTCGCTGAAAGACGCGGCGCGCCCGGGGATTGCCGGCGATGCTCGCCGCCCGCGTGTAGAACTCGAGGCCGCTGCGCTCGGTCGCAATCGCGATGCGCAGCGCGTCTCGCGCGAAGACCCGCTCGCTCGACGCCGGTTCCGGCACGATCGGACGGCCGAGCCGGCACGGCTCGCAGGTTCCGTAGATCTGCAGCACGCTCTGGCGGGCCGAGAAGTTGCGCGCCGCCGCCACCTCTTCGATCAGCACTTCGATGTCGGAGCTGAGGAACTCCAGCGATCGATTGCAGGTCTTGCAGATGAGGTGGAAATGGCGCGGGTGCCGGTACGAATGTTCAAAACGGAACCGGCCTTCGCCGAAGTCCACTTTCCGGGCAATCCCCGCGTCCACCATCCACTGCAGCGTGCGGTAGACGGTGGCGCGGCTGATCCGGTGGTCTTCGCGCCGGATGAGGTCGACCAGATCGTCGGCGCTCAGATGCCCTTCGTGGCGAAGGAACACGCTGAGAATCCGCTCGCGTTTGCTCGAGCGTTTCCCGCCCGCCGGATGCAGGCGGGCGACATCGTCGACAACCGGATCGCTGACGGATGACATGCGGGCAGAAGAGCCGGCGAGGTGCCCGCGGGCGCGACCGATCGCGTCGGCGGGCTGCCCGGTTATTCCGCGCTGAACGAGGACCCGCAGCCGCAGGTCGACTTGGCATTCGGGTTCTTGATGGTGAACCCGCCGCCGGTCACGCTGTCGACGAAGTCGACTTCAGCGCCGTTCAGGTACTGCGCGCTGATGGGGTCGACGAACAACTTCACGCCGTTGACCTCGAACGACTGGTCCGTGGGACCGGCGTTGTCCTCGATCATCAGCCCGTACTGGAACCCGGAACATCCGCCGCCCTGCACGAACACGCGGAGGCCGCTGTCGGTCTTCTTCTCTTCAGCCAGCAGCTCGTGGATCTTCGTGGCCGCCGACGTGGATACGTTGATCATCTCCTGCACTCCTTGGGGTATGGCCCGTCTCCGATTATAGCCCGATGCCCCTCCCGGCCGGATCCCCGCAGGTGGCCGCTGCTCCTCCAGAAGGCGGTATCGTGTTATCTTACAGCAGGTTAGACGCGCTCACCGCCGGCCAGGATCCGGCATCCCCCGGAGTCACGAACCGTGCCACACGAGTACCCCTTGTACCTCGCCGGTCGATGGGAACGCCCCGGCACGCCCCACCCGGTCCTGAATCCCTACGACCAGTCCACCGTCGGCCTCACCTGGATGGCGGACGACGCGGCGCTCGAAACCGCGGCGGCCTCCGCCGTGGCCGCCGCGCCGATGATGCGCGCCATGCCGGCGTTCGAACGCGCGGCCATCCTGGCGAAGGCGTCGTTCATCCTCGCGGGACGCCGCGACGAGATAGGGCAGGCGCTGGCCGGCGAAGCCGGCAAACCGATCCGCGATGCGCTGACGGAAGTCGATCGGGCGGCGATGACGTTCCACGTCGCCAGTGAGGAGGCGCGGAGACTCGGCGGTGAAGTGGTGCCGCTCGACCTCGCCGCTCATGGCCGCAACCGCATCGGTATCGTCCGCCGGTTTCCGATTGGCCCGGTGGCCGCGATCTCCCCGTTCAACTTCCCGCTGAACCTCTCGGCCCACAAGCTGGCACCGGCCGTCGCCGCGGGCAATCCCGTGGTGCTCAAACCGGCCACCAAGACGCCGCTCTCGGCGCTGTATCTCGCCTCGGCACTCGATGAGGCCGGCCTTCCCGCGGGTGCGCTGAGCGTGCTCCCGATGCCGCGCGAACTCGGCGACCGCCTCGTGACCGACGAACGGTTCAAGCTGCTCACGTTTACCGGGTCGTCATCGGTGGGCTGGGCGATGAAGGCGCGGGCCGGCAAGAAGAAGGTCCTCCTCGAACTCGGGGGCAACGCCGGCGTCATCGTCGAACCGTCGGCGGACCTGGCGTGGGCGGCGAAACGGGTTGTCACAGGCGGGTTCGCCTTTGCCGGGCAGAGCTGCATCTCGGTGCAGCGGGTGTTCGTCCACGACGCCATTTACGACCGGTTCGCGCAGAACCTGGTGGAGCGCGTGAAGGCCCTCGTCGTCGGCGATCCGCTCGACCCGGCCACGGACGTCGGCCCGATGATCGACACGGGCGAGGTGGACCGCATCGAAACCTGGGTCGCCGAAGCCGTCGCGGGCGGCGCGAAGGTGCTGGCCGGCGGGACACGGCTCGGCTCGTCGATGTTCGCGCCGACGATACTCGAGGGCGCGCCCGAAGCCACGAAGGTGTGCGCGCAGGAAGTGTTCGCGCCACTCATCGCCCTCTACCGTTATCGCGAGTTCGGCGAGGCGATGGCCGCACTGAATCGTTCGCGCTACGGCCTGCAGGCCGGCGTCTTCACGACCGATCTGAATCACACGCTCGCGGCGTTCGACACCCTCGAGGTCGGCGGCGTCATCGTCAACGACGTGCCGACCTGGCGCATCGACCAGATGCCCTACGGCGGGGTGAAGGACTCGGGCATCGGGCGCGAAGGCCCGCGGTACACGATCGAAGAGATGACCGAGCCGAAGCTGCTGGTCATCAATCGCGAGTGTTCGTGAACAACGATGGCCGATGATCCCGCGGTCGACGTGTCGGCGCTGATCGCGCGAGTGCGCGGCGGCAGCAGCGACGCCTTCGACGAGCTGTTCCCGCTGGTCTACGCGGAACTCCGGCGCGTCGCGTCCCGCGAGATGCGGCGCGAACACCAGGGACGCACGCTGCAGACCACGGCGCTGGTCCACGAGGCCTACCTGCGCCTCCTGAAGGACGCGTCGCTGTCGTTCGAGAACCGCGCGCACTTCCTCGGGATTGCCGCCCGCGCCATGCGGGAGGTCCTGATCGACCGATCGCGGGCGCGGGGCGCGAAGAAGCGGGGCGGGCAGGACGTGAGAATCCCGCTCGACGAGGCGCAGCTGGCGGCGCCGGACGCCGGGATTCCCGTCGAGGATCTCGACCGCGCCCTGGAACGCCTTTCGACCGTCAGCCCGCGCGCGGCGCGCGTGGTCGAGATGCGCTTCTTCGGCGGGTTGTCGGTCGAAGAAACGGCCGCGGCCATGAACCTGTCGCCGGCGACCGTCAAGCGGGAATGGGCCCTCGCCCGGGCGTGGCTGCATCGTGACCTGAGCGGGGGCGGAGCGTCGGCACCATGACGGCCGAGTCGGACCACTGGGCACGTCTCGGCGAGATCTTCGAAGGCGCGATCCGCCTCGATCCGACCGTGCGCGCGGCGTTCGTCCGCGACGCCGCTCGGGGTGACGCGGCCCTCGAGCGCGAGACCCTGTCGCTCCTGGCGTCCCACGCCGATGCAGGCGAGTTCCTCGAAGTTCCAGTTGCCGACGTCGGCGCTGCACTCCTCGGACGGCCCTCGCGTGATACGGCGATCGGACGCGACGTCGGGCCGTACCGTGTCCTCGACACGCTCGGTGAAGGCGGCATGGGCCGCGTCCTGCTCGCGGAGGATACGCGGCTGGGCCGCCGTGTCGCGCTCAAGATCCTCGGTCCGGCCGATGCGCGCAGCGCGTCGAGCCGCGAGCGGCTGCGGCGGGAAGCGCGCGCGGCGGCGATGCTCTCCCACCCAGGCATCGCCGCGGTCTTCGCCCTCGAGGAGTTCGACGGCGAGTTGTGCCTGGCGGGAGAGCTGGTTGAGGGCCGTACGCTGCGCGACTGGCTGGACGAGTCCGAGCGGCCGCTGGACACGGTGCTTGCCCTCGCGGTGGAGATGGCCGCGGCGCTCGACGCCGCCCACCGGGCCGGCATCGTCCATCGCGATCTCAAGCCGGACAACGTGATGGTGGATCGCGACGGCCATGCCCGGATCCTCGATTTCGGAATCGCCAGGATCGTCGCTCCCGGCCAGGTGCCGGAAGCGCTGACGGCAGACGGCGTGGCCGCGGGCACGCCCGCCTACATGGCACCGGAGCAGATCGAGGGAAGGCCAGCCGACTTCCGAGCGGACCACTTCGCCTTCGGCATCGTGCTCTACGAAATGGTGGCCGGCATCCACCCGTTCCAGGGACCGACACGCACCGCCACGCAGGCGCGCATCCTCACCGCGGCGCCGCCGCCGCTCGCGCGGTATCGCGCGCCGATTCCTCAGGCCCTGCAGCGCATCGTCACGACGTGCCTTCAGAAGAACCCGGACGACCGCTACCGGGACACGGCGCTGCTGCGGGACGACGTCATCGCCGCGAGAGATACCCTGAACGACGGCACGGGTACGATGACGGCAGCAGGCCTGGTTGACGTCGAGGCGGGGCCTGACGCGCCATCCGAGCGCGAGGTCGCGGTCGCCCGCCGATGGTGGCGCGCGCACCAGGCTCTCGTGATGGTGACGATCCTGGGAATGCTCGTGGCCGCACGCTGGATCGTGCACTGGATGGGAGGGGCCGCCGCTTCACCGGCGTTCTTCGCGCTGCTCGCCACGGGCGTCTCGGCGGGTACGATTCGCGGTCACCTGCTCTTCGTGGAGTGGAGCCGGCCGGCGGCCATCCGCGCGGAGTTGCAGCGACTCCGCCGGTGGTCCTGTATCCTCGAGGCCGCGTTCGGTGTCGCGGCCGGCCTGTCCGCGATGGCGGTGGGCGGCGATCATCCGTTCGCCGCCACCCTCTTCCTCGCGGCCGGGGCCGTCATGACGATGGCGCTCTTCGCGATGGAACCGGCGACGACACGAACCGCGTTCCCGGGCTCCAGGTCCTAACGGTTAGGTGCCAGGCTCCAGCTTCGTCATCGACGGCGGTGCGGCGGCGGGGCTGCTGGCCCACGCGCGGTTGGGTTCCGACGCCATCGTGAAACGCAGCGTCCCTCCGGCCGCGATCTCCTCGTGCGAGATCCAGCAGCGGTCGAGGGGTTTGCCGTTCAGCGTCACGCCCTTCACGTACTGGTTCGCCTCGCTGAGCGACCCGGCCTCGATCGTGAACGTGGTACCGCCACCGAGATCGATCTCGGCACGTTCCACCTGCGGGGCGCCGAGCACGTAGGTCCCGTCGGCCGGGTTCACGGGATAGAAGCCCATCGCGCTCAGCAGGTACCACGCCGACATCTGGCCGCAGTCTTCGTTGCCGCACAGCCCGTCCGGCGCCGCCGAATACAGCGTGGACGTAATCTGCCGGATGCGGGCCTGCGTGAGCCACGGCGCACCGGCGTACGCGTAGAGATACGCGATGTGGTGACTCGGCTCGTTGCCGTGGGCGTACTGCCCGATGAGCCCCGAGATATCGGGTGACGCGTTGGCGCCGTCGATGACCGGAGGCTCGGTGAAGAGTCCGTCCAGTTTCTTCACGAACGGGTCGGCCCCGCCCATCAACTGCATCAACCCGCGCACGTCGTGCATCACCGACCACGTGTGCTGCCACGCCGTGCCCTCGGTGTAGTCGTGCTTCTCGTGCTGCGAGTACCGGGGGTTGAACGGCGTCTTCCACGACCCGTCCCTGAGGCGCGCGCGCATGAAACCCGTCGAGGGGTCGAACACGTTCTTGTAGAACGCCGCCCGCGCCTCGAACAGACGCCGGTCAGACGTGCGCTCCAGCTTGCCGGCCAGGCGCGACACGCACCAGTCGTCGAACGCGTATTCGAGCGTCTTCGACACCGATTCGGCTTCCTGGTCGCAGGGAATGTACCCGCGGGTGTCCTGACGGTTGAGCCACGTGAGACCGCGCGCGTCCTGGAACGCGGACTTCTTCAGGGCGTCGAGCGCCTCGCCCCGGTCCACGGTCGTCAGGTTCTTCATGATCGCGTCGACGATGACCGGCGCGGAATGGTAGCCGATCATCGTGTTCGTTTCGTTGCCCCAGAGCGACCACACCGGCAGCTGTCCATGCTCGCGGTAGAACGCCATCATCGACTGCACGAGGTAGTCGACGCGTTCGCTCTGCACGATCGTCAGCAGCGGATGCAGCGCCCGGAAGGTATCCCACAGGGAAAACACCGTGTGGTTCTGGAACGACGGCGTCGTGATGCTGCCGTCGACCCCGCGGTACGTGCGGTCGGCGTCGCACGCCAGCGTCGGCGCGAGGAGCGCGTGGTACATCCCCGTGTAGAACACGGTCTTGCGCGCCTTGTCCGGCGTCTCGATGCGCACGCGACGCAGCTTGCGTTCCCACGCGTCTTCGGCATCCCGCTTGTAGGCGTCGAAGTCCCACCCGGGAGCCTCCGCCTCGAGGTTGCGCAACGCCGCCTCGGCGCTCGTCGGCGACAGGGCGACCTTGACGAGCAGCGGATCGCCGGGGCGCAGGACCGGGCGGAACAGCGCCCGCACGGCCGGCCCGCGGGCCTGGCGGCGCTCGGCCGAGTAATCGCCCGCGGCCCCCATCAGCCACTGCGTGATCGGCTTCGAGAAGCGCGCCGCGAAGAACACGCGCTGGTCCTTTGCCCATCCCGTCGAGAAACGATAGCCGGACACCGTGGTCGGGCCGTCGATGCCAATCGCCGCGTCGACGGTCTTGTCCCAGTTGATCGCGAATCCAAGGTCGAAGACGACGGCGGGCGGACGAGCCGGGATCCACCGCGGGAAACGGTAGCGGTGGATGCCCACGCGCCGAGTCGCGGTCAGTTCGACCTTGATCTCGCTGCCGAGCAGGTCGACGGCGTAGTAACCCGCCGACGCCTTCTCGCGCTCGTGGCTGAACGGGGACGTCACAGACCCGGGCATCTCGCGCCCCGCCAGCACGGGCATGACGCTGATGTCGCACAAGTCGCCGATGCCGGTGCCGCTCAGGTGCGTGTGGCTGAAGCCGGCGATCTCCATGTCCGAGTAGTGATAGCCCGCACACCAGTCCCAGCCCTGCTTGCCCGAGTCCGGGCTCAGCTGCACGAGCCCGGACGGCACCGTCGCGCCGGGGAACGTGTGCCCGTGGCCGCCCGTGCCGATGAACGGATCCACGAACTGGATGAGCGACTCGCCGGGCGATTCGACGGCCCGGCCGAGCTGCGCGTGGAGCGAAGGACGGGACGCCAGCCACGCGCTCGTGGCCGCCGCGCCTTTGAGGAGATCGCGTCGTGTCAGCATAAGAAGAAGGGGGAGCGCCGACAGGCGCTCCCCCCGTATGTATAGCGCGATTCCCCGTGCGCGCCAAACGCGTGCGCTACGCTTCGTCGCCGATGTGCGACACCGCCGGATGATCGGAGATGTGCAGGGACGGTTCGATCGTCGGGACCGAGAGACGCAGCGAGAACCAGGCGGTGACGGCCATCACGAGGGCGGCCACGAGGCCGAACACGCCGAGCAGCCGCCAGAACTGCGCGCGAACCGGGGCGAACACCTCTTCTTCGGCCTGGGTGATCGCGACAAGCCAGTTGAGATCGGGATAGCTCAATCCGAGCTGACTGGCCGACACCGCAATCACCTGCCCCTTCCCCTCGCTGTCACGCGCGCTCAGCGTCAGGGGCAGCCGCTCGGCCCCGGTCCGGTACGCGTCGATGTGCGGACGCAGGAGTTCGATGGCGAAGAACTGCGCCTTGGGCGCCAGCACCCGACGGCTGTAGACAATCGAGCCGTCCGCCCGCATCAACCAGGCCTCTCCCGTCGTGCCGAACTGCAGCCCGGCTGCGGGCGCGAGCATCTCTCTGGCGTCGGCCACCACCTTCAGGATGCCAACCAGCCGGCCTTCCACCGTCTGGTGCACCGGCATCGCAATCGTGATGGTGAACGCCTTGGCCGAATCGTCCCACGCCACGTCGCCCACCCACGCCCGGCCCCGGTTGCCGTCGTCGTACGCCGCCTTCCACCAGTCTTCGTCCGCCTGGAAGTAGTCCGTCGTGGGATTCGAGGTCGCCACCAGCCGGCCTTCGCGGTCGGTCACGAAGATCTCCCGGTAGATCCGGTCGTCGCGGGTGACGTTCTGCAGGTAACGACCGGCCGCGTTGTCGAGCAGGCCCAGGCGACGTGCGACGCCCGCGCTCGACGTCCTCCACTCCAGTTCGAGCGCGGCAATCTTCGCGGTGTCTGGCGGTGCCGCACTCGCGGCCGCCGCATCCTGGAGCGCCGGCACTTTCGCCATGATGTTGACGTCGAGGATGCGGCGGAACAGGTAGGCATCAATGCCTGCCGAGATCTGTTCGGCGACTTGCGTGAGCTGCGCTCCGTAGGACGCGCGCAACTGTGCCTGCCCGACGCCGAGCACGAGGGCGGCCGCGACGGCGAGCATCGGGAGACTGACGAACACGAGCACCGTGAAAACGCGGACATTGAGGTGCGGGACGTGCCGGGACATGGCGCCCTCCTCTTACCACACGGGCAGATGCACGACGGGCATCACGGGGGCACGGCGGGAACACTGACAATCTCGGCCCCGGGCCCGGTGCTGTCAAGGGCGAACGCGGCTATTTATCGAATTCCACCGTCACATCGGTGAATCCGAACGCCCGCGCGATTTGCCCCAGCGTCGCCCGGGCGGACGCCTGCGTCTCGGCCTCGAGGCCGGCCAGGGCGGCCCTCGCCTGCGTCTCGGCCCCGGCGCGTGCCGCGTCCAGCCCGTTCGTCGTTCCTCCGGGCGGCACCGGCTCGGTCAGCGTCCGCCAGGTGCCGTCGCGACGGTCCCGGACACGAACCTCCCCCGGGGCCAGCTCGTGGCGGAGCGTCGGCAGGCTGATCGCGCAGTAGCGGGACCCGTCATCACGCGCTCCCGCCACGATCCGGGCCTTGCGGAGGTCGTAGCTGGACTTCGTGTCGAAACGGCAGACGACCGCGAGCGGGCCGGCGGTCACGAACTCCTGGACCGAGGCGCGCAGCGCGACCAGGTCGCCCATCTGCCTGATGGAATCGACGCTGGCCGCCACGTTCGGCACCGGGCTCGAGTCGGCGGCGTCCCGGCCCGACCGGCCGAGGGAGTACGCCAGGAACAGCCCGCCGACGGCCGCGAGGATCAGGAGGGTGCGCTGGAGCATGGTGCTCGGATTCTAGCCCGTACGGCCGGCCGGTTCCACCTGCGCCGTTGTAGAATCACCGGCAAGGAGGCCGTTCAATGGCGTACACCCACCACGATCTGAAGCTGAAGACGATTGCCGAACTGCGCGACATCGCGAAAGACGTTCAGCATGAAGCCGTCAAGGGATACACGCAGCTCAACAAGGAACATCTCCTCGTCGCCCTCTGCCAGGCCCTGAACATCCCGATGCACGAGCACCATGACGTCGTCGGGCTCGACAAGGGTGCCACCAAGGCCAGGATGCGCGCGCTGAAGCAGCAACTGGCCGAGGCAATCGAACAGGGAGACGCTGTGAAGACGAAGGCGCTCCGACGGCAGCGGCACCGTCTCAACCATCAGATTCGCAGCCATCTCGCATAGGCGGGGGGCGGGCACCGAACGGCGGACATCCATGCTGCTCCCACTGAGCGACGCACCGAACCCCCGAGGCACACCGGTCGTCACGTACCTGCTGATCGCGGCGAACGTGGCGATCTACCTCCTCTTCACGGTGCCCCTCGGGATGGAGCGGGCGAGCCTGGACGATCCGGCGCTCGGGGCGTACCTCAACGTCATCCGCGACTCGATTCCCCCGGGAGTCTCGTTGCGGGCGGTGCTGGAGCAGTTGAGCGCGTACGACCTGTTCGTCTTTGCCCACGGCTACAAGCCGGCCGCGCCGCAAGTCACCGATCTCGTCGCCTCGCTGTTCCTCCACGGCGGATTCATGCACCTGTTCGGGAACATGCTGTTCCTGTGGATCTACGGCGACAACGTCGAACACAGGCTCGGCCGGCTGCCGTTCCTGTTCTGGTACCTCGTGACGGGAATCGCCGCCACGCTGGCGTTCTCGCTGTTCGCCGGCAACTCCCTCGTGCCGCTGGTCGGCGCGTCCGGCGCGATCTCGGGCGTGCTGGGGTTCTACTTCCTCTGGTTCCCCCGCAATCACGTCCGCGTGTTCGTGTTCCTGTTTCCCTTCTTCATGAACGTCATCGCGATCCCGGCGCGGATCGTGCTCGGCGTGTACCTGGTGATCGACAACCTGCTGCCGTTCGTCCTGACGGGCGGAGCCGGAGGCGGCGGGGTGGCCCACGGGGCCCACATCGGCGGCTTCGTGGCCGGCCTGGCCGCCGCGTGGTTCATGGAACGCCGTGCGGTGGCTGCGCAACCGACGGCGTTCCGGCCGGCACCGGCAGCCGAACCGGTGTCCGAGCCGCCCGCGTCGGATGTCAGCGCGCTGATTGCCGACGGCGACATGACGGGCGCCGCGCGGGCCTACTTCGCCCTGCCGCCCGAGGCCACGCGGCGCCTGCTGGGCCCGGACGAAGGAATGGCGCTGGGCGGATGGCTGGGCACCAACGGATTCGGTGAGGCGGCGCTGGTCGTGTTCCGGCGACTCCTGCGCGACTACCCTGCCGACCGGGTCGCGCCGCGGGCGCATGTCGGCGCGGGACTGGTGCAGTTGAACCAGCTCCGGCAGGTCGCGCCGGCCTACCAGCACTTCCTCGACGCCCTGGACCTCAGACCGGACCCCGACACGGAGGCCCAGGCGCGCGCTGCCCTGGCGCAGATCGCGACAATGCAGAAATACCGAATCGGGAGCTCCTAGCCTCTAGCCTCTGGTCAATAGCCCGCCGCCTGCCCGTCGCGGCGGGGGTCCGCGCCGC
>CAZJRM010000150.1:0-13848 GCA_964547975.1 uncultured Vicinamibacterales bacterium | reverse complement strand
CGGTGCGTGACACGCTCGAGGATGTAAGCGGCCAGTTCGACGCCGAGATTCGAATACTCGGCCCGCTCACCCGTCCTGAACCGCAGCCACGTGCGCGAGATGCTCCGGATATGTTCGTCGTACGACGCCGCGGCGGGAACGGCGTTGTTGCCCACGGGCGCGTCGTGCGTCAGGCCGGACGTCATGCTCAGGAGATGGCGCACGGTGATGGCCGCCATCGGGTCCTCGGGGACCCGGGAGTGGAGCGCGAAGTCAGGCAGGTACGTCTTGATTGGTGCGTCCAGGTCGATGAGGCCTTCGTCGACCGCCGCCATGAGACCCGTGACGGTGACGGTCTTCGACAACGACAGCAGGCCGTACATCGTGTCCGTGTCCGCCCGGATCTGCCTCGCCTGGTCACGATATCCGAACGCCCGGGCCCACAGGACGTCGTCGCGGCTCACGAGCGCCACGGCGAGCCCAGGCAGATAGATCTCCTTCTCGAGCACGCCGGCGATCCGCTGCTCGGTGTCTGCAACGATCGTCTGCACCTGGTCAGGACTGAGGGCCGCCCGGGCCGGGCCGGCGGGGGGCTGCGCGCCAGCCAGTGGAGCGCACGCGGACGCGAGCAGGAGTACAAGGAAGCCACGAACGACGATCGCCGGTACGCGCATGGAACCCATCACTTTCCGGGTCGTTCACGGCCCTGTGGTGCTCTACGGGATGACGGGCTCGAGGGTTCCGCCGTCACCTCCCGCGCCGTGCTATCGTTGGGGGCCGGAGGCATCATGGATCGTCGGAACTTCATCAAGACCGCATCATTGGCCGCGCTCGGCGCGTCCACCGTCGCGCGCCTCGGCGCGCAGCAGAAACGGATCGCCTACGGCGGTATCCAAATCGAATGCAGCACGTACGGCGGCGGTCTGTCGCGGATGGAGGACTTCACCATCCGCCGCGGCAAGGATCTCGCCGCGCACAAGCTCTACGCGGTGACCCAGTCCTATCCGCACCCGTTCCAGCCCATCTTCATCGCCAGCGCCGTGCCCGGCCCGCCCGTTGAACGCAAGACCTACGACGCGCTCAAGTCCGAGTTCCTCGAGGGCCTCAAGGCCAAGATGCCGCTCGACGGCGTCTACCTCCCGATGCACGGCGCGATGTACGTCGAAGGCATGCAGGACGCCGAAGGCGACTGGATCAGCGCCGTCCGCGGCGTCGTCGGCGACAACTGCCTCATCAGCGCCAGCTACGACCTCCACGGCAACCTGAGCCGCCGCGTCATCGACAACCTCGACATGTTCTCGGGCTTCCGCACGGCTCCGCACATCGATCGCGAAGAGACGTTCAAGCGCGCGTGCGACATGCTCGTCCACTGCCTCGACCGCGGCATTCGTCCTGCCATCGCGTGGGCGCCCATCCCGGTGCTGATGCCGGGCGAACGCAGCAGCACGCAGTACGAACCGGCGAAACGCCTGTGGGCCGGCCTGCCGGCGCTCAACGCCGTGCCCGGTGTGCTCGACGTGTCGCTGATGGTCGGCTACGTATGGGCCGACGAGCCGCGCGCGACGGCCGCGGCCGTGTACACGGGCACGGACCTCGCCGCCCTGCAGAAGGGCGCGAAGGCGCTGGCGCAGCAGTACTGGGACGCACGCCACGAGTTCAAGTTCGGCGTGCCCACCGGCACGCTGGCCGACATCGTCACGCGGGCGAAGGGCCTCACGACGAAGCCCGTCGTGATCTCGGATTCGGGCGATAACCCGACCGGCGGCGGCACGGGCGACCGTGCCGACGCCCTCGCCGAGCTGCTGAAGCAGAAGGTCAGCGACGTCGTCGTCGCGGGCATCGCGGACCGGCCGGCCACGGAAGCGTGCTACGCCGCCGGCGTCGGCAAGACGATCACGATCAAGGTGGGCGGTTCGATCGATCCGCAGAAGAGCAAGGCGATCGAGATCGCCGCCAAGGTCGTGTTCCTCACCACCACGGACAAGGCGCTCGAACGCCAGGCCGTCGTGACGGTTGAGGGTGTCACGCTCGTCCTGACGGCCCGCCGGCGTCCGTTCCACGAGATCGTGGACTTCACCTCACTCGGCCTCGATCCCAAGTCCTTCGCGATCGTCGTGGTCAAAGCCGGGTATCTCGTACCGGCCATCGACGCGATTGCGAATCCGAACCTGATGGCGCTCAGCGACGGCTCGGTCAACCAGGACATCGAACACCTGGAGAGCCGCCATCGTGTGCCGACGTTCCCCTTCCAGCAAGATGTCACGTTCACGCCGGCCGCCATCGTGTCGGCGCGAGCGAAGAAGTAGGCCCCACCTCAATCAGCTTTCCGGCGGGGCGGGGTAACACTTTCCCGCCCCGTCGGTGTCTATAGGTGTGCATGGCGGACGACACGCCGGATATCGAAGCGCTCTGGACCCGCTACTCGCCACTCGTCCTGCGCCGCTGCCGCCAGCTGCTGCGCGACGAAGACGAGGCGCTGGACGTGTGCCAGGACGTCTTCGTCCAGCTCCTGCGCCGCCGTGACGACCTCGAAATCCAGTTTCCGTCGAGCCTGATCTACCGGATGGCCACCAACCTGTGCCTGAACCGGATCAGGGATCGCCGGCACTGGCCGGACCTGGTCGAAGACGAACAACTGGCCCGCATCGCGCGGCTGGACGATCCGACGGCGGAGATCCACGCCCGGTCGCTCCTCGGCCGCCTGTTTGCCGGGCACCGGGAGTCCACGCGCATGATCGCCATGCTGCATTTCGCCGACGGCCTGACCCTCGAAGAGGTCGCCCGGGAAGTCGGCCTGTCCGTGTCCGGCGTGCGCAAGCGCCTTCGGGCGCTTCGCAAGTCGCTCGTCGATCTGGAGGCGTCATGAGCCCGCAGCCGCCCGTGCCCGCGATCTCCGACGTCACGCTCGAACGATATCGGCTCGGCGAACTGCCGCGCGCCGAACACGACCGCCTGGAGGCAGCTGTCGCCGCCGACCCCGCGCTGCAGGCGCGGCTGGACGCCCTGGCACGGTCGGATCGGGACATCGCCGCCACCTATCCTGCCGACACCATGGCCGCCGCCCTGCGCCGCAAGGCGCAGGCGCAAGCGGCCCCCGCCGCGTCCACGGCCCGGCCCCCCCGCGTGTGGCTGCGGCCCGCCCTCGTCGCGGCCGCGTCGCTGTGCCTCATGGCCGTGGCCGCCACGATGTTCCTCCGCCAGCCCGTCGGCGACGACACGACCATCAAGAGCGGCGCCACCCCCTCTCTCGTCCTGCATCGCCGCACCACGAACGGCAGCGAGGAACTCACGCCGGGAGCGAAGGTCCGGGAAGGCGACCAGGTCCGGGTCGGGTACCGGGCATCGGGTCGGCATTTCGGCGTCATCGTGTCGATCGACGGGCGCGGAAACCTCACGGCACACCTGCCCCGGACGGGCGAGCGCGCCGCAGTGCTCCAGCCCTCGGGAACCGTGTTCCTCGACTTCGCGTATGAACTTGACGATGCCCCGCGCTGGGAGACGTTCTACTTCGTGACGTCGGATTCGGAGTTCGACCTCGAGCCGGTCCGGCAGGCCGTCCGCAACGCGAACGCCAGCCGCACCGGGGCCGCCGGGACGTTGTCCCTGCCCCGCCCGTTCTCCCAGTTCGTCTTCCCGTTGACCAAGGAACAGCCATGATCACGGCGATTGCGGCAGGAACGCTGGCCGCCGCGCTCGCGGCGGGCCCCGTGCAGGCGCCCGCGGCACAAACCCCGGTCCGTCGAATCGTGCTGGTCGCGGCCGCGAACCGCGGCGGTGAGGATCGGCCGCTCCTGAAGTACGCCCTGAGCGATGCCGAACGCTTCAGCCAGGTCATGCAGGCGCTCGGCGGCGCGAACCCGGACGATGTCGTGCTGCTGAAGCAGCCGCGGGGCGGGGACCTGGACGCGGCGCTCGGCGCGCTGCGCCAGCGCGCCCAGGCGGCCCGCCGTGCCAACGGCGGCGGCCACCCGGTTCGTACCGAGGTTTTCTTCTACTACTCCGGCCACGCCGACGAAAAGGGCCTGCTGCTCGGCAACGACCGGTTGTCGTACGTGACGCTGCGGGAACGGCTCGAAGCGGTCGATGCGGACGTCCGCATCGGCGTGCTCGACGCCTGCGCGTCGGGCGCGGTGACGCGGCCGAAAGGCGGCAAGGTGCGCAGCCCCTTCACCGTGGACCAGTCGTCGGACATGCGCGGCCACGCGTTTCTCGCGTCGAGTTCGGCCGACGAGAGCGCCCAGGAGTCGGACCGGCTGGGCGCGAGTTTCTTCACGCACTACCTCATCTCGGGCATGCGCGGGGCGGCCGACGTCTCGGGTGACGGACGCGTCACGCTCAACGAGGCGTACCAGTTCGCGTTCACCGAGACGCTGAGCCGGACGGTCGGCACGAAAGGCGGGCCGCAGCACCCGGTCTACGACATCACGATGGCGGGGACGGGCGACGTCGTGCTGACCGACCTTCGGCAGACGACCGCGGGTTTTACGATCGCCGAACCGGTGGACGGTCGCTTCTACGTGCTCGATTCGCGGCAGCGGCTCGTGCTCGAGTTCCTGAAGCCCGCAGGCCGGCGCGTGGACATCGGCCTCGAGCCCGGGGTGTACGACGTGCGGTTCGAACGCGCGCCGAAAGCGTGGCGCGGGCGCCTCGAACTGAAGGAGGGCCCGCACCAGCTGCTCGACGTGAACGGGTTCGGGCCCGCGAGCCTCGAGTTCACGCGCCTGCGCGGCGTCGACACGACACCGGAGTACCGCCTCCACGGCCGCCACCAGGCCGGTCTCATGCTCGGCATGTGGGATGGCCCCGGCGACACCGCGGCGACGGGCGGCGTGACGGCGCCGTTCGCCGGCGCGAGCGTCAGCGCGGGCAAGTTGTCGATGCACGTGGAGTACCTGAGGTTCGTCCGCGACGACCTCGCGCTCGGTGCCGCGGTCCACATGATGGTGGACAGCGTGGAAGCCACCGCCTCGTCTTCGGCGATCGCGGTGCGGGACCGCGCCGGCCTGGTCCTGCCGTTCGTCATCCGGTGGAACCCTATCCGGCGCTTCACGGCGTGGCGCGGCGCCGAACCGTACGTACTCGGCGCCGTCGGGCCGCTGTTCGGGGCGTACAACACCGTCACCGGAAACGTGGCGTCCGCGTCGGCGTTCAGCGAAACGGCCCTGAGTACGACCGTGGGGGGCAGCGCCGGCGCAGGAGTCGACCTGCGCATCGGCCGGTCGTGGATTGCCGGCACGCGCGCGTCCTACAACGTCAGCGGCCACGTGCAGGAACTGGGCGTCCAGAAGACGCGGTACTCCGGCTGGGAGGTCACCTTCGGCCTGGGTCGCCTGTTCGGATCGAACAAAGTCACGAGGCGGTGACACTTCCGCCTTTCTCGCGTGTCACTACAAGCGGAACCGAGGTGGTTCCGAGACGCAAGGAAGGAACGGATCATGACACTCACCGCCGCAGTACTGATGACCACCCTCGCCGCCGCCGCTCAGGGTCAGGCGATCGCTACCACTTCCGACAGGTCGCAGGGAACCGAAGCCCGCGCGACGGTCTCTTCCAGCGCGGACACGATCAGGCAGCCGGCACCGGCGCAGCCCGCTCCCGTCGTCGATCGGCGGCACCGGATCGAGGTGCGGTTCGGCGGCTGGACCGACGGCTGGTATGGCTACGAGACCGGCTGGGACGGCCACGACTGGGGTACGACGGGCGAGGCGCAGGGCGCGTTCGGTCTCGAGTACCTGAGCTTCATCCGCAACGACTTCGCGGTCGGGCTCGGCGTGTCCGGCCTGGCGAACGCCGACGGCCGATGGGGTGGCTGGAACCAGACGGAGCAGACGCAGGCCACTGTGGCCATCCCGGTGGTGATCCGCTGGTATCCGGTCCGTCGCGTCACGCAAGTCCGGTCGGTCGAGCCCTACGTCACCGCCGGCGTCGGCCCGGTCTTCGGCGTGGACACGCGGGTCACGGGGCTGGATTTCGATGAGTGGGACTGGCCGCGGCACGGCAACGCCAGCACGCGCGTGGCCACCGGGGCCGGCGGCCGCGTCGGCGGCGGCCTCGACCTTCGCGTCGGCTCGAGGTTCACGATGGGCATCGCCGGCGCGTGGAACTGGGACGCGGGCCTGCCCGACGACCTGTGGCGCGGCGCGCGGCCGAACGGCGGCGAGTTCACGGCCGTGCTCGGCTGGGCATGGTAGCCCCTCTCGCCTCTCGCCTCTCGCCTGGTCCCTGATAGGATCGCAGAGGTGCCATCCGCTGTCGTGAGGAGAATTGCCGCCGCCCTGTCGTACCGGGACTTCCGCGTCCTGTGGGGCGGCGCCTTCACCTCGAGCATCGGCACGTGGATGCAGAAGGTCGCGCAGGCCTGGCTCGTCCTCAAGCTGACCGACTCGCCCTTCTACCTCGGCCTCGACACCTTCGTCGGCGAAGCCCCGATCCTCCTGCTCACGATGCTGGGCGGCGTCGTGGCGGATCGCTACGACCGGCGGCGCGTGCTGCTCGTGTCGCAATACGTCCAGATGAGCACGGCGCTGGCCCTGGCGGCGCTCGTGTACTTCGACGTCACGCGCATCTGGCACGTCCTGGTGCTGTCGGGCGTGACGGGAACCGCCCAGGCGTTCGGGGGCCCCGCGTATCAGTCGCTGATGCCGACGCTCGTGCGCAAGCACGAGATGCCGAATGCCATCGCCCTCAACTCGATCCAGTTCCACACCGCGCGGATCATCGGGCCGCTGGCCGCCGGCGTCGCCCTCGCCTCCTGGGGCTCCGCGGCCTGTTTCTCCTTGAACGCGCTGTCGTTTCTGGCGGTCATCGGATCGCTCCTCTCGCTGCGTCACGTCCACGTACCGACGGGCGATCGCCAGTCCGTGTTCGACGAATGGCGTGGCGGCCTCGCCTACGTGCGCCGCACGCCCGAGATTCGCGCGTTCATGTTCCTCGCCTTCTGCAATTCGTTGCTCGGGCAGCCCGTCCTGACGCTGCTGCCAGTCTTCGTCCAGCGCGTGTTCCACCAGGACGCGGCCGGCTACAGCTGGATGATGGCCTTCTCCGGCGCCGGTTCCGTCGTCGGCGCCCTGACTGTTGCGTGGTTCGGGCGGTTCCCGTCGATGGCGCGTACGGCGCTCTCGCTGCAGGCCGTGCTCGGCGTCCTGCTCATCGCCTTTGCCGCGTCCCGGCTGCTGCCGCTGAGCTACCTGCTGCTCTTCACCGGCAGCATCGCGCTGATGATGGCCAACTCGCTGCTGTCATCGCTGGTGCAACTCACCGCGCCGGACGACTTGCGCGGACGGGTGATCAGCATCTACATGATGGCGTTTCGAGGAGGGATGCCCCTGGGCGCCATCCTCGCGGGCAGCCTCGCCGACCACACCTCGGCTCCGACGGCGCTCGCCGTCACCGGCGGCCTGCTGACCGCCGTCGTCGGCGCCTTCACGTGGATGGGCGGCTGGAACCGGACCCGCGCCGTCTAGCAGGCGGGAGAATCGCCGCGCATCGACACGACCAGGTACCACCCGAAGCAGACCAGCCACGACAGTTCGGCCATTGCCAGCGCCGTGTGGCTGACCGTCAACGACGCCTCGTCGCGGAGGAGCCCCGACGTGTCGTAGCGGAACAGCAGCTCGTCCCCGGCGCCGAGGAACTCGATTTTCGACTGCCACAGGTTGGTCGTGACCTTCATCGACCGGCCATCCGCCAACGTCAACGTTCCGCCATCGGACCACGTGTTCGGTTCGAACACGCCCAGGTCGTCGGTCTGCCCGTCGGCGCGTACCGTCGCACGGGTCTGCCAGAACCCGACCCGCTTGAACGTCCACGCTCCCGCAGCGGTCCTTGCGGTGGCCAGCGTCCCGAACGAACTCCTGAACTCGAGGGTGGCCACCAGTTCGTCGGCGTCACGCAATTCGAAGGCTTGCCTCAGCATCTTCGGCTGGGCCCATCGGAGCGAACGGCGGATGGCGTCGTCGAACCGTTTCATGGCTCCTCCTCTCGGAATACCGTGGATGTGGGTATTCCGCCCGGGTCACTCGGGCGGATCGCACACCCAGTAGATCCCCTTCACCGCCTCGAACCCATGGTTCGCGCACGGCGTCCGGCCCACGAAGTACACGGACCTGGGACGCTCGTCGGCCCATCGGTGGTACTGCAGAATCCGCCAGACCCCGTCGGTCGCCGCCACCACACGCTCGCGTGACAGGAACGCCACATGGTACCCGGTCCAGTAGTCCGTCCGGATCAGCCTGATGTTCCGGGCCACGAGCGCGTCGGCCAGTTCGCGGCGGTAGTTGGGCGGCATGTCCGTGGCGTACTCGCCGATCAACCGCGCGTGACCCGCCACGCTCGCGAGGAGCCACAGGCCGAGCGCCGCACGGATGCCCCGGCGAATCGCCCGGCGGTCTTCAAGGCGCAACCACGCGGCCATCAGTCCAACCGGCGCCAGGATGGCCAGCAGCAGATAACGAATCGTCTGCGGATGCAGTTCTCCGCATCGGCCGACGGTGTAGGCCACCGTCGCCAGCACCCCGACGATGAAGAAGTAGATGGCCGCCCGGCACAGCATGAACGCCTCGAGCCATCCCCGGCGATGCATGAGCGCCATCACACGTCCGATTCCGAGCAGCCCGAACAGCCCCGCGACCGGCCATGCCCACGCGGCGCCCTGCGTCAGCCTGGAGTTCACGTAGAAGTCGGGAAGGCCCGCGGGCGTGAGGCCGAGCGGCAGGCCGAAAAACGACGCGCCCATGCGGCCGAACCCTTCGGCAATCCGCGCCGGATCCCCGCACACGCGGTCGACCAGGCCCCGCACGTTGTTGGCGGCCCCGAAGACTTCGGCCGCCGTCGTGCCGGGCCCAAGGCCGCTCGAATACGGCCGAAGCGTCCACACCCCCATCCACACCACCGCCGCCGCCGCCAGTGCCATCACGATCTTCAGGGCCCGGGCTCGCGTCAACAGGCTCCGGTCCAACAATGCGACGACTCCGTACGCCGCGAACCCGTACGCGGTGAACTCGCGATGAAGGAAACCGATCCCCAGCACCAGTCCCTGCCACAGGGGCCGCTCGCGCAGGCGCCAGATCAGCACGATGTAGAGGAACGGTTCGACGGACACGCCGAGCGCGCTCATCAGCTGGCCGGACGTTCCCGGAGGCGCCAGGACGAAAAACGCCGCCGCCAGCATCGCATCCCGAAGCCCGAGCCCGACGTCACGCGTGAGCGTGCGCACCAGCAACACGGCCGTGACCGCGTTCAGAATCGCGAGCGGCAGCTTGAGGGCGAAGACCGTCGGGCCCAGCACCGCGAAGACCGGCGCCGCCAGCCACGCCTGCACGGCGAGCAGGTAATTCTGACCGTAGAAGAACAGCGGGAAGGCCCGGCCTTCGAGGAGGTGTTTCGCCATCAGGCCGGTGACGGCCTGGTCGGCGTCGAAGGACGCCTGTTCCCACCAGAGGAAGACGAACGTGCGCAGCAGAACGGCCGCGAGGACGACCGACACCACGCGCGCCTGCGCGCGGTGCCGACCCTCGAGCGCCGGAGCGTTCACGTGATCACCGGATGCCGAAGACTCCGAGCAGCGACTGCGTCGCCATCCCGATGAAACCCGCGGCGGGAATCGTCAGCACCCACGCCCAGACAATGCGTCCCGCCACGCCCCAGCGCACCGCCGACAGCCGGCGCGTCGATCCGACGCCCACGATCGAACCGGTAATCGCGTGCGTCGTGCTCACCGGCACGCCGAGCATCGTCGCCGTGAAGACGGCGACCGCCGCGCCGGTCTCCGCGGCGAACCCGTGAACGGGCTGCAGCTTCGTGATCTTCGAGCCCATCGTGTGAATGATGCGCCATCCACCCGACAACGTGCCGAGACCGATCGCCGCATAGGCGGCGAACTCGACCCAGAACGGAATCTCGAAGGTCTTGAGGTAGCCGGCGGTGACCAGGACGCCGGTCATGATGCCCATCGTCTTCTGGGCGTCGTTCGCGCCGTGGTTCAGGCTGAACAGCGCCGCCGACAGCAGCTGCAGGCGCCGGAACCAGCCATCGATCTTGCCCGGCGAGAACCCCTGGAAGATCCAGTAAATCGCCACCATGAGCGTCAGCCCCGCGAAGAGGCCGATGAGGGGCGACAACACGATGAACGACAACGTCTTGGTCCAGCCGGCCGGCAGGATCGCCACCCAGCCTGCCTTCGCGATGGCCGCGCCGGCATACCCGCCGATGAGCGCGTGCGACGAGCTCGTCGGCAGTCCCCAGTACCACGTGATCAGGTCCCAGACGATCGCGCCGAAGAGGCCTGAGAAGATGACGGCGAAGGTGACGATCTTGATGTCGATCATGCCCGAACCGACCGTCTTGGCGACGGCCGTGCCGAACACGAACGCGGCGGCGAAGTTGAAGAACGCGGCCCAGATGACCGCCTTGCCCGGCGACAGGACGCGGGTGGACACGATGGTCGCAATCGAGTTCGCGGCATCGTGGAAGCCGTTGATGTAGTCGAAGACGAGGGCGACCGCGATGAGGCCGATGACGATCGTCAGTTCCATGGCCGCCTCAGGAGTGCTTCAGCATAACGCCCTGGACCGTATCCGACACATCTTCGATCCGGTCGATCGTCGCCTCGAGGTAGTCGTAGATCTCTTTCCACTTGATCAGCGTGATCGGGTCCTTCTCGTCGTCGAACAACGCGCTCACCACCTCCTGGTGCAGCCGATCCGCTTCGTTCTCGAGGCGGTTGATCTCGACGACGCTGGGCGTCACCGCGACGTGTTCCTGCATGTGGCTGAGGCACATCAGCATCTGCTGCGTGGCGTTGACCGTGATACGCGCGAACTTCCTGGCGCCTTCCCGCACGGCGGAAATCCGGTACTGCACGAACAAGTGCGCCGACGCGTCGATCGCGTCCATCACGTCGTCGAGGGCCTTGGCCAGAGCGTGGATATCCTCGCGGTCCATGGGCGTGACGAACGTCCGATGCAGCCGCTGGATGATTTCGTGCGTCAGGAAGTCACAGCGGTGCTCGAGTTCCTTGATTTCCTCCACCCGGCTGAAGTTCGGCGGGTCGACCTGGATGACTTCTTCGAGCAACTTCGCGGCCGCTTCGATGTTGGCCGCCATGGCCAGAAAATCTTCGTAGAACTTCTCTTCGCGCGGAATCAGGCGAAATCGGGCCACGTGTCTCCCCTTTCGAACAACGGGCACGAATTGTACCTCACTTGCGCAGGTGACGTATTCGTTACATGGTATTTACACGGCCGCCGCGGGTGCTGTCCTACGCTAAGAGAGACGGGAGACTGCCCCGGGAACCCATGAGCCACGTTCTCATCGTCGAAGACGACGCCGATATCGCCGAACTCGTCCGCCACTATCTGACGCGGGCTGGTCACACCGCGGAAGTCGTTCAGGCCGGCGATGCGGCGCTGACGGCGGCCCGTCGCCACGTGCCCGACCTCGTCCTGCTCGACCTCATGCTGCCGGGCCTCGACGGCATGGAAGTCTGCCGGGCCCTCCGCAGGGCAGACGCGACACGGACGGTCCCCATCATCATGTTGACCGCGCGGTCGGAGGAACAGGACCGCATTGCCGGCCTCGAATTCGGCGCAGATGATTACGTCACCAAACCGTTCAGCCCGAACGAACTCGTGGCCCGCGTGGCCGCGCTGCTTCGCCGGGCCCAGCGCTGGGTCGATTCCGGGCAGGACGTCCTTCGCGCCGGCGCCATCGCCCTGGACCGCGAGAGCCACCGCGTCACGAGCGGAAGCGCGGAGGTACGCCTGACTGCCAAGGAGTTCCTGCTGCTCGAGTACTTCATGCAGCACCGCGGACGGGTCCTGTCGCGCGACCTGCTGCTCACCGACGTCTGGGGCTACCGCTACACCGGGGGAACGCGGACCGTCGACGTGCACGTCCGGCGCCTGCGCGAGAAACTCCCGGTCCTCGCCGATGCCATCGAGACCGTGCCCCAGTTCGGCTACCGGTTGAACGACTCGGCCGCGGGGTAACACGATGCAGTTCGGATTCCGGGGGCGGACGTTCGCGGCCGTGACGGTCGTGTCGATGCTCGCCCTGGCGATTGCGGGCAGCCTGACACTCGTGTCGCTGCGCGCGCAGTGGATTGGCGCCCTCGAACGGTCGCTCATCGCCGAAGCCCGCCTGGCCGGCTCGCTCGTGGATCAGCGCGTCCAGGACGGCGTCGTGCCCGACCTCGACTCGGAGGCCGATCGGATTGGGGCGCTGACGCGGTCCCGCGTGACGCTCATCGATCGGACCGGCAACGTCGTCGGTGATTCCACCGAGCCGGCATCGGCCCTGCCCGGCCTCGAGAACCACGCCACTCGGCCCGAGGTCGCCGCCGCCATGACGAAAGGCGTCGGCGTCGCCCAACGCCACAGCGTGACGATCGATACGGACCTCCTGTATGCCGCCGTGTCGGTGGTCAACGACCGCGTCGCGGTGGTGCGCCTGGCGTTGCCCCTGACCGACGTGGACGCGCAGATCGCCGCCCTCGGGCGCAACATGCTGGCGGCCCTGCTGGGCGCGCTCGTCTGCGCGGTGGGCCTCGCGTGGATCTCGGCGCTGCTGCTGTCGAAACGTGTCGGTGCCATTGCGACCGCGGCCACCCGCTACGCCTCGGGCGACTTCTCGATTCCCGCGGCCGACCGCGGCGGCGACGAACTGGGCATCGTCGCCCGGGCGCTCGACGACACCGCGCGTGAACTGGGCCGCCGGATGGAAGATCTGGCCCAGGATCGCGCGCGCATGGAAGCCATCCTCGCCGGCATGCACGAAGGCGTGCTGGTCTGCAACGCGCAAGGGCACATCCTGCTGGCGAACGACGCCGCGCGCCGGCTGCTGAAGGCCGATACGCTCGTCGCGGGCCAGCATCATCTCGACGTCCTGCGCCACCCCGACGTCGGCACCCTGCTCGCCCAGGCCCTCGCCGGCGGCAGTCCGACAGGTCTCGAGTTCTCACCGCCGCGGGATCCGGACCGCACGATCGTCGCGCGCGCGGCGCCCGTCGCGGCCGCCGGCACGATCGGCGTCGTGCTGGTCCTGCATGACATCTCGGACCTGCGCCACGCCGACCGGATGCGCCGGGACTTCGTGGCGAACGTGTCGCACGAACTCCGCACTCCGCTCACCGCGATTCAAGGCTACGTGGAAGCCCTGCTCGATGACGATGCGCCGCAAGGCGAGGACGCCCACCGGTTCCTCGAAATCATCGACCGGCAGGCCAAACGCATGGAACGGCTGGTACGCGACTTGTTGCGCCTGGCACGGCTCGAAGCGGGCCAGGAGGCCGTCGGACGGGTCACCGTCTACACGGACGTGCTGTTCGAAGGCGTCACGACGGAACTCTCCAGCGCCATGGAGGCGCGGCAGCAGCGGGTGGTGGTCGACATCGCGACCGACGCGGCGGCCTTCGTCTCGGACCCGGGCAAGGTGCACGACGTCCTGCGCAATCTCGTCGAGAACGCCATCGCCTACGCACCGCCGGGCACGCGGATCGAGTTGACGGCCGCCCGCGATGGCGGGACGGTCGTGCTGTCCGTGCGCGATCAGGGTCCGGGGATTCCGCCGGCCGACCTGGCGCGGATCTTCGAACGGTTCTACCGGGTCGACAAAGCCCGATCCCGCGAGTCGGGTGGAACGGGACTCGGGTTGTCGATCGTGAAGCATCTGGTCCAACTGCTCGGCGGCGAGGTCCAGGCCGGCAACCGTCCGGAAGGCGGAGCCGTCTTCTCGGTACGACTGCCGTCGGCATAGAGAGTTGACCGGCTCTCGGCTTTCCCCTCTCACGCTCTCGCCTATTCCCTGTTCCCTGTTCCCTGTTCCCTTGTATCTATACTTCCCGTAGACGACGGGAGCCCGTTTTTCCCGCGG
>CAZJRM010000149.1:8846-13864 GCA_964547975.1 uncultured Vicinamibacterales bacterium | reverse complement strand
CTTAGGATAAACACGACCAAACGTCGTGTCAAGGCGGGCGAACCGAGGGAGGAAGACACCACGACGGTGGCCACAGCCAGTTCCGTGCCAGGACACGGGCTCAGCCGGGAGCGCGGCGAAACCAGCGCACGCGTTGCGGACGGCAGGTTCTGCAATGGGCCCATGGCCAGCGGCGTTGCAGATTCTGACAACTGGCGGCGGCACATCCCCACAATTCGGCCTGATTCCGGTCGGACTCGGTCCTTGCTTTGGACCGGACTGCGAGGTCGCAGCGACACCGATCGTGGCGGTGTCGCGAGAGCAACGATCGCGCGATAGGTGAGGTCTGAGGCTTGACACAGGATTCGTGTAACACGAAGATTGTGGAGTGAGACGCTTGAAGAACGTTACGATCACGCTCGATGAAGAGGTCGCCAGGTGGGCGCGCATCAAGGCCGCCGAGGAGGACACGTCCGTCTCGCAGCTCGTCGGCCATCTGCTCCGCCAGTTCATGCAGCAGCAGAAGGGCTTCGAACGGGCGCGCAGGGACTTCCAGCGGCTCGCCTCGTCCGTCATCAGCGACAGCCCCTATCCCCGCCGCGACGAACTCCATGACCGGCCCAGTCTTCGTTGACACCAACGTCCTCGTCTACGACCGCGACGAACGCGACGCCGACAAGCACGCGCGCGCCAGGGAGTGGATGGCATCGTTGTGGACACGGCCAGGGCTGGGTGCCGTCAGCAGCCAGGTGCTGACCGAGTTCTACTGGACGGTCACGCGGAAGCTGCGGCCCGGCCTCGACGCGGATTCGGCGCGCCGCTACGTCCGGGCCCTCATGGCCTGGGAGTTCGTGGCGGTGGATCGGGCGATCATCGACCAGGCGTGGGCCGTCGAGGAGCGCTTCGGCCTCAGCTACTGGGATGCGCTGGTTGTCGCCTCGGCTCAGGCCTGCCGTTGCCGCGTGCTGCTGACCGAGGACCTGCAAGACGGGCAGGACTTCGAAGGCGTGCTCGTCGTCAATCCGTTCCTGCACCTTCCAGGCTGACGCGCGGCGAGGCAGGCTCCCACCCCGGACTGGCGCGCGTCAGTGCACCGTCGCCGTGCCGCGACCACGGGTGTCGCCGTCCGTCGGCGTCCCGGGCGCGCGACGCGCGCGTTTCCGCTTCCGGCTCCCGGGCCACTTCCCGCCGAGCACCTCGGCCACGGCCTCGAACCAGCCCTTGATGCGGTTCGAGAGGTAGACCTCCGTCACCCCGCCGAACAGGATGATGCCCGTCGTCACCAGCACCGACCCCTCCTCGTCGACGGCCGCGCGAGCGACGCGCGAAACCTGGTTGAGGTGGTTGATCCAGCCGAGGTCGTCGAAGTCCCCAGCCTCGCCCACCCACGACACGAGGTCCAGGCACCGGTAGAGCGACTGCTCGTCGACCTGGGCATCCAGCCGCACCACGAATGCGACCGGACCGCGCCGGCAGAAGAGCAACGTCGGCGCCGACTCGGCGGTCTCGGCGTCGAAGCCCATCCCGCGCAGCAGCTTCTGCGCGTCCTCGATGGTCAGCGACATGTGCACGACCGAGTCGGTTGACGCGCGCTGCTGGCGGAAGGCGCTGATGGCGAGCGGCGTCGCGCCGCGATAGCCGAAGGCGTCGTGGAAGATGCGGAGCATGTCGCGCGCCATCGCGACCGCGTCGGCGCGGGTGCGTACGGGCGTCACCTTCTCGAAGTTGCGAGCGCGGCCGCCGATCGTGAAGCCCATCGCCTCGAGGCACGACGCGGGGAGACCTTCGACGAACGGGCGCGCACCGGGGTTGGCGTGGCCGGATGACACCTCCCAGCAGACCGGTTCGAGCGGCTCGGCCCAGATCTGCGTGTAGAGCGACGCATCGTCGGCGACGGGGGATTCGAGGATGAGGGCGGCGTAGTCGCCGATCTTCCAGCCGGCCCCCGGGTCGGTCCAGCGCCAGCGCGTGACCGCGCGAATCGCCGCGGCGAGCGCGGGCAGACACCGGCGCTCGAGCTCGGCCCAGGTCACGTCGGACTCGCCGCCCGGCATCAGCTCGATGTCGAGCGTGTCACCCATCGGCGGCCACGGAGCCCGGCCGTTCGTCGTTTCTGCCACGCTGCCTCCCTTCCTGCGGGCGTCGGTCCCGGCCATCGGGAGTCCGCCTCGTGTGCAGTATCGGGGAGGGGTGTGTCGGGAGGGGTCACGGCCCGGTTCTTGATCGTGAAGAAACCGGAGTGTGGCGCTTGACCTTCGCAGAACTCGTCCGGCTACTCGAGCAGAACGGCTTCAGACTGCTGAAACACAAGGGCTCCGTCCGCTACTACGCCAAGCCCGGCGTCGACAGCCTGATCCGCGTCGACTATCATGGGTCGAAAGAAGTGCCAACTGGAACCTGCCAGGCCGTGCTGAAAAGTGCGTACATTCGAACGGGAGGGCGCCGGTGATTCAGCTCAGCTATTCGCTCGTCATCGAGGCGACCAGCGACCCGGCCTTCTTCGGGTTCTACGCGCCAGATCTTCCAGGCTTCACCGGAACCGGCACGTCGGTCGATGACTGCATCGAGAGGGCACGAGTCGGCATGATTGAACACGTCGCCCTGCTGGTCGAGCAGGGAATGGCTGTCCCGCCGCCGACTCCGCACCCCACGGTCACGGTCCAGAACGAACGCCGTCTCGCCGACGCGGCGGGTTTCTGAACCGCGCACTCTACACGCGAATCGTGCGCTTCGCGCGCAGGGCCACCAATTCCGTGGACGTGACCGCCTCACCTGACGCGAGTTGCCACGCGCGGCGATACTGCGCGAGTTGCGGCGCGTAACGCTTCAGCAGCTCGGCGTCGATGTCCGGGAGCGCGTCAAGCTGGTCGCTCTTGTAGTCGAGGACGCGCCAGCCGCCATCGGCGCGGTGGACGAGGTCGATGATGCCGTGAATCACGTGAATGACAGGGCTCCCTTCGGCTTCGCTCAGGGCAGGAAAGCCCTGTCCCACAGATGACACAGAGCCCGGTACATCGCTGGCCACGGCCGGGCTGAAGCCCGGCGCTACACCCGAGATTGCCACGGCGAACGGGATCTCGGCGTGGCGTTCGGCGCTTGCGCTCGCGTCGGTCCAGAACGGCAGCTGCCGCACTTCGTCGACCCAGTCGAGCGCCTCGGGAATGAATGGTCGCAGGTCGGGCGACTCGACCGTCAGCCACTGCGCCAGGCGCGCGAGGTCGTCGTGCGTCGCACCCTGGAAGCGCATCGCGTGCTCGAGCAGGCCGTGCAGCAGCGACCCCCACGCCACACCCGCGTCCACGCGCTGCGTCGGCGCCGCCGCAAGGTCGGTCACCTCGCCGGCAATCTCACCGTTGACCGCGCCCGCGCGGGTCGCGGCGCTGAGCCTCGGCTTCTCGCCCGTCGGCGCGCCCACGTCCCACGACGGCGCACGCAGCACCGCGCGGCGTTCGTCCCGCGCCGCCGACGCGGACGCAGCCGCCCCCGCCGACAGATCCATCGTCACCGCCGCCGGTGCGATGCGCACCTTCGGCACCTTCAGTTCGGGGGCGGTCAGCAGGAAGGACTCGAAGACGTCCCACGCCTTGTTCTTCGACGCGTCGCTGACGCGGCCGACAACGAGCAGATCCTCCGCGCGCGTGCCGGCAACGTAACGCAGGCGCATCCGCTCGGCCTCGAGGAACCGTTTCTCCTCCAGCTCGTGACGGTCCCAGTCGAGCGGCTCCGCGATCGTCTGGCTGACAAAGCTCTTCTCGTTCTTCCGCACGATGGTGAGGTGACCGACCGCGCCGGCGTTCGTGCGCTCGACGCGCATCTCGACCGGGAATTCGTACGACGACATCGGGTCCGCCAGGAACACGACCTTCGCCTCGAGGCCCTTGGCCTTGTGCAGGTTCATCAGGCGGACGACGTCCCGGCGGCCGGGTTCGAGGGGCAGCGCTTCGGCTTCCGTGGACACGTCTTCGTCCAGGAGGGCGTCAGCGGCGTCGGCCAGCCCGCCGCCCGATTCGACCACCTGCCGCACCTCGTCTATCGCCTGGAGCACGTGCCCCGCCATCGCGCCGCCCGGCGTGGTGCCGGCCAGCGCGAGCCAGCCGCTCGTTTCGAGGATGACGTCGAGGGCCGCGGGCAGCGGCAGCCTGCGCGTCAGGCGACGCATCTCGCGCAGCGCGCGCATGGCCGCGAGGGCCGGGCCGAACGTCGCGTCGAGCACCTTCGCGGCTTTCGCGTCCGCGGCCTCGGGCAACGGCACGTTCAGCTCGAAACGCCCTCCGGCCTGGCGGAAGGCGAAGAGGTCCGGATCGCTGAGGCCGAAGAGCGGCCCGCGCAGCACGCCGACGAGCGACACGGAGTCGAGCGGGTCGGCCAGCGCGGAGAGCAGCGCCGCGAGCGTGCGCACCGCCTCGGACGTGCAGAACATGCCGGCGCCGGAAATTTCGACGGGGATTTCGAGCTCGTCGAACGCTTCCGCGTAGATGGCGAGGTGCGTCTTCTGGCGGGTCAGGACGAGGAAGTCGCCGAACCGGCGGCGCCCCGCGTCGACCTCGCTGCGGATGAACGCGGCAATCTGTGCCGCCTCGGCGGATGCCGCGTCGGACTTCATCTCGGCGCTCGCCCGACCGGGCGGAATCTGAACCGTCAGCTTCGCCACCCGCGGTCCCGCGATCGTCTCGTCGTCTTCGCGGACGGGGCGGAGCGGGACGAACGTCGGCGACTGCGGCGTGGCCACGTCGCCGAAGAGCGGCGGGAAGACGGTGTTGGCGACGTCGCAGACTGCCGGGAGCGAGCGGAAGTTGGCCGAGAGCGACAGCACCTCGCCGCCGCACTCGACGATGCGCCGGGCGACGCGGTCGTAGATCTCGATGTCGGCGCGCCGGAAGCGGTAGATCGACTGCTTGGGGTCGCCGACAACGAAGAGCGCGCCGGGGCGGAGCGGGAGCGCGAACGGGTCGGGGGGCGGCGGCGGGTTTCCCCCGGGTGCAAATAAGGGGGCCTGGCCCCCTTTCGGGGCCGCGGAAAAGGGGCCTGGCCCCCTTTTC
>CAZJRM010000149.1:0-8746 GCA_964547975.1 uncultured Vicinamibacterales bacterium | reverse complement strand
TAAGGGGGCCTGGCCCCCTTTCGGGGCCGCGGAAAAGGGGCCTGGCCCCCTTTTCGCCGGCGCCGCTTCCGCGGCGCCCAGCATCAGAAAGATCTCCGCCTGGATCGGGTCGGTGTCCTGGAACTCGTCGATGAACAGCCACCGGTACTTCCGCTGCAACGCCAGGCGGACGTCCGCGTGTTCGCGCAGCATCCTGCTCGTCACGCGCAACAGGTCGACGTAGTTCACCACGTTCAGCCGACGACGGTCCCGCGCGTACGCCTCGCGCGCGTCGAGCAGCACGGCCATCGCGAGCCGATGCAGATACGCCCGCCACTGCGCGACGAACGGCTTCCCCACCGCCGACTCGTAGTCATCCACCAGGGCCTTCGCCCGATCGGCTCCCGCCGACGTGCCACCGCCATCCGGCCCCCACCACTTCCTGGTGAAGGTCGCCGAGTCGATCGCGGCAATGAGACGGCCGAGTTGGCCGACGTCCTTCGACCGCTTCGCCGATCGCAGGCGATTCGTGAACTCAACGAGCCGCGGCTGGAGTTTGCACTTGCACTCGTCCGCTGCCGGCTCGGGCTTCACCGCCTCGAGTCCCGTCAGCAAACGCTCCGTCGCCTTCAGCGCGGGCTCGAACGGCGGCGCATCCCCGCAGCCGCGATCGAATTCGACGTCCTCGTTCTCACACACGCGCGCGAACGCCGCGTCGAGATCTTTCGGCGTCACACCCGCGTCGAGCAACGCGAGCATCGCCTCATCTCCGCGCGCCCGCGCGTTGCCCACATACGCGCGCCACGCGCGCCGCCGCTCCCGCGCGTCCTCGACGTCCTCGAGTTCGACAAACCCTGGCGCCACGCCCGCATCCACCGGCCGCTCGCGCAGCAGATGCGCGCAGAACGCGTGAATCGTCCCCGCAAACAGCCGCTCGATCCCCGCCAGCGCCGCTTCGAGCCGCGCTCGCGCATCGGCGTCTGGCCCCTTCGCCAGCCGGCGTTCGAGCGCCAGCTGGAACCGACCGCGCAACTCCGCCGCGGCCTTGCGCGTGAACGTCACCGCCGCCATACCCTCGACGACGAACTCGCCCGTCGCGATACCGGCAGCCATGCGCATCGCGAGGCTGTGCGTCTTGCCGGATCCCGCGCCCGCCTCGACCAGGAAGTTGCGGTCGAACTCGCGCTCGAGCCTGTCGCGCACGTCCTGGTCGGCCGGTGCCTTCTGCTTCTTACTCATGGCTGCGCAGCCTCCGGAACGGGTCGAGCGCCGTAATCGCCTCATCGTCGGCCATCACCTGAACCGTCTCGACGGCACCCGGCCGACACGCGGCGGCGAAGTCGCACCACTCGCACGCGCCGTTCCCGTCTGCCGACACGAACACGCCCGAGGCGATGACGTCGACGAGATCGCGCAACACCGCCATCGTCCGCGCCTTCGTCGGGGCGGGGATCACCTTCCGCTGACGATGGCCCTTCACTGCGGGGAAGACGTAGGCCCCTTGCACGACGGAGGCTCTGGGTTCGCTGGCCTTGAGCAACGAGACGAGGGCGAGGCCGTAGAGGGCGTGCTGCAGTCGCGTGCCGCCGGCGAACGTGCCGCGCCACTTGTCGGCCCAGAACCCGCCCGTCTTGTAGTCCACCACTTCGTAGGCGCCGGGCTTCACACGATTGACCCGGTCGATGCGCCCGTGCAGCCTGAGCATCCGTTTGCCGCCGAGGTCGAGCACGAGCGGTTCCGGCGATGCCAGCGGCTCGCCATCGGGCTCGAGCGCGTAGCCGAACGGCACTTCGAAGCCAACGGGGTCGCGACCATGGATGCCATCGACTTCCGCCGACAGGAACGACTCGAGGTCTTCGAGAAACGCGCGCGACTCGCGCTGGAACACCTCGTCGGACGAAGGCGGCATGGCCTGCGCGATGGCGGCCAGGCGCACGGTGCCCCACTCGCGCAGGCGCGCCGCATCGCGCGTCGCGTCCGGCCTGCGGCGTTCGTCGCGCAACGTGCGCATGAATCGCGCGAACAGGTCGTGCAGTTCACTGCCTTTTGTCAACGGATCGAGCCAGACGTCGGCGTCTGCTTTCGGCTCCTCCAGCGCTCGAATGCCGAGTCCCTGCTGCAGGAAGTAGCGGAACGGACACTCCGCGGCGCGTTCGAGGGTCGTCGCCGACGAGCCGCGTGAGGCGGCGGTCGGGTCGAGCACCGGGCCCGCCGCCGGGACGTAGCCGTCGTATTCGGTCAAGGCCACCGACGCGCGCGATTCCTCAGCGCGCACACCCGCGGCAAGCGACGGGAACGCCTTCAGCACCGCCGCGCGCGCTTTGCTCTTGCGCGCGACACCGGTGAGCCACCACTCGGCCGCGGTCAACGCCCGCTCGGGCGAGTCGGGCACGGCGGAACACGGCTCGCCGAGATACGCGTGGAGATCGGCGTACGTCGCGGCCCCGTCTCCCTGCATCAGGCGGAACGCCTGCAGGACGAGCCACGACGGGAACGTCTCGCGGAACTGCCGCGTGTCGCGGCACGAGAAGCTGAGGCAGACCTGGCTGGCCGAGGCGCCGATGGCCGCGAGGCGCGCCAGCACCTGCGCCACGCTTTCGTCGAGCTGCTCCGTCGACGTGCGCAGGACGTCGCCGATAGCGCGACGCTCAGCGTCGAGCAGGATCGGGTCTTCGATGGCGGGCGGGAATACGCCGCCCTCCTGCAGGCCGATCACGTACACGAGGCGGCGACCGTCGTAGCCGGCATCGGCGAGCAGCGACACGTGCAGCGCGCCGGGGCGCGGCCGCGCGGGTGCGATGTCCATCGACTCCACGCGGGCGCGGACGAGTCCGAGGGCCGACGCCACATCCGCTTCGTGCGTGCCGAGCGCGTCGGCGAGTTCCCCGAGGGCGGATTCGAGGGCAACGAGCGCAACCGCATCGAGCGCGCTCGCGCGCGATGCGTTGCTCGTGAGGAACGTCGCCGCAGACTTCGCGACGTCCGACACGACGACCGCCGCCGATGCCGACGAGGCCTTCGGTTGCGGCAACGACGCGAGCAGGCCGTCCACCCACGCCGCGAGCGTCCGCGTCTGCGCGGCCTTCCGGCCGTTCCACGCGCGGTCAGCGTCGCTCGCGTCCGAGTTTTGCGCGCGGCGATCGAACTCCGCCGCCAGCCGCGCCAGGGACGGCGCGTAGGTGCCGCGTCCCCACGTGGTCTGCGCCTTCAGGAGCAGCCGCGCGGCCTGGCCAGGCGTCAGCGCAGCCGACGTGTCGCTGTCGTTCTCGTCCTCGGCGAACGCCACGGGCGCGCAGTCACCCGATTGCAGCAGCCGCCGCAGGTCGGCCGACGCGAATCCTCCGCCGGCCCATTCGCAGAACCGCAGCAGCAGGCGACCTGGGCGCGTCAGCGTCACGGGCAGCCCAGCCGACACCGTCACGGGCCAGTCGAGGCGCTGCGCCCGTTCCCACACGAGCACGGCGTCCTCGCGCGAGGTGCAGACGATCTCGACCTGGTCCAGCGACGCGCCGGATTCGGCGACGCGGCGGAGCACCTCGGCCACCTCCGCGTCGCGTCCGCCGGCGTGGAAGAGCGCCAGCGAGCCATCGTGTCGCGGAGGTGGTGCGGCTGACGGATCGAGGAGGAATCGGAGACGTGAGGCGTCGGTGGTCGGGTCCGCCTCCACGGGCTCGACGTCGGGGCGGACGATTCGAGCGCGCGTCGGCGACGGCAGGGCCGGAATCGCTGGCGCGCGCGGGCGAAGTCGGCGGCCCGGGAGCGTGTCCAGGAATCGACGCACGAGCGGCGACCACCACGCGTCCGGGATCTCGGTCACGAGGTCGTCCGGGCGGATGGGGCACCAATCGAGATGGTGCGCCGCTTCCGCGAGGACCATCGGCAGGTCTGCGGCCTGGCGTTCCGCGAGGTGGCGATCGTAGGCCGCGATGAGCGCCACGAGTTCGTCGTACTTCGCGCGCGAGGCGAACGCGGGCGAGGGGAGGTCAGCCGCGCCGAGTCCCGCGTAGCGGAGTTCGCGGATGGCGCGCCAGAGCGCGTCGGCCATCGACGGGTGCGCGGCCATCGGCTTGAAGTAGCCGGGCTCGCCGGGAAGCTCGAGCAGCAGGCGCATGAAGAGCGGCGGGCCGAGCGGTTCGTCCGCGGGATTCAGCCCGCGGGCGAGCAGGTGCGGCGCGGCCATGCGGACGGCGATGTCGAGGGGCGTCACGAATCGCAGGTTGGCCCAGCTCGTGCCCTCGCGCGCGAGGCGGTCGCCGAGCGTGGCGCCGATGGCGTGCGCCGGCGCGAACACCCATTTGGCACGCGTGGGTTCGGCGCGGCAGAGCTCGGCGAGTTGCGCGACGAACGGTTCCTGGCTGCTCATGCCTCCCCCGGGTATCCAATCGAACCGAGCCATGTCGCCGCCGTGCTGGGGTGGGGCAGGCCTTCAGGCCTGCCATTCCCTTCGATATCGTGGCGCGCGCGGTCTGCGGTCTATGAGTATAGCGGCGGGGAGAGGCACGCTGTCCTCCCCGCGCGGCTCGGGTCAGAACCGGAACCGCGGGCCGGCGCCGGCCTGGAAGCCGCACGCGGGGGCGCGTCCTCCTGCATCACTTCGGCGACTCGCCACTAGGTCGGCATCACGCACCTCCCACGCGCAGTGTCGAGGCGAGCTGTGACGTGTGAGGTCATTCGCTGAAGCTTCGCGGCGGAGAGCCGCGTCCGCGACGCGGGGCGAGACAGGCACCTGGGCTGGGACGATGGCAAATGCAGTGGTCCACGGGGCGAGAAGCGCGAGAGCCGGCGTCAACATGACGCTGGCATCGCAGCCGCGGCGCCCGCCGCGCAAGAAAGGGGGCCAGGCCCCCTTTCTGAATCGCGGAAAGGGGGCCTGGCCCCCTTTTCGCTTGGCCCCCTCTTCCGCTCAGCGTGAGACCGGTGGCAGGTTGCTGGGATCGCCGGGCACCGGTCCTGGCGCTGCAGCAGCCGGGGCCGTCAGCGTCGGATGGTCGACGTTGCCGGTGTTCCTCACGCCGGCCGGCTCGAACAGCAATACGGACACCTCCCGGTCAGCCACGGGCCGATGCTCGACGCCGCGAGGCACGACGATCGCTTCCCCGGCCGACAGTTGAACGGTACGGTCACGGAACTCGATGTGGAACTCGCCATCGAGACACAGGAAGAACTCGTCGGCGTCCTCGTGCAGATGCCAGACGAACTCGCCCTTCAATTTGGCAAGCTTCACGTCCTGGCCATTCAGGCGCGCAACGATGTCGGGGCGCCAGTGTTGGGTGATCGATGCGAGATGCCGGCGGAGGTTGACGGGTTCCATCGGGACGCTCCGTCGACCAGCTTACACGCAGACAACGCCCTCGGCAGAAAAGGGGGCCAGGCCCCCTTTTCGGATTCCGAGAAGGGGGACAGGCCCCTTTTCGCCTGCGCCTGGCGCCGGACTACGCGGCCTCCTGGCCGGCCTCCGACTCCAAGCCGTCGGCCAGCTGCAAGTACGCCGGCAGGGTCGGTCGGCCATCGGTTCCCGTCCACATCGGTACCGCCACCAGTTCGACGGCCCCGGCGTCTACGCCGGCATCCGCGGCCCACCGGTCCGGCGCGGCAAACACCCAGCCGACGAGTTGATTCGACCCACCCGACGTTGCCATCCAGTCCGCGTCGATTGACGGTCCGTATTGCTGGCGGAGCCATGTGCCTGCCTGGTGCGCACCCGCGACCGGACACAAGGTGTGTCGTTCGGCCACCACACCGGTACCTTCCCTCGAGCGGAGCCACTCACGCACGACCATTCGGGGTCCTCCAGTGGCAGCCTACCAAAGCGACATCACGGACGTGTTACACCTCGGTTACGGATTCGGGACATGGCTTCTCCTCGCGCTCCGGACGCATCAAGTGCCGCCCGCCCGCCAGAGGGCGTGGGTCTGGCGAACCGGGCGGAGACTCGGGGAGAGGGGGGCCGAAGAAGAAGGGGGCCAGGCCCCCTTTTCCAAGACCCGAAAGGGGGCCTGGCCCCCTTCTCCGCGTGCGACGGATCCGCCTACTTCTGCCGGAACGCTCCTCGCACCAGCGCAGCATCGAAGTACGTGCCCGCATCACCTTCCGACGCGTAGCGATAGACGGCCGCCGCGTAGACGCCGCCAAGCGCGGCGCTGACGAGCGCGAGCGCCAGCAGCAACACGATCGTGGTGATACCGACCGTGGCCATCAGCGCCACCGACTCTGTCGCTGCAGCACCGACGAACAATACCAGTCCGGAGACGACAATCCCGACGCTGAGCAGGCCGAACACGAGTCCCATCCCCATCGTGCCGGCAATCTGTTCGCCCCACGTCCGCCGCAGGTATCCGGCGCTTCGCTTGACCGCCTCGATAGGGCCCACCTCCTCGACGGCGAGGACGGGCACAACAAGAAACGTCGCGAGGTTCCAGGCCATGCCCACCAGGCCGATCACGAGCCGGCCGATGAAGCCGCTCCGCTCCGAGATCGCTCGCAGGACCATCCCGACAGTCGCCGCGATCGCCGCGTAGCCGAGGATCGGGACCACGCGGGCACGGGCGATGCGGAAGCCGTCGGCCACCGTCGGGTCGCCGCCGCGAAGTCGGATGAGCGCCGCGCCGACCAGCGCGGTGTTACAGAAGAAGATCACGAAGTACTGGACAACGTAGAACAGGAAGCCCAGCACGTAACCGGCGACCGGGAATACCGACGCATCGCCAACCGTCGCGTCGAAGACGCCGGCCAGGATGGCGGGGACGGCGAACGTGATGGACACGAGGATCACGAGAACCGACGACACCACAGGGAACACGAGCAGTTCCTTGTCGGCGGCAAGGACCGCGGCGCTCGCCTTGACGAGCGTCCAGCTCCGGGACAGGCGTTCGAACATCCAAACCTCCAGATGATGCGATGCGGTGCGCTGATTCTAGCGCATCGACCGGCCGCACGAGTCTAACGCGCGAGCGAAGCGAGGAAAGGGGGCCTGGCCCCCTTTCCTCACGCCGAAAAGGGGGACAGGCCCCCTTTCTGCGCCGCCGGGACGTGCGACAATGCCCGCAGCACCGCGGCGCACGTCCGAAATCCTGGAGGCATCCGTCATGGCCCAAGCCACCGTCTGGTTCGTGGTCGATTACCTGGTCGACGTCAGCAGGTTCGACGAGTTCGAGCGTCTCGCAAAGGCGATGAGCGAGAAGTCCGCCGAAGAACCCGGAACACTGCTCTACAAATGGCACATCAGCGCGGACCGGTCGCAGTGCCGGCTCATCGAATCCTACGTCGACGGCCAGGCCGTCATCGCCCACGTCACCGGCCCGGTCATCCGCGACTACGTCCCGCAGATCGGCCAGGTGTCGAAGGTCACGCTGTTCGAGGTGTACGGCGACCCGGGCCCCGAAGCGACGGACGTGCTCGCCAGCATCGGCGCCCTCGTCTTCACACCGATCCAGGGTTTCAGCCGGTAGGACCGCATGCGCCCGACTTCCCATCTTCTCCGCATCGCGGGACTCTCTTCAGCGACACTCGCGGCGTGCGTCGTCGCGGCGGCAGCCCAGCCGGGGCCCGCCCCGGCGCCCGCCGGCACCGCGCGACCCAACGTCGTCGTCATTCTCGCCGACGATCTGGGCTACGGCGACCTGAGCAGCTACGGCCACCCGTCGATCCGCACGCCACGCCTCGATCAGCTCGCGGCGTCGGGCATCCGCCTGGCGACGGTCTATGCGGCGCCGTCGTGCACGCCATCACGGGCACAGCTGATGACCGGGCGGTATCCGCGGCGCTCGGGGCTGAACCAGGTGTTGATGCCCGATGCGAAGAACGGCATGCCGGCGTCTGAGGTCACGCTGGGCGAGTTGATGAAGTCTGCCGGCTACGACACGGCCATGGTTGGCAAATGGCACATGGGGGACCGCGACGGGTTCCTGCCCACGCAGCACGGGTTCGACGAGTACTTCGGTCTGCTCTACAGCAACGACATGATCCCGCCGTGGGTCCAGACGACGAAGCCGCGCCGTCTGGTGCGCGGGACCACGGAACTGCCGGGCGACGTCGACATGCACACGCTCACGCGCCGGTACGTAGACGAGGCGGTGCAGTTCGTGACACGGCCGCGTCAGCGGCCGTTCTTCCTCTACCTGGCCTTCACGATGCCGCACGTGCCGATCGGCGCGTCGCCGGCCTTCGCCGGGAAGTCTGCGGGCGGGCGGTACGGCGACACGATCGAAGAACTCGACGCGGAAACGGGCCGCCTGCTCGACACGCTGCGGGAACGCGGGCTCGACCGAAACACGCTGGTCATCTTCACGTCCGACAACGGCCCGTGGGCAGAGATGCCGCCGCGGATGCTGACCATCGATGACGTGCGCGCGACCGACGCGGGGTCCGCCGGACCGTTCCGCGGCTCGAAGGGCTCGAGCTGGGAGGGCGGCGTGCGCGTGCCGATGATCGCGGTGTGGCCCGGGCGGATTCCCGCGGGTCGCGCAAGTTCGTCGATGGTGTCGACGATGGACATCTACGCGACGGTTGCGGGCGCGGTCGGGGTGGCCGTGCCGACGGATCGGCCGATGGACGCGCTCGACATGCTGCCGCTGTTTACCGGCAACGGGCCGTCGCTACGGAAGGACTACGTCTACTTCAACAACGGCGACCTCGAAGGGCTTCGCGACGAACGGTGGAAGCTGCGCACCGTCGCGCCGGCGGGTGGCGGCGCGGTCGTGCCACAGTTGTTCGACATGGTCAACGACCCCTACGAGCGCTTTGACGTCGCCGCCAGGCATCCAGACAT
>CAZJRM010000148.1:0-13871 GCA_964547975.1 uncultured Vicinamibacterales bacterium | reverse complement strand
TCGTAGCAGTAGCGATAGTTGTACAGGCCGGTGAGCGCGTCGGTCACCGACATCCGTTCGGCCTCGGCGAACATCTTCGCCTGATTCAGGCCGACGGCGACCTGCGCGCTCAGCGTCTGCAACAGGCGGACGTCGTCATCGTCGAACGCGTGTTCGGCGACGCTTTCGACCGTGAGCACGCCGAGAAGCGCGCCTTCGAAGAGAATCGGCGCGGCCATTTCCGAATGTGCGCCGGCGATGCCGGCCGGGATGTAGTCCGGGTCGGCGCTGGTGTCGCCCACGTTGATGGGCGCGCGGTCCGCGGCCGTCCGCCCGGTGATGCCCCGGCCGATCGGGATGCGCATGCCGACCAGATCCCGCGCGTACCCGCCGGTCGCCGCTTCCAGCACGAGGTGATCGTCGTTCGCGCGCAGGATGGCGCAGGAGTCGTAGTGAAGGCGGCTGCGGATCTGGGAGACGATCCACGGGAACAGCTGCTCCGTCTTGAGAATCGTCACGAGCTGGATGCCGATGTCCTGGACCAGTTCCAGCTGGTTCCGGATTCGCGCGTTGTGCAGGGCGATGCCGAGTTGCGTCGCCAGCACCCGCAGCGTATGGCGATCGCGCGGGCCGAACGCATTCACGCTGGTGCTCTGTGTGTTGAGGACTCCCAGCACGCGCCCGTGGTGGATGATCGGGACGTCGAGTTCGGACCCGAACGCCACGGGGCCGAAGTGCACGTAGTACTCGCACTGGCTCACGTCGGGTACGAGCGCGTCCTGCCCGGCGGCCGCGCAACGGCCCGTCACGCCTTCGCCCACGGGGATCCGTTTGCCGACGATGCCTTCGTGATACTCCGTGACGGCCCGGATGACCAGGTCCGACCCTTCCTTGAGCAGGATGGAGCAGTAGGCGTAGTGCAACGACCGCTTGATGCTCTCCACCGTGACGCGGAGCAGCCTGGCGAGGTCATGTTCCTCGCCCAGCTGGAGGCCGATCTGGAGGATCAGCTCGAGGTCGTTCTGCAGGGGCTGTCCACCCTGCGGACCAGTTTCATCCATGGGGTCTTTCTACCGAACGCGACCGCCGTCTCGGCGGTCATGGGGACTCTACGCCGGTCCCGCGAGCAGGTCAACGTGGTCCTGCCGTCGCGCGGCGCTGCCGCCCTGCGGGCCGCGGGTTGGCCGCCGCTGGTGCATAATGACCCGTTGGTGCCGCGCCGGGGTGGGCTGCGGCCGAAGGAGGGCGCCGTGTTCCGGTTCCGTCGAAATACGCGGGTGCTGTGTACCGCCTGTGCGATCGCACTGGCGTGGTCGTTTGCGGCCAATGCGGCCGCGCAGGGGACGTCGCAGGCCGCAGCAGGCGGCTGGGTGTCCCTGTTCAACGGCAAGGATCTGACCGGCTGGACGCCGGTCAACGGGACTGCCCCCTACACGGTGGTCGACGGCGCCATTGTCGGGACGACGGTCCCGGGATCGCCGAACAGTTTCCTGGCAACCACCCAGACCTTCGGCGATTTCGTCTTCGAATGCGAAATCCTGCAGGAAGGCGGACCGGCCAACGGGGGCATCCAGTTCCGGTCCGAGAGCCGCAAGGACTACCAGGACGGGCGGGTGCACGGCTATCAGTTCGAGATCGATCCCTCGGCACGCGCCTGGACCGGCGGTGTGTACGACGAGGCCCGTCGCGGCTGGCTGTATCCGGGCGACCTGAACCCGCGCGGACAGTCGGCCTACCAGTACGGCCGCTGGAACCTCGTGCGCATCGAAGCCATCGGCCCGTCGATCCGCACCTGGGTCAACGGCATTCCTGTGGCCCACGTGATCGACAACATGACGCCGCGCGGCTTCTTCGCCCTGCAGGTGCACGCGATCGGCAGGCCGGAGGACGCGGGCCGGAGAACCTCGTGGCGCAACATCCGCATCCAGACGGCCAACCTGGTGCCGGCGCCGCTCGATGACCTGTTCATCCGCAACATGATGCCCAACCACGTCAGCGACGCCGAGAAGGCGCAGGGCTGGCGGCTGTTGTTCGACGGTTCCACGAGTGCCGGCTGGCGCGGGGCCGGCAAGACGGCGTTTCCCGACAAGGGCTGGAAGATCGACAACGGCCAGATTTGCGTGCTGCCCTCCGCGGCTGGCCTGCCCGGCGGCGGCGACATCGTCTCGACCGACGAGTTCGGCGCGTTCGAGTTCCAGTTCGAGGCCAACCTCACCGAAGGCGCCAACAGCGGCGTGAAGTACTTCGCCGTGGAGAAGGCCGGCGCGGCCCTTGGCCTCGAGTACCAGTTGCTTGACGATGCGGTGCATCCCGATGCGAAGGCCGGCGCAGCGGGCAACCGGACGCTGGCGTCGCTGTACGACCTCATCCCGCGTGGCCCGATGCCCGGCGGGCTCGCGGTGGTGCCGCGGATCGGATCGTGGCAGCACGGGCGCATCGTCGTTACGCCGGCGAACCACGTGTCGCACTGGCTCAACGGGATCAAGGTCGTAGACTATGACCGGGGATCGCCGCTGTTCAAGGCCCTGGTTGCCCGCAGCAAGTACGAAAAGATCGACGGCTTCGGTCTCGGCACCACCGGCCGGCTGCTCCTGCAGGACCACGGCAACGGCGTCTGCTTCCGCAGCTTGAAGGTCCGCACGCTCAAGTAGGGGATACCATGGCCGGTTTCGTCTCGTCGTTCAGCCGGCGCCGCTTCCTGGCGGCGTCGGTGGCCGCTGGCGCGGCCGTGGCCCTGGACCCGCTTCGAGCGTGGGAGCCCGGGCCGGGGCGGATCGTGTCGCCGAGGGACCGGCCGCTTCGCCTGGCGTTCGTCGGGATTGGCAACCGCGGCAACGACATGCTGAAGACGTTCGCGGCGACGGGGCTCGTCTCCGTCGCCGCGTTCTGCGACGTGGACCTCGAAGGCGCGCACGTCGCGGAGGCACTGCGGTTGTACCCGGACGTCCAGCGATTCCGGGACTTCCGGGCGCTGTTCGACAAGGCCGGCGCGTCGTTCGACGCGGTCGTCGTGTCGACGCCTGACCACTCGCACTTCCCCGTGGCCATGCACGCGATGGCCAGCCGCAAACACGTGTATCTCGAGAAGCCGCTGGCCCACACGTTCCAGGAGGTGGACCTGCTGATCGCCATGGCCGCCAAGGCGGGCGTGGCCACGCAGATGGGCAACCAGGGCCACTCGGGCAACAACTATTTCCAGTTCAAGGCGTGGACCGAGGCCGGAATCATCAAGGACGTCACTCGAATCGTGATGTTCATGAACTCGGAGCGGCGGTGGCACGGCTGGAACATCGAAGGATTTCCCGCGGGCGAACCGACGCCGCCGGGGCTGGACTGGGATCTCTGGAACGCCGCGAGGCCCGTTCGTCCGTTCAGCGCGAAGCTCCACCCCCAGACGTGGCGGGGCTGGTTCGACTACGGTGATGGTGCGTTCGGCGACTGGGGGCCTCACATCCTGGATACGTCGCACAGGTTCCTGAAGCTCGGACTGCCGCACACGGTCGAGGCCGTTCACCGAGACGTGCCGAACGCCTACATCTTCCCCCAGGCATCGACCATCCGGTTCGCCTTCGCGGCCAGGGGCACGATGCCGGCCGTCGAGGTGTTCTGGTACGACGGGGTGAAGAACCGGCCGCCGTTACCGGAAGAACTCGGGCCGAACGCCACGCTGAACGAACAAGCCGGGAAGTTCATCTACAGCAAAGACCTGGTGTTCAAGGGGGGAACCCACGGCGACACGCTGCGCGTCCTACCGGACGCCCGGATGCAGACGATGTCGCCGCTGTTGCCGAAGATTGGCGGCGGGTTTTCGGACCACGCCGTGAACTTCGTCAGGGCGTGTCAGGGAACCGAGGAGAGCCGGTCTCCGTTCTCCATAGCGGGGCCGTTGACCCAGGTCTTCCTGCTGGGCGTCATCGCGCAGCGGTTGGGCGGGCGAATCCGCTTCGACGAGGCGACCCGGACGTGTCCAGGCAACGCCGAGGCCACGCGGTTGCTGGCGGGGCCGCCGCCGCGGGGGGGCTGGGAGCACTACTACAGGCCTGTCACCTGAGCGGGCTTGCGGTGCTTTGGTCTTACCAAAATCGTTGTTGCCGTGATATCTCGACTTATGAACAAAGTTTGACAAAACTGGGGAAAGGCGCCTAGTATCCCCAGAAACCGCCCGGCGTCGCTGCCGGACCCCCGCTGTTCGTGGCTGGACCGACCGACTGTGAATCGGGTCACACGTCCGACCACTGAGGCTGTCAGAGCCAGTTGTTGGAGGGAGTCGAAACATATGCTGACGCGCAAGACGTTTGCAGTGCTGGTGCTCGTGGCGTTGGCGTGGGCGGGCCTGTCGGGCTCGGCCAGCGCTCAGGCCACTCGCGGATCACTGCTCGGGACCGTGACGGACCAGTCGGGGGCGGCGATTCCGGGCGCCACCGTGGTCATTACCGAAACGCGCACGAATGTGTCGCGCGATACGGTCTCCAACGAGACCGGCAACTACACCTTCCCGAACCTCGCCGACGGTGTCTATACCGTGAAGGCGGAGTTGCAGGGGTTCAAGACGGTTGTTCGCGACAACGTCCGCGTGACGCCGAACTCGAGCATCCGCGTGGACCTGTCCCTGACGGTCGGCGCTCTCGAAGAGACCGTGACGGTGTCCGGTGAGACGCCCCTCCTGCAGACGGACCGCACGGATACCGGCCGCACGCTCGAGAGCGTACAGGTGGCGGCGATGCCGCTGTCCTTCAACCGGAACTTCCAGGGCATGATGGCGACGGTGCCCGGCGCGAGCCGTCCGTACAAGCCGCATTCCGAGTTCTTCAACTCGCAGGACTCCCTGTCGTCCGAAGTCAACGGGCAGTCGCGCCTGGCGAACAACGTCCAGATTGAAGGCCTCGACAACAACCAGCGCACCGGCCTGCTGACCGTGCTCATCCCGCCGGCCGAAGCCATCGACACCGTCAGCATCACGACGTCGAACTACGACGCGGAATTCGGCCGCGCGGCCGGTGCCGTGACGAGCGTCACGCTGAAGTCGGGCACGAACACGCTGAAGGGCAGCGCCTTCTGGTTCGGCAACAACGAGAAGATGATCTCCCTGCCGGCGTCGTCGTACTTCTCGACGGTCCGCACCAAGCCGCCGACGACGTACAACCAGTTCGGCTTCACGATTGGCGGCCCGATCAAGCAGAACAAGATGTTCTTCTTCGGCGACTACCAGCGGACGAACGACCGCCTGGGCGCGACGCAGCGATTCGTCGTGCCGACGGCCGAGTTCCGTGCGGGCAACTTCGCCGGCGCGCCGACGACCGTGTACGACCCGGCGACGGGCGACGCGGTTGGCGCCGGGCGCACCGCGTTCGCGGGCAACGTCATTCCGGCGAACCGGATCAGCCCGATTGCCCAGGCCATCCTCGCGAAGATCCCGCTGCCGAACCTGACGGGCGTGCCCTTCGGCCAGGCCAACTTCCAGAAGGACACCTATCGCGACAAGAACACCGACAGTTTCGACGTCAAGCTGAACTACGCGTTGAACTCGTCGAACCAGATGTCGGTGCGTTTCAGCTTCCAGCGCCCGGAAATCACCCAGTTGCCGGCCGACGGCTACGGGGACTGGGGCGGACCGCTCGGCGGCGGCTTCATGGCCACCGGCACGAACATGACCTACAGCACGGCCGCCAACTGGACGCACACGTTCTCCAACACGTTCATCATGGAAGTGCGCGGCGGCTCGAGCTACTACCACAACGAGGCGCTGACCACCGCCAACGGCAAGAAGCTGGCCGACGAGCTCGGGATCCGCGGCGTCAACCTCGACGAATGGAGCAGCGGCCCGCCGACCATCAACATCAACAACGGGTTCTCGAACCCCGTCCTGGGCTTCGTCAACAGCCTGCCCTGGGATCGGTGGGAGCGCACGTGGGAATTCGCCGCGACGGCGACCAAGGTGAAGGGGAACCACACCGTCAAGTTCGGCGCGAACTACCGCCGCAACTCGGACAAGCTGCTGCAGACCCAGGACAACCAGGGACCGCGCGGCGGCTTCACGTTCAGCGGTGCGCAGACCGGCTCGACGGCCGACACGGCGGCGAACAGCGGCCTCGCGAATGCCTTCGCGTCGTTCCTGCTCGACATGCCGAGCGGCATGGCCCGAGACATCAAGGTGCTCGATGACGTGGGTTCGAAACACTGGGCGGTGTACGCGTTCGCCCAGGACAAGTGGCAGGTGTCACCCAAGCTGACCGTCGACCTCGGCATCCGCTTCGAGTACTACGATCCAATCGTCGGCCTGGCCGGCAAGGGCAGCCTGTCGAACTACGATCCGACGACGAACTCGCTGCTCGTCTCTGGCTACGGCAATATCGCCGACGACTTCGGCATCGAGAAGGACTTCAACAACATCAACCCGCGGCTCGGCGCGTCGTACCGCATCAACGACAAGACCGTCATCCGCGCGGGCTTCGGCGCCAGCACGACGCCGTTCCCGGACAATCGGTACGCGTTCAACTACCCGGTCAAGCAGAACAACAGCTATCAGACGCCGAACTCGTATTCGCCGACGCCGTACAACATGGCGACCGGGTTCCCGTCGCCGACCTACCTCACGATTCCCGACAACGGGATCGTGAATGCCAACCAGGTGCTCTCGTCGTCGTTGTTCCACGTGCCGAGCGACCTTCAGCAGGGCACGTTGTACTCGTGGAACGCGGCGTTCCAGCGCGAGATCATCTGGGGGCTCACCGCCGAGCTGGCCTACGTCGGCAACATGAGCAACGACGTGCTCAACCGCTTCCCGATGAACGCCGGCCTGACGGTCGGGGCCGGGATCAACGGCCAGCCGCTCTACGCCAAGTACGGCAAGACGGCCGGCGTCGAGAACCTGGCGTGGAAGGGCAAGACCCGGTACAACGGCCTCCAGGCCAAACTGGACCGCCGGTTCCGGAACGGCTGGCTCATCACGAACTCCTACACCTACGGGCGCGCGTGGGACTACGCGAACGACAACGGTGGCCCGAGCACGCCGGCGGATCCCGAACGCAGCTGGGGTTACGGCAACTTCGACCGCAAGCACGTCTTCGTGTCGTCGTTCGTGTGGTCGCTGCCGTGGTTCAAGAGCTCGGATGCCGGGTTCCTGCACTACGTCCTGGGTAACTGGCAGCTCTCGGGTATCTTCACCTACCAGTCGGGGCAGCCGCTCGACATCACGTCGGCGAGCGCCGCGTCGCTCAACACCCCGGGCAATACGCAGCGTCCGAACTCGAGCGGCGATGTCACCATCATCGACGAGTTCGGTCCGAACAACTCGTACCTGACCTGGTTCGACGGCACGGCGTTCTCTGCGCCGGCGGCCAATACGTTCGGCAGCCGCACCCGCAACATGGGTGATGTCCGCGGACCGCGTTTCACGAACCTCGACTTCAGCGTCGTCAAGCAGTTCGGGCTCGGCGGCAGCCGGATGGCCGAAATCCGTGCGGACATCTGGAACCTCCCGAACACGATCCACATGAGCAATCCGAACACGTCGTTCGGGAACGCCAACTTCGGTCGGATCACGAGCGCTTACGGCGAGCGGCAGTTGCGCCTGAGCGCGAGAATCCTGTTCTAGGCCGTTCGATTCGTTCGTGGGGCTGACTCGCCTGCCTTGGGACGTCCGCCGGCGCATGACCGGCGGGCCGTCCCATTGCAGGCGAGCAGTGTTTTTGGGGGGGGAAATGGCCATCGATGAAATCACTCGCCGATCGTTCCTGCAGACCGCGGCGGCCGCCACGGTCGGGCTTGGCGTGACGGGCGCGCCCGCGCTTCAGGCGCAGGGTGCCAACGACAGGATCGTGCTCGCGGTCATGGGCCTCAACGGCCGGGGCTCGCAATTGGCCAGAGTTCTGGCTTCCCTGCCAGGCGCCGAAGTCGGCTACTTGTGCGACGTCGACGACAAGGCCATCGCCAAGGGCCTCAAGGCCGTCGCCGGCCGGCAGGCGCGTGTGCCGAAGACTGCGAAGGACATCCGCAAGGTGCTCGCTGAGAAGGACGTCAATGCCCTGGTTGTGGCTGCGCCGGACCACTGGCACGCGCCGGCGGCCATTCTCGGCTGCGCGGCGGGCAAGGACGTCTACGTCGAGAAGCCGTGCGGGCACAACGGGCGCGAAGGCGAACTGCTCGTCGCTGCCGCCCGGAAGTACAACCGCATCGTCCAGATGGGCAGCCAGCGGCGTTCGTGGCCCAATATCATGGCGCTCACGAAGCAGCTCCGCGAAGGCACCCTCATCGGGAAGGTGTATTTCGCCCGCGGCTGGTACGTGAACACGCGTCTTCCGATCGGCATCGGCAAGCCCGCGCCGGTTCCGCCCGAGCTGGACTACGAGCTGTGGCAGGGACCCGCGCCGCGTCGGCCGTACAAGGACAACGTCATTCACTACAACTGGCACTGGTTCTGGAACTGGGGCACCAGCGAAGCCTGCAACAACGGGACGCACGAGATCGACGTGATGCGCTGGGCGATGGGACAGACGTTCCCGGTTCGTGTCGAGTCGGCCGGTGGCCGCTACACCGCCAAGGACGACTGGGAGTGTGCGGATACGCAAGTGGCGACCTTCACCCACGAAGACGGCCGCGCGTTCATCTGGGAAAGCCGCAGCTGCAACGGGTTCAGGACCGAGGGCCTCGCCCGCGGCATCACCTTCCACGGTGAATCGGGCAGCGTCCTCGTGGATGACGACAGCTACACGGTGTTCGACCAGAAGAGCAAGGTCGTCAACAAGGTCGGCTCCACTGCGGAGCAGGACACGACCAACACGACCGGCCCGGGCGACCGGCTCGACGCCGTCCACCTGGCCAACTTCCTCGAGTGCGTGCGTTCGCGCCAGCGGCCGAACGCCGACATCGAGGAAGGTCACCGCAGCGTCGCGCACTGCCATCTGGCCAACGTGGCCTACCGCGTCGGCCGCACGATCAAGTGCGATCCGAAGACCGGACACCCGGTCAACGACCCGGAGGCGCTCAAGCTCTGGAGCCGGACTTACGAACCAGGCTGGGAACCGGAGGGCTTCAAGGGGTAGGATTGCCCTGCTATGAAGCTACGGATCCTCATGACCCTGCTGGCGCTCGCGTCGGTGCCGGGGGTAGCCGCACAAGACTTCACGCGGGCGCCGGGGCAGTATCCCGGCGACCCGCGTGAGAACTCCGCTCCTGTCCTGACGGTGGTCGATGCGGCCTACCGCAATCTCGCCAGGCTCCGTCCCGCCTGGCATTCCAGCAGTTACGACTACAATCTCACCGCGCAGCTCGTCACCGACGGGATCGCCGAGGCGGCGCCTCCGCCGTTCATCGTGACGGCGACGGGGCAGGTGGGACTGATTACCAAGGACATCCGATCGCTGCCCCGAGAGGCGGCGGCGGGGCCGCTGAGCGGGTTGTGGCGTCGGCAGGCCGTTCTGCCCAAACGACAGCGTGATGTCCTGCTCGACGGCAACTGGGTGACCGGCGTCGACCTGCAGGGGCCGCAGGGCTGGGTGCAGATCGAGCGCCACGGCGGTCCCGCGCCGGATCCCGTCGATGCGGTTGCCATCGTCGCCAGCGTGAAGGCCGCGAGCAGCGGGCCCGAGAACTGGACCTGCACCGCTCTGGGGTCGGACGACGGTGAACGCTGGACGAGGCTCGGCGATACGTCAGGCATGACGAACCGGGGCGGAGATATCGCTCCCGCCATCGGATTCGCACGGCCGTCGTCCCATCGCTACTTCCGATTCGTCTTCGACAACCCCCGGGCGACCTCGTGGCGTGCCAGCGAGGTGCAGTTCAGCCGCGGCGGGAAGCCGGTGCGCCTGGGCGGGCCGCACCAGTTCGCGAGCGCCTGGAAGAGCGAGGGCAAGGCCGAGGAATGGGTCTACGTCGACCTCGGCGCCCTCTGCACGTTCGACCGCGTCACGCTCCACTGGATCGCACGGCCGGCGGAAGGTGCGTTGCAGGTGTCGGATGACGCCCGGGCGTGGCGGGCGGTGCAGGCGCGGCCGACGGCTGCGACCGGGGTCGCAGACGACCTGCGCCTGACCGTGTCCGCGCGGGGCCGGTACGTCCGCGTGCTGATGACGCGTCCGGCGACGCCCGACGGGTACGCGCTCAGCGAAATCGAGGTCTACGGGAAGGGCGGAATCATCGCGGAGCCGCAGCCGCAGCCCGCGTCGGCGGCGGACGGCCGCCTAGAACTGCGCGGCGGCCGGTGGCGGCTCCAGCGTGACTCGCTGGTGAAGGGTGCCGGAACCGTGCTGGCGTCGACGGGCTTCGATGATAGCGACTGGGTGCCCGCGACGGTGCCCGGCACCGTACTCACCAGCTACCTCAACGCTGGTGCGTTGCCGGATCCGAACTTCGGCGACAACCAGTTGATGATCTCGGACGCCTTCTTCTACGCGGACTTCTGGTATCGCACGGAATTCGTCGGGCCCGCCGCTGACGGCCGCCGGCAGTGGCTCAACTTCGATGGCATCAACTGGAATGCGGACGTCTACCTGAACGGCGCGATCGTCGGACGGATTCGCGGCGGGTTCGCCCGCACTCGTTTCGACGTGACCGGTCGCCTGCGTGCCGGCGGGGCCAACGCCCTCGCCGTGAAGATCGAGAAGAACGCATCGCCGGGCGTCGTGAAGGAGAAGACGTTCGAGCATCCCGACCTCAACGGCGGGTGGCTGGGCGCAGACAACCCGACCTACCACGCGTCAATCGGTTGGGACTGGATTCCGACCATCCGTGGCCGCAACACCGGCATCTGGAACGACGTCTACGTGACGGCCACGGGCGGGGTCACGGTGGACGCGCCGTTCGTGAAGACGACGTTGCCGCTGCCGTCGACGGCGTCGGCGGACGTGACGCTGGCCGCGACGCTCCGCAACCACGACACGAGTTCGGTGTCCGGCACTCTGCGCGGGCGGTTCGGAGACGTCGCCGTGAGCGCGGCCGTGACCCTCGCGCCGGGTGAATCCCGCGTCGTGACGTTTGCGCCGGACGCGCATCCCGCACTGCGGTTGCAGAACCCGCGTCTCTGGTGGCCGAACGGCTACGGCGACCCGAATCTGTACGACGTCGAATTTCGATTCGAGACCGCGGCCGGTACCGTGTCGGACACGAAGGCGTTCCGTGCCGGCGTCCGGCAATTCACCCACTCGTTCGCGGGCAACACGCTGCGTCTGTGGGTCAACGGGCGCCGCTTCGTGCCGCGCGGCGGCAACTGGGGCTTCGGGGAATCGATGCTGCGCTATCGCGGTCGTGAATACGACGCGGCCGTGCGTTACCACCGTGACCAGCACTTCACGATGATCCGCAACTGGGTCGGCCAGATCGGAGACGACGAGTTCTACGACGCCTGCGACCGCTACGGCATCGTCGTGTGGCAGGACTTCTGGCTGGCGAATCCGTGGGACGGCCCCGATCCGGCAGACAACGATCTCTTCATGGCCAACGCGGCCGATCTGGTCACCGCGATCCGCAACCACCCGTCGATCGGCCTCTACTGCGGGCGCAACGAAGGGTTCCCGCCCAAGCCGCTCGACGATGCCATTCGTGCGCTGCTCGCAAGGCAGCACGGCGACGTGCCGTACTTCAGTAGTTCGGCGGACGACGTCGTCTCTGGTCACGGCCCGTACCAGGCCATGCCCGTGCCGTACTATTTCATGGAGCGGGCGACGGGGAAGATCCACAGTGAAATGGGCATGCCCAACATCGTGACGCTGGACAGCCTGCGTGCGATGATGCCCGACGCCGCGCTGTGGCCGCTCGGTCGCATGTACGGTCTGCACGACTTCAGCCTCGACGGCGCGCAGGGCGGGCGGTCGTTCCTGGCCCGGATCGAGAAGAGTTACGGTCCTGTCCAGAACGTGAAGGACTTCGCGACGATCGCGCAGTTCGTGAACTACGAAGGGTACCGCGCGATGTTCGAGGCCCAGAGCCGGAATCGCGCGGGCCTCCTGCTCTGGATGAGCCATCCGACGTGGCCGTCCCTGGTGTGGCAGACCTACGACTACTTCTTCGATCCGACGGCGGGGTATTTTGGCGCCAAGAAGGGCGCGGAGCCGCTCCACGTCCAGTGGAACCCGACGACGGAGGCGATCGAAGTCGTGAACTACCACGCGGGGGACGTGAAGGGGCTGACCGTCCGGGCTCGCGTGCTCGACCTCGACGGCACCGTGCGATGGGAGAAGACCGCGTCGATCGACAGTGCGGACGACTCGACGGCGTCGCCCCTCGAGATGGAGTACCCCCTCTCGGTGTCGGCCGTGCATTTCATCCGGCTCGAGCTGCTGCGCGGCGCGGACATCGTGTCCGAGAACTTCTACTGGCGCGGCGTCGAAGAGGGCAACTTCCAGGCGCTGCGCACTCTGCCCCCTGTCACGCTCGACGCCTCGACGACGATGGCGCAGGAGGGGGACACGTGGCAGATGACGACGGTGCTCACGAATCCGAGCCTCACCCCCGCACTGATGGTGCGCGTGAAGGCCGTGCGCGATCGGTCCGGCGACCGCATCCTGCCGGCCATCTACAGCGACAACTACGTGGCGCTGATGCCCGGAGAACGTCGTACGATTACCACGGAACTGCGGGTGGCCGATGCCCGGGGAGAGCGGCCCAGGGTTGTGGTCGAGGGGTTCAACACGGCAGGGACAAGGGAAGAGGCGATAGGGAAGAGGGAAAGGGATTAGGGACAAGGGAAGAGGCGAGAGGCGAGAGGCGCAGGGACAAGGGAGAGGACACAGCATGGCGAATATCTCACGGCGAACGTTCCTCGAGACGGCTGCTCTGACCGGGGCCGGTGCGCTTGCGTGGCCCGATCACCTCGTCGGGCAGCCGTACGTGCCGCCCCTCGGCGTCTCGCGAGGCATGGCCGAGGCGGCGGCGCTGAAGGCCGCGGGCTACGACTTTCTCGAAGGCGGTGTGAGCGCCCTGACCGTCCCCGACAAGCCGGAGGCGGACTTCGAGGCGGTGCTGGCACAGGTGAAGGCGCTGCCGCTGCCCGTCCCGGCCTGCAACGTCTTCATTCCCGGGGCCCTCAAACTCGTCGGACTGGAGGCCAACCACGATGGTGCCGCCGCGTATGCCGAGACGGCGCTTCGGCGGGCGAAGGCGGCCGGTATCGTCATCATCGTGTTCGGCAGCGGAGGCGCGCGCCGGGTTCCGGAGGGATTCGATCCCGCCCGCGCCCGGGAGCAGTTCATCCAGTTCGCGAAGCGGATCGCGCCGGCGGCTCAGGCGGCCGGCGTCACGCTGGCGATCGAGCCGCTCAACAGCAAGGAGACGAATCTCTTCAACTCGATCGCCGAAGGCGCCGGGGTGGTTGATGCCGTGGCGCACCCGGCGGTGCGCCTGCAGGCGGACATCTATCACATGCTCCAGGAAAACGAGCCTCCGGACGCGATCGTCGCCGCCGGGGCGCGCATCGTGCACGTCCACGTGGCGCAAAAGGGGACGCGGTTGGCGCCAATGCCCGGCGGGACGGACTTCCGACCGTACTTCAAGGCGCTCAAAGGAACTGGTTATCGAGGGCGGGTGTCCATCGAGGGGAACTGGAAAGAGGGAGAGACGGACTACGCCGCCGCGCGCACGTTCCTGCGTGAGCAGTGGATTGGCGCCTGAGAGCAGGGGATCGGGAATAGGGGATAGGGAAGAGGCGATAGGGAAGAGGGAAAGGGAACAGGGGATAGGGAAGGTCGTGAGCCGCAAGCCGCAAGCCGCCCTTCGACCTCGCTCAGGGCGCCCCGAGCCAAGTCGAGGGGCGCGAGCCTTGTAAGAGAAGGAGCCATCATGGAACCGGATCGTCGTACGTTCATCAAGACCGCCGGCCTCGCGGCCGGCTATGCCAGCCTGCCGTCGACGGCGAAGTCGTTTGCCCAGTCGATCGGCGCCAACGACCGCGTGCGCGT
>CAZJRM010000147.1:0-13965 GCA_964547975.1 uncultured Vicinamibacterales bacterium | reverse complement strand
AGAACTTCCCGAAGAACACGGAGCTCGAGGTGGAGCTCACGTTCGTCGTGCAGCCTGGCGCGTCCGGGCCCACAGGCGGCGGGACGGCCGGCGGTCCGCCGGCCGTGGGGGCGGGCGGAGGTTTCTTCGAGGGCGTGGGTGCGGTCGCCGCCACCGGAGAGGCCGCGAGCATCCGCGTGCACCACTCGTTCGCCGAGTTGCCTCCGCCGGGCTTCAAGGCCCGCGCGTGGGACCCGCGTTCGGGATTCATGGACTTCGAGTACCGCGACTACGCCGCCCCCCTGGGCCGGTCGCAGTCGGTCACCACTATCCGTCGCCATCGGCTGGAGAAGGTCGATCCGAAGGCGAAGGTCAGCGACCCGGTGAAGCCCATCGTGTACTACCTGGATCCTGGCGCGCCGGAGCCGATCCGGTCGGCCCTGCTCGAAGGCGCGCGCTGGTGGAACCAGGCGTTCGAGGCCGCGGGGTATCGCAACGCGTTCCGCGTGGAGCTCCTGCCCGAGGGCGTGAGCCCCCTGGACATCCGCTACAACGTGATCAACTGGGTGCACCGCTCGACGCGCGGCTGGAGCACGGGCGGCTCGGTCATCGACCCGCGCACCGGCGAGATCATCAAGGGCGTCGTCACGCTCGGGTCGCTGCGGGTGCGGCAGGACTACATGCTCGCCGAGGGCCTGCTCTCGCCGTACAAGACCGGGACCGAGACACCGCCGGAACTGACCGAGTGGGGGCTGGCGCGGATCCGGCAGCTGTCGGCGCACGAGGTCGGACACACGCTCGGCCTCGGGCACAACTACTACGACAGCACCGCCGGCCGGATCTCGGTGCTCGACTATCCGCATCCGCTCGTCACCCTCAAGCCGGACGGCACGTTCGACTACTCGAAGGTCTACGACACCGGGATTGGGGCCTGGGACAAGGTGTGGATCACGTGGGGCTACCAGGACTTCCCGCCCGGCACGGACGAGCCGCGGGCGCTCGAGGCCATCATCGACGAGGCCTGGGCGCGTGACCTGATCTACATGACGAACCAGGATACCGACGCGAACCCGCGGGTGGACCAGTGGTCGAACGGCACGGACCCGGCCGAGGAGCTCATACGCGTGATGGAGATCCGGCGCGTGGCGCTGTCGCGCTTCGGCGAGAACGCCATCAAGCGCGGTGCGCCGATGGCCACCATGGAAGAGGTCTTCCTGCCGCTGTATCTGTACCATCGTTACCAGGTGGAAGCGGCGGCGTCGGCGCTCGGCGGCCAGCACTACATCTACGCGATGCGCGGCGACGGACGCGTCCCGTTCACGTGGGTACCCGCGTCGGAGCAGGACGCCGCCCTGAAGGCGCTGCTCTCGACGATCGTGCCGTCGGCGCTCAAGCTGCCCGACGTCATCCTGAAGCGCCTCCCGCCGAGGCCGGACGGCTACGAGCGGACGCGCGAGCTGTTCCCGCGCTACACCGGGCCCACGTTCGACATCATCTCGCCGGCCGTCGTGGCCGCGTATCACACCGTGTCGAACCTCCTGCAGCCCGAGCGCGCGGCGCGCATGGTCGAGCAGCACGCCCTCGACCCGTCGTTGCCGGGATTGGGTGCGGTGATCGATCGACTGTTGTCCGCGTCGTTCGGCGCGACGGCCGCCACGTCGTACGAGGCCGAGCTCGCGCGCGCCGTGCAGCGCGTGGTTGTCGAAGAACTGATGGCCCTGGCGGCCACCGCCGACATGCCGCAGGTGCGGGCCATCGCGACCCTGGCGCTCACGCACCGGGCGGATCGGCTCGAACAGTCGATCGCGGGCGAGGGAGACGAGGGGGAGACGGCCCACAGGATGCTGCTCGCGCGCGATATCAGGCGGTTGCTGGAGAATCCCTCAGCGTTCAAGCGCGCGGCCCCGCCCGTCGTGCCGCCGGGAGCGCCGATCGGCGAGCCGGCCCCGGACTGGATCAGGAGGTACTGATCTCACGCAGTTCCGCCAGGAGCGTCGCCGCCGGCCGGGACTGCCACCGGTAGAACACCCACCAGGGGTCGGCATCCATCTGCGGAAGAACGGGCGGCGCCGCCAGGGAACGGACGTCTTCGAGGGCCGCGTCGCGGTCCCCGCCGAGTCGTGCCAGCGCGGCGCGCGCGAGGCGCGGTGACACCGCTCGCGGCTGCAGGATCGCGGCGCGGTCGTAGCACGCCGCGGCCTCCCGCGCGCGGCCGAGGCGTTCTTCCGCCTGGCCGAGCAGCAGCTGAATGAAGTAGGCCAACTCTCCTTCGGGCGCGGCGTCGGAGGCCACGCGCAGGTGCCGCGCCGCCTCGGCCTCGTCGCTGGTCTCGAGCAACGCCAGGCCCAATCGCATCCGCGCTTCGACGTGTCCCGGGTCCAGACGCACCGCCTCACGGAGGTGACGTTCGGCCCGTTTCCGGTGCCAGTCGGCCGACTCGGTGGCGGCCGATCCCCACGTCCAGACCCGCGGCTGCCCGTTGGCCGCGCGCAGCCGCATCCTCAGCACGGGCAACACCGTCGGCCCGACGCTGGCCTGGTGATAGAAACCCGCGAGGAACTGGATGCTCGCTTCGCGCGGCAGCACGTCGATCGCGCGCTGCAGATGCAGCTGAGCGGCGCCGAGGTTGCCCTCTTCGAGCATCGCCGTCGCCGTGGCTTCGTACCATCGCAGCACGAAGGCATCGGTCTCCGGTGACGGCTTGATCGCGTCGAGGAGTTGACGCCCGACCACCCAGTGCGCGGACTGCCCGAGTCGGCGGACAACCACGCCGTCCAGGACGAGCAGACTCTGACGGGCTCCCGTTTCCCGACTCCGGTCCTCGGTCGCCAGCAGGGCCACGTCCGCGTGGAGCATGGCGGCCCGTCTCAAGACGTCGTTCGGTTGCTTCCGGCGCGACTTGAGGAAATCGCGGACCGTCTCCGTCACATCGGCAGCGTCCCACGCGGCCAACTCGACGACGTAACGATCGGTGGCACCCGCGGTGTGGCTGGCGACGGCTCGACCGAGGGCCTTCAGTCGCTCCACCCGTGCGTCGGTGAGACGCTCCCGCTGGCGGCCGCCGCCGACCGCACCAGCAGCGACGACAACGACGGCGACGAGCAGGAGCGTGCGAGACGTCGTCCTTCCGGGCTGTCGCACGACGCGCCCTCCTTCGCTGGGTCTCGGTCTACCGCGTACCCCAATACCCCGTGCGGGCCTTGACCTTCAGGCCCGCGCCCGCCACCCTCACGCTCAGCGTGTGCCAGCCGTCCCGCGCGACGCCGGCCGGCACGTAGTTGATCAGGTAGCGGTGCCGGAACTCCTCGAGGATCCGCAGGAATGCCGCCCCGATGTCGGTCGAGTCCCCGACCTCCGTCAGCGCCCCGCCCGTCGAGTCCGTCAGGTCCTCGAGGAAGTCGTCGCGCCCGTCGTGGTGCGTCACCACGCCGTAGACGACCGCGTCCGACCGTTTCGCCACATCGAGGACCGCCTCCCGGCGCAACCAACTCCCCGTGTCGACGCCGTCGCTGAACACCACCACGAGCGCGCGCGCCGGGTTCGACTCGGCCGCGAGCAGGCTGACGAACAACGCATTCACGAGCGCGGTCGGCCGCTGGTCGAGCGAAGGCCGCGTCGCACGGATGGCCGCGCGCACCACGTCCAGGTCCGTCGTCAGGGGAGACGCCCACGTCACCGTCTCGGTGAACGTCACGAGCGCCGCCTGATCGTTCCTCTTCAGGATCGCCGCGAGCGACGCGCTCGCGGCCTTCAACTGGGCAAGCCGCCGTTCGGTCAGGCTCGAGCTCAGGTCGAGCGCGATGACCACGTTCACCGGCAGGTCTTCGAAGCTGACGAGGTCGACGTGCTGCCGGACCCCGTTGTCGGTCACGGTGAAGTCGGCGGAAGACAGGTTCGCCACGGTCCTGCCGCCGCGCGTCACGAGCGCATCGACGCGGACCGCATCCACGCCGCTCTTGAACACGGTCTGGCGGTCCTGCGCGACGTCCCCAGCCGCGAACACGGAGACACCGGCCACGGCCAGAATGGTCGTCCACATGGGCGCCCCGATGGACCGTCTCACTTCGCGCCCCAGTACCCGGTCCGTGCCTTGACCTTGAGGTCCTGGCCGGCGACTCGCACGGTGATCGAGTGCCAGCCCTCCCGGGCCACACCCGCCGGGAGGTAGTGGATCACGTAGCGATGGCGGAATTCCTCGAGTATCCTCAGGAAGACCGCGCCGATGTCCGTCGACGACTCGACCTCGACGAGCGAACCTCCGGTCGTCTCCGTCAGGTCCTTGAGGAAGTCATCGCGCCCTTCGTGGTGCGTCACCACGGCGTAGACGACGGCGTCCGACCGTTTCGCCACGTCCAGCACGACCGCCGGGCGAAGCCAGCTCCCCGTATCCACGCCATCACTGAACACGACGACGAGGCCGCGCGCGGCGTTCGACTCGGCGGCCAGGACGCCGGCCAGGAGCGCGTCCACCAGCGCCGTCGCGCGCTGGCCTTCCGTTGGCGCGATTCGGCCGATGGCCGTTCGTACCGCGTCGAGGTCCGTCGTGAGCGCCGGTTCGAGCGCGACGGTTTCCGTGAACGTGAGCACGCCGGCCCGGTCGTCCTTCTTGAGGATGCGGGCGAACGACGCGCTCGCGGCCTTCAACTGCGCCAGTCGTTCACCCGTCAGGCTCGCGCTCACGTCCAGGGCGATGACCACGTTGACCGGCAGGTCTTCGAAGCTGACGATGTCGATGGCCTGGCGCACGCCGTTGTCGAGCACCGTGAAGTCCGCCGCGCCGAGGTTCGACACCGCCCGCCCGCCGCGCGTGACAAGGGCATCCACGCGCACGGCATCCACGCGGCTCCTGAAGACGGCCTGCGGTTCCTGCGCCGGAAGCGGCGTCGACACGATCAGGATCGCTGCCACGCACGCCGCCGCCCGCATCCGAACGCTGGCACGGCGCGTCATCGCGGCACCGTCCCGGCGACCGACGCCCGTATCTCGTCCATCAGCGTCTTGCCGGAGGTCGACTGCCATCGGTAGAACCGCCACCAGGGATCGGCCTCGGTCTGGCGAGGTACCGGCGGCGTGAGGAGCGGCTGGAGGTCGCGCCACGCGCCATCGCGATCGCCGGACCGCCGATCGAGAGCCACCTGCGCGAGCCGGGGCGACCGCGCGGCGGGACGGATCGCCGACGCGCGTGTGTAGCTCGCGGCGGCCGCCCGATCGTGCCCAAGCCGATCGTCGGCCTGGCCGAGGAGCAGGTAGGCGAAGTACCCGAGATCGCCCTCAGGCGCGGCGGCCGTCGCCTGGCGCAGTTCCACGGCAGCGTCACTCGGGCGATCGTTCTGGAGCAACGCCTGGCCGAGCCGGACCCGCGCTTCGACGAAGCCTGGGTCGAGGGTCACGGCTTCGCGAAAACGTCGTTCGGCCTGCCTCCAGTGGAACTCCGGCGTTTCGACGATCATCGATCCCGTGCGGCGATTCCTCGGCGTACGATCGGCGATCCGCTGCTGCATCCGCAGCACCGACAGCACGGTCGGTCCCGCGCTGGCCTGGTGGTAACAGCCGGCCTGGAATTGCAGCCGCGCGTCGTGAGGCAGGATCTCGAGACCGCGTTCGAGCAGGGGCTTGAGAGACGTGGAGTCCCGGTTCTCGATGAGCGACGCCGCCGCCGCGTTGTACCAGCGCGCCACGAACGGATCGTCCCTGGGCGACGGTTCGATGGCATCGAGGAGACGCCGCGCGGCGATCCAGTGTGACGACTGGCCGTCGTAGCCGACGACCACGCCGTCGATGATCTGAATGGAATCCGGCGTGCCGGTGCTGCGACTCCAGTCGAGGGCCGCCAGAAGGGCCACGTCGGCGTGCGCCACCGCGGCGCGCTTGAGGACGGCGTCGGGATCGGTATCCACGGCGGCGAAGACCGCCAGGGTACGCAGTTCGCCCGCGGTGACCCGGTAGCGCTTGTGCTCGAATTCCGCGCCGTCGCCACGGCCGCGCAATTGCCGCCGCAGGACGAGATAGTCTTCGGCAACGGTCTTCACATCGTCCGCGTTCCAGGCGGCGAGCTCGACCAACGCGAGGTCCGACCGCCCGGGTACGTGTTCGGTGACCGCCTGGCTCCAGGTGGCGACGCGCTTGAGCCACTCGGGATGCTTGGCGGCCACGCGGTCCTCGCGTTCCTGCGCGCGTCCGTGGACCGGCGTCGCAAGGGCGGCGACGCACGCCGCACAGAACACGATGGAGCGCAATCCACGTCCGAGTCGCATGGTGGGGCGCGCCCGGGAGACGGCCGCCTCGGGCGTGCGCCACCGATTGTCGCACTTCCGCGCGGCGAACGCGTGGGAATCGTCTGGGGGTCAGCCGGCGAGACGCCTGGCCTTCCAGAGCTTGTAGACCGCCGGGTAGACGAGCAACTCGAGCAGGAACGACGTGGCCAGGCCGCCAATCATCGGCGCGGCAATCCGCTTCATCACGTCCGCACCGGCCGACGTGGACCACATGATCGGCAGCAGGCCCATGAAGGCGGCCGCCACCGTCATCATCTTGGGTCGCGCGCGTTTCACCGCCCCGTGCATGATCGCGGCGTCGAGATCCGCGAGCGTGCGCAGCGCGCCGCGTTTCCGGTAGTCCTCGTACGACAGGTCGAGGAACAGGAGCATGAAGACGCCCGTCTCGGCATCGAGGCCGAGGAGCGCAATCATGCCCACCCACGCCGCGATCGACACGTTGTAGTCCAGGACGTAGAAGAGCCAGATCGCGCCGATGGCCGAGAAGGGCACGGCCAGCATCACGAGGCCGGCCTTGAAGGCGGACCGCGTGTTCGCGTAGAGCAGGACGAAGATCAGCGCGAGGGTGATCGGCACGACGACCTTGAGCCGCTCCCGCACCCGCAGCATATTCTCGTATTGCCCGCTCCACTGCAGGACGTACCCCGCAGGCAGCGTCACCTTCTCCGACACGACCCGCTTGGCGTCCTCGACGTACGAGCCCACGTCGCGTCCCGCGATGTCGACGAACACGTAGCCTGCGAGGAAGCCGTTTTCGTTGCGCAACATCGACGGCCCGGTGGTCAACCGGATGTCCGCCAGTTGCTCGAGCGGCACCTGGGCGCCGGTCGCCACCGGCACGAGGACTCGTTTCAGGCGCGAGAGATCGTCGCGCAGTTCACGGGGATATCGGACGTTGACCGGATACCGCTCACGTCCCTCGACGGTCGTCGTGACGTTCTCGCCGCCGACCGCCGACATCAGGATCATCTGCACCTGCTCGACGGTGACACCCAGCCGCGCCATCGCCTCGGGCTTCGGCACGAAGTCCACGAAGTTGCCGCTGGTCACGCGTTCGGCGAAGACGCTGCGCGTGCCGGGCACCGGCCGCAGCACGTCCTCCAGTCGCTGGCCGATCGATTCGACGACGGCGAGGTCGGCGCCCATCACCTTGACGCCCACCGGCGTCCGCACGCCGGTCGTCAGCATGTCGATCCGGCCCTTGATGGGCATTGTCCACGCGTTGCTGACCCCGGGGATCTGCAAGGCCTGGTCCATTTCCGCGACCAGTTCGTCCCAGGAGATCCGGTCGGGCCAGATGGGCCGCAGCAACGGAAGCACCCAATCCGGCGCGCGATCCGTGTACCAGCGTGCCTTGTGCCGCCACTCCGACTCGGGCTTCAAGACGACGGTCGTTTCCATCATCGAGAACGGGGCCGGGTCGGTCGAGGTCTCGGCGCGGCCGGCCTTTCCCATGACGGTGGCCACCTCCGGGAAGTGGCGAAGCACACGGTCCTGCCGCTGCAGCAGATCCGACGCCTGCGCCACGGAAATGCCGGGCAGGGTCGTCGGCATGTAAAGGATCGAGCCCTCGTTCAGCGGGGGCATGAACTCCGAGCCGAGCTTGAAGTAGACGGGCACGCTCGCCGCGACGGCCGCCAGCGCGAGCGCGATGGTCGTGCGGGGGAAACGCAGGACGGCGCGACACGCCGGCTCGTACACCGCGTGAATCGCCCGGCTGATGGGGTGTCGCTCTTCCGCGTAGTACCGGCCGACGGCGAGGCCGGTGAACAGCCGCGCCAGGATCTTCGGCCGGAAGGTGAACGGATCCATACGCGCGAACAGCATGCGCATCGCCGGATCCAGGGTCACCGCGAGGATCGCGGCAATGGCCATCGCGAAGTTCTTCGAGTACGCGAGCGGCTTGAACAGCCGGCCCTCCTGGTCCACCAGCACGAAGATCGGCAGGAACGCCACGGCGATCACGAGCAGCGAGAAGAAGACGGCGGGTCCGACCTCCTGCAGCGCTTCGAGCCGGACCGCGTGGAAGTCTCCCTGGCGGCCGCCCTCCTGCCACAGGTGCAGCTTGTTGTACGCGTTCTCCACCTCGACGATCGCTCCGTCCACGAGGACGCCGATGGAAATCGCGATCCCGGCGAGCGACATGATGTTCACCGTGACGCCGAAGGCGTACATCGGGATGAACGACAGCAGCACCGACACCGGGATCGTGACGATGGGGACGATCGCGGACGGGATGTGCCAGAGGAAGACCAGGATCACGATCGAGACGATGATCATCTCGATGACGAGTTCGTGGCGCAGCGTGGCGATGGCCTTCGTGATGAGCGAGGACCGATCGTAGGTCGTCAGGATGTCGACGCCGGCGGGAAGCGACGGACGGATCTCGTCGATGCGCTGCCTGACGGCCTCGATCACGTTGAGGGCATTCTCGCCGTGCCGCATGACGACGATGCCGCCGACGGCTTCGCCGAGACCGTCGAGATCGGCGACGCCGCGGCGGATTTCGGGGCCGAGCTCGACGCGCGCGACGTCTCGCAGCAGCACGGGCGTGCCGGCCTTCGACGACGTGAGCACGATCTGCTCGAACGCGGGGACGTCGCGGGCGTAGCCGCGCCCGCGCACCATGTATTCGCGGCCGCTCCACTCGATCAGCCGGCCGCCGACTTCGTTGTTGCTGGCGCGCACGGCCGCGATGACGCGATCGAGCGGCACGTCGAGGGCCGCGAGCCGGTTCGGATCGACCGTGATCTGGTACTGCTTGACGAAGCCGCCAATCGACGCCACTTCGGAGACGCCGGGCACGGCCTGAAGCGCGTAGCGCACCGTCCAGTCCTGGATGGACCGGAGCGCCTCAGGGCCGTGGGTGCCGGAGGTGTCCGTGAGCACGTATTGGTAGATCCACCCGACGCCGGTGGCATCCGGGCCCAGTTCGGTCTGGACACCGTTCGGCAGTTTCGCCTGGATCTTCGAGAGGTACTCGAGGACGCGGCTGCGCGCCCAGTAGATGTCCGTCCCGTCCTCGAAGATGACGTAGATGTACGAGAAGCCGAAGTCCGAGAAGCCGCGAATGGCCTTGACGCCGGGCGCACCCAGGAGCGCGCTCGTGATGGGATACGTGACCTGGTCTTCGATGATGTCCGGCGAGCGGTCCCAGCGCGAGTAGATGATGACCTGCGTGTCCGACAGGTCGGGCAGCGCGTCGAGACGGATGTGCCCGAGGACGTACACGGCCGAGGCCGCCAGAGCCGCCGTGGCGAGCAGCACCAGGAACGGGTTGGACGCCGAGAACGCGATGACTCTGCGGATCATGCGGGACCTCGACGGCTATTTCGCGGGTGCCGGTGTGCCGACAATGGCGGCGCGGAGGCGGGATTCGGAGTCGAGCAGGAAGGTGGCCGACATCGCGACCCGCTCTCCGGCGCTCAGCCCGGTGCGCACGACGACCTGGCCGGCGCTTCGGGGTCCGATCGTCACCTCGCGCGGCTCGAATTGGCCGGGAGCGGCCTCGACGAACACGACCTGGCGCGTGCCGGTGTCGATGAGGGCCGAGTCGGGAATCACGAGGCCGCGGGCGCGCCTGGCGTCGAGCTCGACGTTGACGAACATGCCGGGCTTCAGCGCCAGGCGGGGATTGGGCACCTCGAAGCGGACGCGGAGCGTCCGGCTCTCGACGTCGATGGTGGGGTAGACGAGACTGATGCGGCCGCGCAGCGTCACGCCGCCGTCGTACTGCGGCGAAAGCGTGGCGGTGCGGCCCACGACGGCGTCGGCGGATTCGTTCTCGTAGACCTGCGCGATGACCCACACGGTCGAGAGGTCCGTCAGCGTCATCAGCGGCATGCCGGCTTCGATGCGCTGGCCTTCCAGCACCATCTTCTCGGTGACGTGGCCGCCGAACGGTGCGCGGAACGTGATGGCGCGCTGCGCCGCGCCCGTGCGGTCGAGGCGGTCGAGGAAGTCGGCGGGCACGTCGAACAGCTCGAGGCGGCGGCGCGCGGCCGCCGCGAGTTCGTGCCCGCCGCGGCGCACCTCGGGCAGTGTCGACTGACCGAACTCCTCGGCGGTGCGTTTCGCACGCAGGTACTCCTCCTGGCTGACGAGCAGCTCGGGCGCGTAGAGATCGAACAGCGGGTCGCCGGCCCGGACGAACTGCCCGACGGCGTTGACCGACAGCTTCTCCACCCAGCCGCCGATCTTGGTCGTCACCTGGCGGACCCGGGTCTCGTCGACCGACACCGTGCCGACGGCCCGGACGTTCGTCGTGATCTCACCCGGCGTTACGTCGACCGTACGAATGCCGGCGAGGTTCGCCCTCGACGCGCTGGCCTGCACTGGGGCGAGCCCCTCGACCGGCGCAGACCCTGTCGCCGGCGTGACAGGCGTGATGGCCGTCTGGACGAGGTCCATCCCGCACTTCGGGCAACGCCCGGGTTCGTCCTGGTGGATCTCCGGGTGCATCGGGCAGACGTAGTGCGCGCTCGGCTTGGCGACGGTCTTCTGAACGAGATCCATGCCGCACTTCGGGCAACGCCCGGGGCCGTCCTGGTGGATCTCCGGGTGCATTGGGCAGACGTACGGCGAGGGTGCCGTCGCCGTTGGCGCAGGTGTGTGTCTCAGGACGAAGGGCACGGACGCGAGGCCTCCGGCCAGGATCGCGAGGAGCAGCAGTTTGCCCCAGTGGCGTCTCACGATGTCCCTCATTTCAGCGCTCCTGTCGCGGGTGGGGGAGGAACGGCGCCGCCGCAGAGGGCGTCGAGGGATACACGCGCGGCGTAACGATCGGCCTCGCGGCGCGCCAGGCCGACACGCACGTCGATCCAGCGCCGGAACTCGTCGAGCACCGCGACGAAGTCGCCGCGGCCGGCCAGGTACCCGGAACGTGTCGCATCGAGGGCTGCGGCGCTCTGCGGGAGGATGGCTTCGCGGTACCGTTCGATCTGGGCATGCGCCGTCTGCCAGGCGGTCACGAGGCGTGCCGTGTCCGCCCGGGTCTCCGCGGAGGCGTCGGCAATGTCGGCCCGCGCGGCGTCACGTTCGCGTTCGGCCGCCGCGATGAGCGGAGCCTGCTTGCGCGCCTTCCAGAACGGCAGTTCGACGCCAACGGAGAAGGTGGCCATCCGATCGAGACCACCCTGCCAGAACAGGCCCGTGCCGACCGACCACGCCACGTGCTGTTCCTGGCGCAACTCCTCGACGCGCCGTTCGGCGAGGCGGAGGTCGGCCCGCCGGACCACGAGTTCGGGCGCCTGCTCGGCGACCGTGGGCCACAGGGCCGCCGCGGCTGGCGCCGCCAGGCTCGCCTCCGGGAGCACACGGACTCTCCCGAACGGCGTGAGCGGGTCGTCGTCTGTGAGCCGGGCGAGGTCGGCCGCGATCACCCGCCGTTCGGCGGCCAGGTCGGCCATTCGTTCGCCCACGCGCGATCGTTCGAGTTGGACGCGCAGGACGCTCGCCTGGTCGGAGGCGCCCGCGGCGTAACGTGCCGAAGCCGTCGCTTCCAGCAGGGAGAGCAACTGCAACGCATCATCGAGCGTCTCGCGTTCACGATCGATGACATAGACGCGCGCGTAGGCCAGCCTCACGTTCGTCGCGATCGCCGTGGCCGCCTGGTCGAGTGACGCCCGGTTCAGACCGATCGCCGCCACTGCCGACTCCCGTCTCGCCGCGCGGCGTCCCTTGCTGAGCAGGTCCTGTCGGACCAGCGCTCCTATCATCGAGCCCGGATCCGACCCAATCGTGTAGCGCGGGAAGCCGCCGGCCCGGTACTCGAACTCGACCATGGGATCGGGGAGGGCGTCAGCCGCCCTCGACCCAAGCTCCGCGGACTCGATACGCGCGCGCCGAGCGGCCAGCGCCGGCGCTCGGGACAGCGCCCGGCCGACGACCTGTTCGACCGGCGGGGCATCCGCCAGCTCGGGTTCCTGGGGTGAGGACTGGCCGGCGGGAGCGCCCGCCAGCGCGATGACGCTAAGAGCGAGAGCGGGGAGGGAGACCATCGGAACGGTGGACCGCAAGCTCCGTGCCCGGGAAAAGGGGGCCTGGCCCCCTTTTCTCGGCTCGGCGCGGCCCGCGAATTCTGGCCGAAAACCGCCGGCCGCCGCCGGATAAGGGGGCCTGGCCCCCTTTTCGGCTGTGTGTTTTCAAACACCGGCGGAGGTAGGGATCGTCTGACAACGGACACCTGAACAATCGTCGGTGTATCACTAATGACAATCCACTGCATGCCGATTCTATGCATGTCTCGTTCGAGCGGCGAGTGCGCCCGAAGCGAGTCAGCCTCCTTCCGCGGCGAGTCGGGCCTCCGGCCCAACATCACCGTGGCGAACGAGTTCGGGAGAGGTGCCATGTCCAGAAGACTCGCGCTCAGCGGGCGGGTCACCGCCACCGTCGTCGGCGTCGTCGTCGCCTTCCTGTCGGTGTGCGCCTGGCTCGGGATCAGTTATCGGAATGCGGCCTACGAGAACAAGCGCGTCGCCATCCGGCAAATCGTCGAGGTCGGCGCGGCCGTCGCCGAACACTACGTCGCGCTCGAGAAGCGAGGCACGCTGACCGGCGCCGAGGCCCGCCGGCAGGCGGTCGAGGCCCTTCGGGACCTTCGGTACGACAAGGACCAGTACTTCTGGATCAATGACATGTACCCGCGCATGGTCATGCACCCGACCAACGCGAAGCTGAACGGCACGGACCTGAACGACTACAAGGACCCGACCGGGAAGAAGCTCTTCGTCGAGATGGTCGCCGTGGCGAAGGCCCATGGCGCCGGGTTGGTCGAGTACCAGTGGCCGAAGCCGGGCAGCAAGGACCCCGAGCCCAAGTTCTCCTACGTCAAGCAGGTGCCCGAGTGGGGCTGGATCGTGGGTTCCGGCATCTACGTGGACAACGTCGAGCATGAGATCCAGGCGAAGACCTGGATCATCGGGCTCCTGACGCTGTTGGCCACCTGCGCGGCGGCGCTGGCCGTGGTGTTCCTGCTCCGCTCGACGGTCAAGCCCCTGCTGCATGCCGTCGGCGTGCTCGGGCGCGGCGCGGACGAGGTCACCGAAGCGTCCCAGCAGGTGGCCTCCGCGTCGCAGTCGCTCTCACAGGGTGCCACCACCCAGGCCGCCGCCTTGGAAGAGACGTCCGCGTCCATGGAAGAAATGGCGTCGATGACGCGACAGAACGCCGAGAATGCGGCGCACGCGGCCCGCTTGATGGCGAACACCGAGGCCCTCGTGAAGGACGCCAATGCCGCCCTCGAGCAGTTGGTGGCGTCCATGAATGGCATCCAGCAATCGAGCACGGAAGTCGGAAAGATCATCAAGACGATCGACGAGATCGCGTTCCAGACGAACATCCTCGCGCTCAACGCCGCGGTGGAAGCCGCGCGGGCGGGCGAGGCGGGAATGGGATTCGCCGTGGTCGCCGACGAGGTCCGAAGCCTCGCGCAACGGGCGGCACAAGCCGCGAAGGATACATCGGCGCTGATCGAACAGGCTGGGGCGAAGGCGCAGGACGGCGGAACGAAGGTCGCCGGCGTGGCGACGGTAACGGCAGCCATCACGAAGGCCTCACTCGAAGTGAAGGCCCTGGTGGACGAGATCTCCCACGCCAGCCGCCAGCAGACGCAGGGCATCGACCAGGTGAGCCAGGCCATCGTGCAGATGGAGAAGCTCACGCAGACGACGGCGGCCACCGCCGAAGAGAGCGCGGCCGCCAGCGAGGAACT
>CAZJRM010000146.1:0-14214 GCA_964547975.1 uncultured Vicinamibacterales bacterium | reverse complement strand
GACCGGCTGTGGCAGCCAAAACACTGGCCGTTGCCGATGGCGAGGGAGACCGCGGGGTGCACGGTCGGCGCCTTCGCGCCTCCTGCCCGCTTCGCGTATTCGTAGGTTCGCAGCGCCGTCAGCGCGGCGTCGTCGTACGCGAGATGACACGCCAGGCAGCCGCCGCCCCGCGCGTCCTCACCGTTCGGCCCCAGCGCCGCCTTCACTTGGCCGAGGTGACACGAGGCGCAGAGCTGGCGCAGGTGGACGTCGGCCGCGGACCGCCCCAGCTGCCGCACGTGCGCGGCGGCACCTGGCGCGGCCTTCCCCGATTCGCCGAACACCTCGCGGTTCACCAGGACGATGCCGCTCATGGTTGCCATGAGCGAACGCTCCACGCGCGGGACGAGCGTCGCGTGACACGCAGACTGCCCGCAGCGGAGCCGGGCCGTCGCCAGGTTGCCGGGGATCAGGTCCATCCCCTGGTGTGCCCGGGCCTTGACGAGCGTCAGCGGGTCGCCGCCGTGGCACGACGCACAGCCCACGGCTTCGGGACTGTGCGCGTTGCCAAGTCCCTTCATGCCCCGATGGCAGACGAGACACCCTTCGGCCCTTCCGCCCGCCGTCGGCAGCGGCGCAGGCAGCGGCGCGGGGGCGTCGGGCGTCGATGCGAAGACCCAGGCCGTCTTCAGGTTGCCGGCACCGGAAGGCCAGGTGGGCTGCCACGCCCAGTTCTCGCCGCGCATCCACGCTCCGATGCCGCACAGCGCCGCATACGCGACGCCCAGCACCAGCAACGCCGCCTTGATGCGGCCGGCCACGCGGGCGGGAGTGATTCGTACCGCGTACACGGCGGCCACGATCAGCACGCCGCCGAAGACGGCCAGCGTCGGCCACGGTGTCCAGTGCAGGATCTCCTGGAGGCCCAGGAAGTACCACGGCCCCTTGACGACGGGATCCAGGCCGTCGTGGAGTCCCGGCGACACCACGAGCGACAGCGCGCTGCAGGCCCCGACGGTCGTCAGCACTGCGGCGGGCCGCGGCCAGACGCGGCGTGAGTGTTCGATGACGAAGAGCCAGACCGCGATGGTCGCCGTGGCCGCGTGCTGGATGTAGACGATGTCGAGCGCGCCGGACGCGCCGAACACGAGGGTCGCGAGGCCGGGGCCGGCCAGCGGGATCTGGCGGGTGGCCTCCGTCAGGATGCGCAGGGCCTGCTGCGCGTCGGCGTCGCCCCGCAGGAGGAAGCCCGACAGCATGACGAACGCGGTCATCGGCAGCGCGATGGCCAGGCGAAGCCACACGCCCGGCCTCACGCGCCCTTCCGTTTTCGCGCGCAGGTGATCCCATACGTGCAGCAGCGTCAGGATGAAACACAGCTGACCCGCCCAGTAGTGGACGTTCCTGACGAAGGTCCCTGCGGGATTCGTGAGCAGCAGGGTCGCGATCGAGCCGAATCCGTCCGCGGGGTTGTAGGGCACCGCGAGGACGACGCCCGAGACGGCCGCGACGACGAACGAGGCCGTGGCCACGTCTCCGAGCGTGCCCGTGCCGGACCTGAGAATCGCCGGTGCGGGCGGCGGCTCAGGAGACACGGGCACTCCAGCCGCCGGTCGCGGGATCCGGATCCAGCGTCAGCGGGGTGAGCGGCCGTGTCGCCGGTCCGGAGGCCACCGAGCCGTCGGCCCTGAAGCGGGAGCCATGGCACGGGCACACGGCCTCGTCGTTCGCCACGCGGTCGATGCGGCAGCCGAGGTGCGTGCAGCGCCCCGAGAACGCGCGCACGAGCCCTTCGGGACTCCGATGGACCAGCACTCCCTCCACGACCGACAACCCGACCGGCACGTCGGCCGGGATCGGGAAGGCCGACGGCTGCTGCGCGGAGTCCACGCGTCGCAGCATCGCCAGCACCGCGCCCGCCAGCGGCAGCGAGAACCCGATGGCGAGGATCCGGCGGACGAAATGACGACGGCGTGAACGGCGGGTGTGCGTGGCCACGGCTCCGGGGACATCCTGGCTGCGGATGGCAGCCTCGCGAGGATTCTACCCCGAGCGGCGACGTGACGGCGTGGTGCGTGGCTTGCGGGTACGCGCGGCCGCCGGCGCCTTGCGCGTGCGCGTGGCGGTGAGGCGGGCGGTCGCCGTTATCCGCCGTTCGGCGACGTGGGGCAGGCGGAACTCCGCGAGCGACTGCGGCGCGGGCCGCGAGAACCGGCCAAAGAGCGCCTCGATGAACCGCCGGAGCGGCGTGCTGAATACCGTGGCCTGGTTGAACACGATGGATCGTTCGCGCCCGTGGGTGAAGCCGGGGACGTAATGCGCCACCAACGCGCCAGACGCCAGGCGCTCATCGATCACGTCCCGCGACAGGAAAGCGAGTCCCCGGCCCTCGAGCACGGCCTGGACGATCACGTGGATGTCATCGAAGACGATGACCTTCTTGAATTCGTGCAGATGGTGGCCGACGCACGAGAGGTTCCGCTCGAGCATCATCCGGGAACAGCAGCCCTCGCGGCGTGTGTAGAGCGGAATGCCGAGCAGCGCATCCAGGCCCGAGATCGTCCGCGGGACGTCCAGCGACGGCGCACTCACGAATACCATCTCGTCGCCAGGCAGGGCGAAGGTCGCGTACGAAGACAGGTCGAACCGCTCGCACATCTCCATGACGGCCACGTCGAACGAACAATCCTTGAGGCCCGCGAGGATGTGATCCGGCGTGTTGAAGATGAACTTCAGGTCCGCCGCGTCCCCGCACGAGAGCATGAACTCGTGGAGGACTGCAGGCAGATGCGCGATGCCGAACGACGGCGTGCAGCTGAACGAGATCCGGACCTTGCCGTCGAGGCGGTGGAGGCCCGACACGAGGTCGGCCTCGATCTCCAGCAACGACCGGGCCTTGTCGTAGACGAGGCGGCCCGCTTCGGTCGGCCGCAACAGGTTTCCGGATCGGTCGAGCAGTTCGCAGCCGTACTGCTCCTCCATGAACTTGATGCGGCGCGACACCGCCGGCTGGGTCACGTGCAGTGTTTCGGCGGCGCGTGACAGGCTGCCGGTGCGGACGACCTCGACGAGCGTCTTCAGGTACAGCGATTCCACGGGATCCTCGCGCGGAGTGCTACGGAGCGGGGGCGCCGGGCCGCGCATAACAGTCTGTTATGCGCCGCATGCGACAGTCTCAGTTTACTTCAGCCCGGCGGCAGCCGAGAGTGGGAGTGTCGCTTGCCCCCGCCGGATACACGGCGCGCCGAGCCCATCCGGCACGGCCGTCAGTCATTCCCGTACAGGAGGATTCATGTCGTTCCCTATTCGCGGCACGTGGTGCGCCACCGCCACGCTGACTCTCGGCCTCGCGCTGGCTGCCGCCGCGCCTGCGCTGGCGCAGTCGCCGTCGATTGACTTCGAGATCAAGGGCCAGGTGTTCGTCGAGTCGACGGACTTCGGCACCGGGCTCGACCGCCAGAGCGCGCGGACGGACATCCACTTCCAGCGCCTGCGCCTCGTGGCCACCGGCAAGCTCAACGATGTCTGGGGCTTCAAGTTCCAGACGTGCGGCAACTGCGGCACCTCCAAGCAGGGCGCCCTCGGCTACGGCGTGACCGCGCAGGACACGGACTGGAACGACCGCGACATCCGCATCATCGACGCCTACGCGACCGCCGACTTCTCCGAGCAGTTTCGCCTCAAGATCGGCCTCACGAAGCTCCCGCTGACGCGCGCCAATCTCGACGACTGCTTCTCGCCGCTGTCGCAGGACCGGTCCTTCTTCGTCTACAGCGCGTACGGCTCGTCTCCGGCCAAGTTCAGCCGTGACTTCGGCGCCGTGGCCTGGGGCGGCTTCAACGACGACAAACTCCGGTACTACATTGGCGCCTTCCAGGGACGCGAAGGCGTGGTGAGAACCGCGCATCCGTTCTCGGGCGCCACCGTCACGTCGTCCATCGAGCCGCAGAACTCGTTCGAGTACGTCGGTCGCGTACACTACGCCTTCCTCGACGCCGAACCCGGCGCGGGTTACCAGGGATCGTACCTGGGCGACCTGAAGGTCTTCACGATCGGCGCGGGTTTCGCCTATGAGCCGAAGGCGGTCTTCAAGAACGTGACGTCGGCGGGTGCGGTCACGAACGACCAGACGGTGGACTACTCAGCCTTCGCCGCCGACGTGATGTTCGAGTACCCGACGCCGGCGGGCACCGTCACGGCGACGGCGCAGTACCTGAAGACCGACTTCGAAGATGCCTACCTGACGAACTTCAACGGCGGCGATCGCCTGACCAACATCACGGGCATCAACGGCCAGAAGGACGGCTACTACGTGAAGGCCGCCTACATGTTCCCCGGCACGATCGGCGCCGAGGGACGTCTCCAGCCCTACTTCCTCTACGAAGACTGGACGTTCGCCCACCTCCTGGGCATCAACGAACAGACGATCAAACAGGTCGGCGGCGGGCTCAACTACTACGTCCACGGGCAGAAGGTGCGCCTGACCGGCGAGTACCTGAAGACCGAGTTCGGCACGGCCACGGGCTTCATCGGCGCCAGGGTCGACCCGACGACGTTCGCTCCGCTCGACAAAGTCAAGGACTACGGCTCGTTCCGCCTGATGCTCCAGGTGGGTGTGTTCTAGGGCCATCGGCATTCCAGAAGGGATCAGACTATGAAGCGCATGCTCATTTCGCTCGTGCTCGCGGCGGTCATGGCCGTGTCCGCGATGGCCGCCACCAAGACGGTGACCGGCAAGATCACCGGCATCGAAGGCACGAAGGTCACGATTGCCATCGACGGCGAACGCGCCGACTGGGTCAAGAAGAACGGGTTCGTCAAGTTCAAGGTCGGCCCCGGGAAGATCGTCGAGACGTCGGCCCCGGATGCCGCGCCGTTCACCATTGTCGTCAACACGAAGAAGGCTGGAGAGATGAAGGTCGGCGAGACCGTGACCTTCGAGAAGGGCCTCGCCGTCTCCGGTTGCTGACCGTGCCCGGTCCATCGCCTCGCGGCGCCGCTCCGCGGCGGCGTCGCGGGGGCGCTGGGCCGATCCCTCGTCTGCTCCTCCGTTCACAACCCACATGAAGACCGATCACCTCTCGCGGCGACAGTTCCTCGGAACGCTGGCGGCGACCGGCGCGACGACGGCCGTCGGCACCTCCGTCTCGGCGTCCGGGCCGCACCCCCCGGGCTGGAGCGGCACCGAGCGCGTCGAGAAGATCGCGACGATCTGCGAGATGTGTTTCTGGCGGTGCGGCGTTCTGGCCAGCGTGGCCGACGGTCGTGTGGTGAGGCTGGAGGGGAACCCGGACCACCCCCTGACCCGGGGGCGGCTCTGCGCGCGCGGCAACGCCGGCACAGGGTTGCTGTACGACCCCGACCGGCTCAAGTACCCCATGGTCCGCGTCGGGAAGCGTGGCGAGGGGCGATTCAAACGCATCAGCTGGGACGAGGCGCTCGACTACCTGGCGGGCAAGCTGAAAGGCCTCCGCGAACAGCACGGCGCAGAAGCGACGGCGTTCTTCCCGCACGGCATCGGATCCCGGTTCTTCGGGACGCTGATGAGCGCCTACGGGACGCCCAACAGCGCCGAACCATCGTTTGCGCAATGCCGCGGCCCGCGCGAAGTCGGCTACGGCCTGACCTTCGGCCAGGCGCTCGGGTCGCCCGAACCGCTCGACCTCGAGTCGGCGAAACTCGTCGTGCTGATCGGCAGTCACCTGGGAGAGAACGTCTTCACGTCCCAGATCACGGCGTTCGCCGCCGGACTCGCCGGAGGCGCGAAGGTCATCGCGGTCGATCCCCGATTCTCGACGGCTGCGTCCAAGGCCGACTGGTGGTTGCCGATTCGTCCCGGCACGGACGTCGCGCTGCTGCTCGCGTGGATGCACGTCCTGATCACCGAGCAGCTGTACGACCAGGCTTACATCGCGCAGTACGCCGAGGGCTTCGACCAGCTCGCGGCGCACGTGGCCGCCTGCACGCCCGAATGGGCCGAGCCGATCACGGAGATCCCCGCCGCGCGGATCCGCGAAACCGCGCGCGCGATGGGCGCGGCGAAGCCGGCCGTCGTCGTCCACCCTGGCCGGCACGTGACGTGGTACGGCGACGACACGCAGCGCGCCAGAGCGATGGCCATTCTCACGGCGCTGCTGGGAAGCTGGGGGCGCAAGGGCGGCATCTTCCTGCCCACGTCGGTGCCCCGGGGGAGCTTCGACCTCCCGGCGTATCCCGACGCACCCCGCGGGCGCGCCGACGGCGCCGGGACACGATTCCCGCTCGCGTCCGAAGAAATGGGCGTGACCAACGGGCTGATCGACGCGACCGTGTCCGGCGACCCGTATCCCATCAAGGCGTGGATCGTGTACGGGCAGAACGTCCTCGAGAGTATCCCGCAGCGCGAGCGGACGCTGAAGGCGATCGAACAGCTCGATCTCCTGGTGGTCGTGGACGTCTTGCCGGTCGAACAGATCAACTACGCGGACCTCGTGCTGCCCGAGGCGACCTATCTCGAACGGTACGACCCGCCCGTGGTCGTGACGACCGCGAAAACGCCGTTCATCTCGATCCGACAGCCGGTGTGCGAACCGCTGCACGAATCGCGACCGGGCTGGTGGATTGCCAAGCAGCTCGCATCACGCATGGGGCTGGACGCATGGTTCCCGTGGGCCGGGCCCGACGAACACCTGGCGACCATCGTCGAGCCGATGGAGATCAACCTCCGCCAGCTCACGAGCCGCGGCGCCGTGGCGTTTCCCGGCCGGCCGTACGTCGAAGACCGCACCGAAGACGATGGGGTGATCCAGACGTCGAGCGGGAAGATCCAGCTGTATTCGCAGGACCTGGCCGATGCCGGCGGCGATCCGCTCCCGAAGTACACGCCGGTGGAAGAACCGCCGAAGGGATACGTACGGCTGATCTACGGACGGGCCCCGGTGCATTCGTTCGCGCGCACGCAGAACAACGAAGCGCTGCACGCCCTCATGGCCGAGAACGAAGTCTGGTTGCACACGGCGTCCGCCGAGGCTTTCGGCCTCCGTCACGGCGAGCGCGCCACGCTCGAGAACCCGGACGGCGCCAGGAGCCGGCCCGTCCTCGTGAAGGTGACGGAGGGCATCCGCCGCGACTGCGCGTACGTCGTGCACGGATTCGGGCAGGGCGGGCGTTTCCTCCGTCGTGCGTCGGGCCCGGGAGCGTCCGACACGAGCGTGATGAGCCGGGTCGCGATCGACCCGCTGACCGGCGCGACCGGCATGCGGGTCAACTTCGTCCGGCCCGTGAAGGTGGGGCCCGGGCGCTGACCGCGTCGGACCGCTGTGCCCGGCGAGGTGGTGGTGGAGGAGGAGCAGTGGCGCGTTACGCGATGGTGACCGATCTGCGGTCCTGCGTGGGATGCCAGGCCTGCACCGTGGCGTGCAACGCCGAATGGGGTGTGCCGGCGGGCCAGGCGAGAACGCAGGTGCGGATGACGCCGGTGTCCGGCACGTTCCCGGTGCTGGCGTCGAGCGTCTTCGTGTCCCAGTGCAACCACTGTGACGATGCCCCGTGCGTGGAGGCGTGTCCGTCGGGCGCGACGAGCCGCACGGCCGACGGGATCGTCCAGATCGACGCGGCGGTCTGCATCGGCTGCGGGTTCTGCGTGGACGCCTGTCCCTACGATGCGCGTCACATCGACCGCGTCAGCCGGAAGGCCGACAAGTGCAGCTTCTGCGCGCCCCGGCTCGAACGGGGCCAGGAGCCCGCCTGCGTGGCGACCTGCCCGGCTCACGCGAAGCACTTCGGCGACCTCGAAGACCGGGCGAGCGCCGTGTCGGCGCTGGTGTTCGAGCAGGGCGCCGCCCGGATCGAGTCGGGCACCGTCGCCGTGAGGCCGAACGTGTTCTACGCGGGACGGCCGGCCCAGGTGGAACTGGTCCGCGCAGCGTTTCCACCACGGGCGCCGAGGCTGCCCAGGGCCGGCACGGCCTGGGCGCGCGGGTTCAAGCCGATGATGCTGGCCCTCGTCGGCGCCACGTTCGCGGGCCAGGCCGTCGCGTTCTTCATGCAACTGAGGAACGGGGAGAAGGACTTTGAGGACTAGCGACGCGCTTCCCCTTCACCCGGTGCCGCTCACGGCCGAGCAGGCCGACGCGATGCTCCAGCGGCAGATCAAGAAGCACCACATCGCGATCATCCTGCTGCACTGGTTCAACGCCATCGTCTGGATGTTCGAACTCCTCACCGGGGTCGCCCTCATCACGTCACCGTACTTCCGAATGGCGCCGGAGTGGTACCTCGGGCTCGTGCAGGACGTGTTCGGCACGCGCGCGAGCCTGATCCGGTTCCACATCGGCCTCGGCGTCGCGTGGATCGCGGTGTATCTCGTCTACGGGGTCTTCGGTTTCCGCACCTACCTCACGCGGGAAGTCCTGCAGCGGGAAATCGCGCTCGACCGGAACGACGTCCGGTGGCTCGTGGTGCGGGTGCTCCGCATCCTCGGCAGGAGCCGGGAGCCCCTCCCACCGCAGGGGATCTACAACGCCGGCCAGAAACTCTTCGCGCTGCTCGTCTACGCGATGGTTCCCGTGGTGATGGCCACGGGCGTGGTCATGGCACTCAGGCTGTTCGGCCCGGCGGTCATCGGCTGGGCCGTCGTCGCCCATTTCGTCGCCGTGGCCGCCGTGGTCTCGGGCCTGATGATCCACGTCTACATGGGGGCGGTGTTCCCCGAAGAGAAACCGGCGTTCTTCTCGATGATCACGGGCACCGTCAACGAATTGTTCGCCTACACGCACCACTTCACGTGGTGGCGGTCGGTCAAGGTCGAGGAGCAGCACTGGGAGGCGTCGCACGACCTGGCGGCCGGAGGACTTGACCGCGAGGCCGCGCGGGAGAACAATTCGGAGAAAGCCGAAGTGTTGGAGTCGTCGACTCCGCGCGGCGCAGGAGACGGTCATGCTGATTGAAGTGTTCGGGCCCGGGTGCGCGAAGTGCAAGCAGACGGCGCAGATCATGGCGCTGGCCGCCGAGCGGTCGGGCCGGCCCGCCGGTGACGTGCACGTCCAGAAGATCGAGGACCTGCGCATCGCGGCGATGCGCGGCATCCTCTCCACGCCCGCCGTCGCGATCGACGGCCGCATCGTGTCGCAGGGCAAGGTCCCGACGGTCGACGAAGCGCTCGGCTGGATGGGGAGTTAGGGGCAGAGCACGAGGCCCTGGGCCCACAGGCACTCGCTGCAGGCCGGGAACGGCGTCCCGAAGCAGTCGGAGGCGTTCGTCTCCGAGATGTCGCACCCGCCGCAGCTCAGGCACGGCGAGACATCGAACGCCCGCACCCGCCGCCGGAACGCGCGGTAGTCTTCGCTGGCCCACACGTCCCGCAACGGCGTGTCACGCACGGTCCCAGGATGCCACGCCTCCACCAGTTTCCGCCGACCGCCGATGTACTCGGGGTGCGTGTACAGGAGCGACAGGCACGGCGCGACCTTCCCGTCCCAGGTGACCGCGCACACACCCTCCCGGACGAATCGGCAGCGGTTCTGCCACGTGCCCGGATCCATCGCCGGCGGCGGCAGCACGGGAAGCTCGGCCAGCAGGTGCTCGAGCAGCGGACGGGTGGCGGCCGACGCGTCCAGCCGGCTCAGCAGGACGCGAGGCCGGGCGCTGGCGGGGTCGTATCCCGATAGCTGTGCGGCGTGCGCGCTGAGCGAGTCGTCCGCCATCTCCGGCGTGGTCGGCACGACGCCCGTCAGGGCGACGAAGTCCAGTGACCAGCGCGATGCCCGTGCGAGCAGCGCCGGCAGCGTCGCGGCGTTCCGCTTCGTCACGACGCACGACAGGCCGAGCGAGGGCCGCGACGCGGAGCCGCGGCGCACGGCCCGCAGGCACTCGATGCCGGCGAGGACCGGGTGCAGGCTGCGGCCCCGCATCGCCGCGTACGCCTCCTCATCACCGCCGTCGATCGACACGGTCACCTGGGCCACGCCGGCGTCCGCGATCGCTGCCGCCAGCGCCTCCGTCATGGTCGTTGCATTGGTAATGAGTTCGACGCGGCAGCCCGCGGCCCGCGCCTCGGCCAGCATGGGCCGAAACGCCGGGTGCACGGTCGGCTCACCGAACCCGCCGAAGGCGAGCGTGACCGCCTCGCGGGGTGAGGGCAGGCCGTCGAGCAGCGCGGTGAAGGTCCGGGGCTCCATGTCGCCCGTCGATGCGTCCCAGGCGTGGCGCGGGCACATCGCGCACGTCATGTTGCAGCGCCCGGTGAGCTCGACGTAGACCTTGCGCAGGTGGTCGGCGCGGATGACCAGACCATCGGCCGTCGTCTCCACCACGGTGTCGGCGAGGTCGCTGATGCCCGCCGCGTCCAACCAGCGATGGGGCAGGTCCATAGGCGCGCCGGCTCCTACCGGCGTCGGCGCGCGGGCGCCGGGGCGGCACGGCGGCCACGGCGGATGACGCCGGCCGCCTCGAGATCGAGACCGACGTCGCACAGGACCTCGCGCGACACGGTCTTCAGCGCGCGGACCGTCTCCGCGTCCGCCTTGCGCTGCGGGTCGGGATGCAGCGCGGCCAGAACGGTGTCGAGCAGGGCGGCCGATGAGCCCTCGTGCGCGAGGCTGTAGTTGACCCACTTCCCGGACTTGCGTTCGACGACCAGGCCGGCGCTGCGGAGCTCGGCCAGGTGGCCCGACACGGTCGAGGCGGCGAGGCCGAGCACTGCGGTCAGCTGGCACACGCAGAGCGAACCCGGCTTGAGCATGGCCAGGATGCGCAGGCGTGTCGGGTGGCCGATGGCTTTGGCAGCCCCGACGAGGCCGGGCAGGATCGAGGCGTCAGCGGTGCGTGCGCGGGTCATCTGGCCCCACGATAAGCGCGCGGCCCATCGCTGTCAAGAACGCCCGCTTGACCCCGGTGCGCCAGGGTTCTACACTTCGGAAAGTGACGAAATGACGAGGAACGGCGCCGTGATGCGAACAACACCGTGGGGGAAACTCGTCGGCGGACTCGCCGCGACGGCGCTCTGGCTGGTGCTCTACCGGTCCCTCCTGCCCATCGCGCGCTGGCTGACGCAGACCGCCTTCGGCCTCGACCCGACCCGCCCGCTGGGCGCCGCCGTCGAGTTCTTCCTCTACGAAGTTCCCAAGGTCCTGCTGCTCCTCGTCATCGTGGTGTTCGTCGTCGGGGTCATCCGCTCGTTCTTCACCCCGGAGCGGACACGCCGAGTGCTCGCCGGCCGCCGCGAGTCGGCCGGGAATGTCCTCGCCGCCCTGCTCGGCATCGTCACGCCGTTCTGCTCGTGCTCGGCGGTGCCGCTCTTCATCGGCTTCGTGACGGCCGGCGTGCCCCTGGGCGTGACGTTCTCGTTCCTGATTTCGGCGCCGATGGTCAACGAGGTCGCACTGGTGCTGCTCTTCGGGCTGTTCGGCTGGCGCGTGGCCGCGCTCTACGCCGGAACCGGCGTCGGCATCGCCATCCTCGCGGGATGGGTCATCGGGCGGCTCAAACTCGAGCGGCACGTCGAGGATTGGGTCTACGCGATCCCGGCCGTGGCCGACGGCGGGGACGAGGAACGACTCACCTGGTCCGGCCGCGTCACGGCCGGCCGCGATGCGGTGACGGACATCGTCGGGAAGGTGTGGCCCTACGTGCTGGCGGGGATTGCGGTCGGCGCGGGTATCCACGGATACGTGCCCGAACACTTCATGGCGTCCTTCATGGGCAAGGACGCGTGGTGGGCCGTGCCGCTGGCCGTGCTGCTCGGCGTCCCGATGTACTCGAACGCCGCCGGCATCATTCCCGTGGTGCAGGCGCTGCTCGGCAAGGGCGCGGCGCTCGGCACGGTGCTTGCGTTCATGATGGCGGTCATCGGCCTGTCGCTGCCCGAGATGGTGATCCTGCGCAAGGTGCTGAAGCCCAGGCTCATTGCCGCCTTCGTCGGCGTCGTGAGCCTGGGCATTCTCAGCGTGGGTTATCTCTTCAACGCCGTCCTCTAGCGCCGGCCTTTTCGTACCTGCCGGGCTGCGAGCCCGAGACCCGAACCGAGCAGCATCAGGCTCGCCGGTTCCGGCACGGGTGCCGGGTCGTCATCACCGGGATCGCCGGAGCTGAGGCCGCGGTAGCTGTAACCGCCTTCCGACCAGAGCGAGTACCCGTCGGGCAACGCCAGCCCGAGGTACGCGGAGTGGAAGGCATCGATGCCGTGTCCGATGGAATGCTCAACCGACGACGACGCACCCGTGCGCAGGCCGAACTCCACGGGGAGATCCACGCCGGTCGGCAGCAGCAACAGGTAGTTCCTCGACCAGGTCCTGGGCAGGAGGTGACTCGGGTACTCCTGGAGACCGGTGTCATCCATGAGGGCTGATCTCAGGTCGAACTCATCGATCTCTCGTGTCACAATCAGCCCTGTCGACAGGAATGGCGACAGGCCGTCGGGATCGGTGCCGGCGGGCCTTCGCACCATCGCGGCAAACCGAAGCATCTCGCTCGTGTACGTCCCCTCGCCCGGGGCGATGTGGTTGAAGAGATCGAAGTCGAGATCGATGGAGAACGGCACCAGGACCTGCGACCCGGGTCCCGATATCCGCCACGTGTCGCTGACGATGACCCCGGCGCTGGCGGTTCCCGCGTACGAGCTGATCTTCGAATAGCTGCGGAGCACCCCCGTGTCCATGTCGGCTCCGGCCGCCGCGCGAGGACCGAACACGTCGCCGGGTTGCGCATGCGTCTGCGAAGTGGTGACGAATGCGTGGCCAGACGCCGTGGAGTACGCGACGCCGTAGAGTTCCCGAGCACCGACCAGGTGCGACGGCGTATCGGCGCCAGACGTGACCCCTTGCCAATTCACGCCGATGCCGTCGGCTTGCGCCGCGAACGTGATCTCCGCGGCCCGCGCCGGAACAGCCGCCAGAACGACTGTGATGACGATCCCCAACAACCTGACGCGCATGGTTCCCTCCGACGATTCGAGCCCCAGCCCAGGCCGACCCGCGTTTCGCAGGCCGTTCGTTCAGCGCTGAACTGGCAGTGATGGTGAGGACGTAGCGTAGGCGTGAGCCGGCCGGGTTTCCAGTGACGGGACGTTATGTAACGGGTCGTAACACTGTCGGCTCAATCACTTGAGGCCGGCAGGCGGGGGACCGGGAGGCAAGCCGAGTGTGGCGATGAGCGCCTTGAACCGCGGTTCGGACTCGTAGGACGCGAAGGTTCGGTCGCCCCGGATGAAGGGCAGGGCATCGTCGGATTGTTCGAACGCGGTCTCGAGCCAGCCGAGTGCCGCCTCGCGGTCCCCCAGGGCGGCCGAGACGATCGCCACCGTCATCGCGTGGCCGGGTGTCTCTCGCAACCGATCGACGATGGCCATGGCTTCTGCCCGACGCCCCGACCGGGCGTGCAGCACGCCCAGTCCCGTGAGGCACGACCGGTCGTTCACGGACAGCGCGAGGCATCGATCGTACTCGGCGGCGGCGTCCTCGAGGCGTCCGAGTTCGGCCAGCGCCTGCGCCTGGAAGCGATGGGCGGTGTGCAACTCCGGCCGCTTCCGGACGAGCGCCGTCGTTTCGACGAGTACTTCCGCGAACCGGCCCTGTCGGGCGAGCAGGGCCACGTACGCGAGCGTCACGACCGTTGAGTCCGGCAATTCCCGCCGGCCGCGCTCCAGCCACCGCTGCGCGACGTCGTTCCTGCCCAGCACGCCCGCGGCGTCCGCGAAGTACCGATGGAGCGACTCCGACTGCGGATGGGCCGTCAGCGCCGCCAGCAGATGGTCGTACGCGACGGGGTAGTTGCGATCGACGAAGAACGCGATGTGGCCCAGGTAGAAGTGCCCGTCCGACGAGCCGGGCTCCAGCGAGAGGATCCGGCGCGCCGCCTCGCGCGCCTTCTCGTACAGGGCCCTGTCGTATTCACCGGCCAGCCAGTACGTTTCAGCAAGACCCGCCAGCGCGGTCGTGGATTCGGGCTCCAATTCGAGGGCGTCTTCGTACAGCCTGACGGCCGCCAGCAGGTGATCGAGCGGGCGCCTGGTCTGTTGCTGGGAGGTCTGGAGGTAGAAGTCACCCGCGCGCTGAACCGTGGCTTTCGCCTCGGCAACCAGCCTCGCCGCCTGTTGCGTTCGATACGCGTGGCGGCCCAGGAGCGCCAGGGTCGCGATGCCTGCGATGACGACGACCGCCGTCACGGTGACGGCGACCCGCGACGCGCGAGCGCGCGCCGGCGGGTCCGGAGCCGCCTTGGCGGGGGGCGCTCCCTCAATCGCCGCGCCGGAGGGCAGCC
>CAZJRM010000145.1:9048-14229 GCA_964547975.1 uncultured Vicinamibacterales bacterium | reverse complement strand
CCTCGGCGGATGTCCGGGCGTCCGCTTCCCTCGCCTCGAGGACCTGCGCGGTCACGACACGATCGGCGGCAAGCGCGCGGTATCGGTCGCGCTCCGAGGTCGCCAGGCGGCTCGCCGCCTCGGCACGCGCGCGTTCCGCCTCGGCGGCATCGAGCGCCGACGTCGCCGCCGCCTCCGCTGCCCGGGCAGCGGCGTGTTCGCGGGCATCGAGCGGGGTCGGCGCCGCCGGAAGCACGGTCGCCAGGAGCGTGACGCCCGCCCGCACGGCATCACCGGGTTCGAGATCGATGCGCAGCAATTCCCCGGCGGCTGGCGCAGACACGGCATAGCGCCGCCGGACCCTCGTCTCGGCTTCGTCGTCCACGGTGATCCGCAGTCGTGCCTTCGAGACCACGCCGAGATCCACGGTTTCGGTGGTCGGCCACGCCGCCATGGCCAGCAGAACGGCCACCAGTGCGATCACGGCGAGCACCGACGGGCGGAGAAGGCGGGACAACCATCGCATCGTGTCACTCCCGGGTTTTGAGGACGGCGACGAGGTCGAGGTGATCGAGGCGGCGACGAACGGCCAGGCCGGACACGGCCGCGGCGATCAGAATGGTCAACGCCGACCACGCCACGTTCCGCGGCGTGACGGTGAACGGCAGACGATAGACCTCGCTCTGCAGACTGGCCACGAGCGCCTTGGCGAACAGCCAGCCGAGGCCAAGGCCCGGCACGATCGCAGCCAGCGTGACGGCGGTCAATTCTCCGAGCAGGATGGCCGAGATCTCGGCGATGGTGAAGCCGAGGACTCGCAGGCTGGCCAGTTCGCGATGCCGTTCCGACAGCGAGATCCGTGCCGCGTTATAGACGACGCCAACCGCGATGATGCCGGCAAAGAGCACCGTGGCGCCCACCATCAGGCCCAGATTCTCGGCCATGATGCGCTCGAAACTGCGCCGCGCGTCGGCGGTCACCGCGATGCCGGCGATGCCCGGCACGCCGCGCAGACGACGATAGAGGCCAGCGGCCTCGGCCTCGTCGACCGTCGCGTGCACCGCGGTCACCGTCCGTCCCTCGCGAAGCGCCCGATTCAGCGCATCGCGATCCATATACGCCGAGACGCCCATCACATCGTCGACCAGTGCAGCGATCGGGAGCTCGAGCGTCGGCCGGGTCCCCGTCAGCACCTCGATTCGCACGAGGTCACCGGGGTGTGCCGCGAGCACGTCACCAAGGATCTTCGACAGCACGAGTCCCTCCGGCGGCGTCTGGACCTCGCGGCCCGAGGCATCCAGGACGCGGCTCAGCTCGGCATGCGCCGGCTGACCGGTGAGTACCACCTGCCGCGAGCGATGCCCGACGCGGAGGGTCGTCGGGACGCTGCGAATCGCTTCCGTCGCGCGCACGCCCGGCATGGCCGCCACCTCGAGTGTCGCGGCCCACGCCCTGGGTTCGACGAAGGTGACCGTGGCGTCCTGGCGCTGCACGCGGGTGAACTGCTGACGAATCAACAGGTCGGACACGTCGATGAAGAGGAAACCGAAGAAGAGGATGGCCGTCGCGCAGGCGACGCCACCCACTGACGTCAGGGTCCGCCAGGGATGACGTTCGAGGTTGCGAAGCACCATCTTCGCGGCCGGAGACAACCAACGCCCGCCGAGGCGCTCGGCGATGCTCGTTCGGTACCGTGCAGGCGGCTCTTCGCGCATCGCTTCGGCCGGCGGCACGCTCACCGCCCGGCGCACGGCGAAGGCGGCTCCCGCCACAGCGCAAGCCAGGCCAATGCCCATCGCGGCGGCGGAGATGCCTTTCGACAACGAGTACACGAGCAGGGGAAAACGGAAGTACTCGTTGTACAGGGCGATCATGGCTGAACCCAGCCACGCCCCGCTGGCGAGGCCGATGGCCGACCCGAACAAGGCAATCGCCAGGCTCCACTTGACGTAGTGCCAGGCGATCGTCCCGTGGCCGTAACCGAGGGCCTTGAGGGTCGCAATCTGCGGCCGTTGCACGGCCAACACGCGTCCCATCGCGAGGTTCAGCAGGAACGCCGCGACCGAGAGGAAGACGATCGGCACGGCGTAGCCGAAGGACTCCAACTGGCGCAACTCGGCGTCGATGAACCAGTGCGACTGCTGTCGCCGCCGCGGGACGGCGTTGCCTCCGCCCCACGGCCGCAGGATGGCGTCGACGGTCGTCACGACGCGGTCGGGCGAGACGCCGGGATCCACGCGCAGGGACACGTCGTTGAACGCGCCGTCCATGTCGAAGGCCTTCGCGAGGGCCCGGCGTTCCATCCAGACGATGCCGAAACGCCGGTCGTCGGGAATCAGCTCACCGGGAGGAAGCACGTAGGTGTATTCCGGTGACAACGCCCATCCCACGACGTGCAGGACCTGCCGGCGCCCGTTGATGACGGCGGCGAAGCGGGCGCCAACGGTCAGCCCGTTCGCCCGGCCGAAGCCCTCGTTGACGAGCACGTCGTCGGCCCGGCCGGGCTCGATCCAGCGCCCGCGGCGGAGGAACAGATCGTTGACCGCGGGCCGACCGTCCGCCGGAATCCCGATCACGCGACCGTTGACCGGTCCTTCGGCGCCGGGGATGTCGAGACGGACGTCGACGACGGTACGGGCCTCGACGGCCTCGACGCCTGGAAGCTCGGCGAGTCTCGCCGCCACGCCGAGAGGCGCGCGCGCGCACGCGGCAAACACGTCGCCAAAGCGATACCGTTCGTAGTAGAGCGTCTGGGTGCGGCGCAGCGACTCGAAGTTCGACAGGTAGGCGACGAACATCGACAGTCCCGCGGCGATGACGAGGGCGATGGCGATCGCCTGGCCCGTCATGGCGCGGAGATCCCGGATCAGCTTCCGATCGAGCACCCGCACGGGGTTCCCTCCCTACCAGACCAGGTCACCGGGCTCGCGGCGCTCCTGGTTGCGTGTCACGCCGACGATGCGCCCGTCGGCCAGGCGCACCGTCCGGTCGGCCATCGCGGAAATGGCGGCGTTGTGCGTGATGATCGCGGTGCACGTGCCGAGTTCGCGATTCGCCCGTGCGAGCGCCTCGAGCACGACGATGCCCGTCGAGATGTCGAGCGCGCCGGTGGGCTCGTCACACAGGAGGACGGCCGGCCGTTTCGCGATGGCACGGGCGATGGCGACGCGCTGCTGCTCGCCGCCGGACAACTGGGCCGGGAAGTGGTCGAGCCGGCCGGCGAGCCCGACGAGGCCGAGCGCCTCCTCGGGGCTCATCGAGGCGTCGACGATGTCGGCCGCGAGGGCCACGTTTTCGCGCGCCGTCAGGCTCGGAATCAGGTTGTAGAACTGGAAGACGAACCCGACGTGCGTGCGCCGATAGGTCGTGAGGCTGGCTTCGCTGGCACCGGTCAGCGGGGTTCCCCGGTACTGCACCTCGCCGGAGGTGGGCACGTCGAGTCCGCCGAGGATGTTGAGCAGCGTGGACTTCCCGCTGCCGGATGGCCCGAGGAGCACGACGAGTTCGCCTGGATAGAGGTCGAGGTCGACGCCGCGCAGGGCGTCGACACGGACCTCACCCATCTCGTAGACCTTGGTGAGACCGCGAGCGGCGAAGACCGGTTCGGGTTCGACCGCCATGGTGCACCGTCCCCATGGTAACGCGTGGGGACGAGTACCCGACCCGAATTCATGGGGCAGGTGACGTGATCAAGCCGTCCGGGGTCCGCGTGTTCGGCTGACAGCCGGTCTGCTCCTCCAGGGAACCTGGCGTCCGCCCGGTGTCTAGTCCGCCCACGGCGCCCGCAGGCCCAGGCGCGCCAGCTTCTCTTCAAGCTCGCGCCCCTCGAGGTTCGCGCTCAGCCGGCCGTTCTCGCTCCGGGTCAGGAAGCCGCCGTCCTCGGCGATGGCGACGGCACGCGCGCGGTCGCCCGCCGCGAGCGCCGCGAGCAGCACGCTCTCGAAACGCGACAGCCTGGTGCCGCCCCGCCGGTAGTCGAGAAACGCCTCCCAGGTCAGCGGCACCCACGCCGCCACGATGCGCTCGCCGATGACGGTCGCGTACTCGCGGATCTCCTGCTGCGCGTGGGCGTCCATGCGCAGTTCCAGGAAGTGCAGCAGGTTCTGCAGATCGATCTTCCAGTAGGCCTCGGTGTAGGTCGACAGCGGCAGGTCCTTGCGCGCCTGCTCGCGCGCGACGCCGTTCGCGAGCCGCGCCTCGTACATCTCGCGCGCGGTGCGCTGGAGGCGGCCTTCTTCGTCCGAGAGGAGCCGGCCCTGTTCGACCGGCAGCAGGCCGCTGCTGCCCTGGCGGTTGCCCGTCGACTGGAGCCGCCAGGCGTCGGGGGCGGTCTTCTGGGCCGCGTCGATCGCTTCCGAATATCGCGTGGAGTACTCGTTCACGCTCGCCGTCCGGTGACGGATCCACTGGCGCCAGACGTCCATGGGCACGCGGACGTGGAGCTTCAGCTCGCACATCTCGAAGGGCGTCGTGTGGGCGTGCCGCATCAGGTAGCGGAGGAGGCCCCGATCCTCGTGCCGGCGCTTGGTGCCCTTGCCGTACGACGTCCGCGCTGCCTGCACGACCGCCGAATCGTCGCCCATGTAATCGACGACGCGCACGAAGCCATCGTCGAGAACGGGGATCGCGTCGCCCAGGATGGCGTCCAGCGCGGGAACGGAGGGGCGCGCGACTTTCTCGGCGCGCGGGGTATCGTCGGCCATGGCTTCGGCAGCTCCTTTGTCCACGATGCCATCATAGTGCAGGAGTCGCCGGTCCTGATGCCGATTGGGGGCCGATTGGGGCGCGAGTTGATCCCTGCCGGCGACGATGTTACCGTCGTCCCGGACCCCGATGGCATGTCCCTGGCAGGAGCCCGATCCGGCACGCGCGTGTGGGAGCTGTGCTGAGATCGGAGGAACGAGCGCATGGACACGGGACTGGCGGGGAGAATCGAGAAGGTGGAGCGGAGGATGCACACGATCGACGCGCAGTTTCTGCAACTCCGCGAAGAGATTCGCGACGCAACTTCTGCGATCCGGGGCGAACTGGCAGACACGCGCCAGGAACTCAGGGCTGACATCGCCGCGCTGCGCTACGAGGTGTCGGCAACCGACGAGCGGCTGAGAAGCGAGATCGCCACGGTGGGTCGCGATCTCCGCGCCGCGATCACGGACGGCGACGACAAGCTCCGGACCGAGCTTCGCGCGGCCATCACGGACG
>CAZJRM010000145.1:0-8948 GCA_964547975.1 uncultured Vicinamibacterales bacterium | reverse complement strand
CAAGCTCCGGGCCGAGCTTCGCGCGGCCATCACGGACGGCGACGACAAGCTCCGGGCCGAGCTTCGCGCGGCCATCACGGACGGCGACGACAAGCTCCGGACCGAGCTTCGCGCGGCAATTGTCGAGGGAAACGAGGAGAGCCGGCGATTCATGCGCGTGCTGCACGAGGAGGTGCTCGAGCGGCTCAGGCTGCTCGGAGAGGCGGGCACGAGGCGGCGCCGTGGCAGGGCGGAGGGGGCTGGTTAGGTCAGTCGGGCGGCTTCGGCGATCGTCGCGGCGTGGATGGCCGCCGTGTCCTCGGTGTCGCGCGCGTAGCCGCCGGCCAGCACGATGGCCACGGGCACGCCCATGTCGCGGGCCGCGTTGAGCACCATATAGTCACGGCCGCGCAAGCCCTCGAACGTCAGGTTGAGGCCGCCGAGCTGATCGCCTTCGTACGGGTCCGCCCCCGCCACGTAGAACAGCACGTCCGGGCGCGAAGCGAACACCGCCGGCAGCACCGACTCGAGCGCCTGCAGGTAGCCGGTGTCGCCGGTGCCGTCGGCCAACCCCACGTCGAGTGAGCCTCTTGGCTTCAGGCTCGGGTAGTTGTGTTCCTGGTGAATCGAGCAGGTGAAGACGGTGTCGTCGCCTTCGAAGGTGAACGCCGTCCCGTTTCCCTGGTGGACGTCGACGTCGATGACGGCCGCGCGCACGATCGCCGCGTCCTGCTGCAGGACGCGAATGGCCACCGCGACGTCGTTGAACAGGCAGAAGCCTTCGCCGTGGGCGGGAAAGGCGTGATGGAAACCGCCGCCGAGATTGGCCGCGACGGCGAGGGCCTCAGGCCCGTCGGCTCGATTGCCCGGGACCAGCCGGGCCGCCACGGCGGCGCGGGCTGCGAGGATGGTCCCTCCCGCCATCAACCGGAATCCTTCGACGGCTTCGATCGACCAGGGCAGTTCGAGCTGCGCGATCTCCGACGGGCGGAATCCCCCCGTGCGGGTCTTGTGGAGGTAGTCCGCGTCGTGGACGAGCGCCAGGTCCTCCCAGGTGGCCGGAGTGGGCTCGACGAACGCGTCTTCCGCCAGAATGCCCTGCTCCATCAGCAGACGACGTGTCCGGGAGAACTTCTCCGTCCGGAACACGTGATCGCCAATGTCGAAGGAGTAGCGGTCAGAATACGCGACAGTCAGCGGCATGCAGGCGAATCGACACCCTCGATCTACCTACGCCGCACCCCTCCGGTTCGTTTCCCCCCCCGGGGCGCGGGTTTCGCGGCCTTCTTCGGCGCCGGTGCGGTCTTCGCGCGCCGGACCGGCGTCAGGGCGAGGTCCAGGGCTTCATCGACCGTCGAGACGTAGTGGACAGTGAGGTCCCGCCGGAGTTCCTCCGTGATGTCCTCGTTGATGTTCCGCTCGTTCTGGTGCGGGAGGATCACGCGGTGGATGCCGAGGCGGCGCGCGGCCAGCACCTTCTCCTTGATGCCGCCGACGGGCAGGACATGGCCGGTCAGGGTGATTTCGCCGGTCATGGCGATGTCGCCCCGGACCCGGCGGCCGGTGGCCTCGGACGCCATGGCGGTCACCATGGCGACGCCCGCGGACGGGCCGTCCTTCGGGATGGCCCCGGACGGCACGTGGACGTGGATCTCGCCTTTCGAGAAGAACGAGTCGTCTATCCCGAAACGGGAGCCGTGGGCGCGGAGCCACGAGAGGGCCGCGCGGGCCGACTCCTTCATGACGTCGCCAAGCTGGCCGGTCAGGACGAGCGACGACCCGCCGGGCATCCGCTTGGCTTCGATGAACAGGATCTCGCCGCCAACGGGCGTCCAGGCAAGGCCAATCGACACGCCGGCCCCCTTGGTGCGCTCGCCGACTTCCTCGTCCAGGAAGTGAGGCGCGCCGAGCATGTCCATGACGACCGCCGGCGTGATCTCGACGAAAGCCTCCTGGCCTTCGGCGCGGCGCCGCGCGACCTTCCGGCAGAGCGTGGCGATCTCGCGCTCGAGATTCCGCACGCCGGCCTCGCGCGTGTAATGCCGGATGACCGCCCGCAGGCCGGCTTCGGTGAACCGCAGGTGTTCGGGCGTCAGGCCGTGGTTGGCGACCTGTTTCGCCACGAGGTGTTCGACGGCAATGCGGGTCTTTTCCTCTTCGGTGTAGCCCGGCAGTTCGAGCACTTCCATCCGATCGCGCAGCGCGCGAGGAATCGGGTCGAGATAGTTGGCCGTCGTGATGAACAGCACCTCGGAGAGATCGAACGGCACGTCGAGGTAGTGGTCGCGGAACGAGTTGTTCTGCTCGGGGTCGAGCACCTCGAGCAGGGCCGACGCCGGGTCGCCTCGGAAGTCCGCGCCGAGCTTGTCGATCTCGTCGAGGATGAACACCGGGTTCTTCGTCTCGACGCGCCTGAGCCCCTGGATGATCTGGCCCGGCAGCGCGCCGATGTAGGTGCGCCGATGGCCACGAATCTCGGCTTCATCCCGCATCCCGCCCAGGGACACGCGCACGAACTTGCGGCCGATGGAGGTGGCAATCGACTTGGCGAGCGACGTCTTGCCCACGCCGGGCGGGCCGGCGAAACACAGGATCGGCCCCTTGACGTCAGGGTTGAGCTTCCGCACGGCGAGGTACTCGAGGATGCGGTCCTTCGCCTTCTCGAGGCCGGAGTGATCCTGGTCGAGGGTCTGCTTGGTGCGGGGCAGATCGATGACCTCCTCGGTCCGCTTCTGCCAGGGCACCATGATCAGCCAGTCGACGTAGGTGCGCGACACGGTGTACTCGGCGGCCGCCACCGGCATACGGGCCAGGCGCTCGAGTTCGCGCAGCGCTTCTTTCCTGACGGTGTCCGGCATGCCGGCCGCGTCGATCTTCTCGCGCAGTTCCTCGATTTCCTTGGCCTGCTCGTCGCCTTCGCCCAGCTCGCGCTGGATGGCCTTCATCTGCTCGCGCAGGAAGTACTCGCGCTGGTTCTTGCCGACCTCCGACTGGACCTGCGACTGGATCTTCGACCCGAGTTCGAGGACCTCGAGTTCCTTGATCAGGATCCGGTTGAGCGTCGCCATCCGCTCGCGCACGTCCAGCGTCTCGAGGACGTCCTGCTTCACCGCGGTGCCGATGGTGCTCAGGCTCGAGACGATGAAGTCAGCGAGACGGCCCGGCTCAGTGATGTTGAGCGCCAGGGTCTGCAGGTCGTCCGACAGGAGCGGGGAGAGCGACACCACCTGCTGGAAGTTCGACTTGATGTTGCGGAGCATCGCGTCGATCTCGAGGCGGTCTTCGTCGCGCAGGGCTTCCACGGCCCGGTGCACCTGCCCGCGCAGGTAGGGCTGCGTGTCGAGGACGGCGTCGAGGTGCAGGCGGGCCAGGCCCTGCACGATCAGGCGCAGGCTGCCATCGGGCAGCTTGAACATCTTGTGGATGTGCGTGGCCGTGCCGACGGGGTACAGATCGTCCTGGAGCGGTTCTTCGACGGCCGCGTCACGCTGGGTGAACACGGCGATCAGCTTGCCACTGCCGATGGCGTCTTCGATCAGGCGAACCGACGCCTCCCGCGCCACCGCGAGCGGCATGAACGAATGCGGGAACAGCACCGTGTCCCGCAGGGGCAGCATCGGCAGCTCGGGCGGAATGGACAACGGCGGATCGCCGTCAGGCACGTCTTCGAACGGAGACTTCTCGGGCCTGTCGCTCACCTGCAACCCCTTTCAAGGGCGCAACGCGCCGACCGTATCACGAAGGTTGTCGCGTGTACAAACGGGGGGCGGCGCACCGGCTTCCGGCCAGGGCGCCGCCCGAAGGATGCCGCACTCAGCTGGAGATGTCAAAGAAGAGCGACGAGGACGCCGATCGCTGGGCGAGCAGGCGCTCGCGCAGGATCGCGTTCTCGCGCGCCTGCTCGCAGTCCTTGCAGCGGACCGCGAACGGCAAGGCGCGCAGCCGCGGCTCGGCAATCTCGTCTCCGCACTCGAAACAGTTGCCGTAGGCCCCCTCTTCGAGACGCGCGAGCGCCTCGTCAATCTTGCCGAGGGTCTCGGTCTTCATCTGGATCAAGGCGAATTCGATGTCTTCCTGGATATCGGAATCGGAGCTCTCGCCCGCGTCATAGACTTCGCTCATCTTCTTGCCCGAGCTCTCCGTCCGAACGCCACGGATCTTCTCGTGGACCTGGCTCAGGATCTCTTTCCGGCGGTCTTCGAGCAGCCGCTTCAATTCCTCGTAGCGTCCCCTCGAAGCCTTCGCCGAGTTCGCGCTGGTGGTGGTGGCCATTGGTGTTCGACGCTCCTTTCGCGTCACCCCCGGGCTGCGGGTGTCGTGCCCTAGTCTGCCCGCAGACCCTGCAAAGAGTCTGCCATTCTAGGGACGCCAACTCCCGTTGTCAAGTCTCCCGCCGAACCTCCCGGACACGGCCCGTCGCCGCCCGAAGGTCCGCCGCGAGTTCGCGCCACTATCGCATTGATATAACAACACTTAGTGGCAACTGGACCCGGTACGCCACAGCCCGGCTGCAGCGCCCGTCTTCACCATTAGACGCCGGATCTCGGAAACAGGTTTTGCGAAAAGGGTCGGGAACCCGACGTCCCGTTGTGCAACACGCGGTGGACAACTGTGGCAGAAAGGCCACAAGGCAGGGAATAGGGATGAGGCGATAGGGAAGAGAGAACGGCCGTGAGCCGAAAGCCGTCAGCCGAGAGCCGCAAGCCACGAGCCCCTAAGGAACAATCAGCCCCGATGGGCGCTCATCGGTCGCCTCCGGCGCCGGTCCGAAGCGGCCGGCAACACGACGGGCCAGGTCCAGGAACCCGCCCCGTCCATCGAAACCCGCCCGGTGAGCGTCGTCCACACTCGACTCGAGACGCCGAAGCACACGGGCCGCTTCCGCCGCGAAACTCGTCGGCCGTGTCTTGCCGAGTTCGTCGTAGGTCTGGCGGATTTCAGCCGCAATCCGCTGCGCCGGCAACGACGCGGGTCGCTGCTCGTAGATCAGGCCCTTGGCTTCTGTCTCGTACGTGCTGGCGAGAGACGAGGCCGCCGCCGCCACGTCCGCGTCCGACGCCGCATCGAACGCCGCGGTATCGCCCGCCCCTTTTGCCGTCAACGCCAGCGTCAGGAAGAACAGCTGCTGGCCGCCTTCCGACAACCCGTTCAGGGCCGGCACGAGCACCGACAGATCGCGTTCCTGCTGGCGCCGCACGTTCACGGGCGGGTGCGACTCGGCATTCGCCAGGTACACGCAGGTGTCGGGACACCGGATCTCGGTCCGGCGTTTCGTCCCACAGCAGACCGGGCAAATCGTCCGGTCGAGGGCCGGGCACTGGCGCTTCGCGGGACGGGACTGGCACAGCGGGCACGTCATGGGCTCAGACTGTCACGGGTTCACGGGTGGGGTCAACAATCAGGCTCGCGGCCCTCGGCTCCCGGCCCACGGCCAGGCAGCCAGGCCCACGCCGAGGCCGTGAGCCGCTAGCCGCCAGCCGTGGGCCTGTGTTATCCTTGATAGTTCCGCCCCGTCGGAGATTCGCCTACAACAGGCGAGCGGGGCGCCACAGGGTGATTGTCATGGCCAAGGTGTGTGAAGTTTGCGGAAAGGGCCCGGTCGTGGGCCGCAACGTCAGCCACGCGCACAACGTGTCGCCCCGCCGGTTCGAGCCGAACCTGCAGACGGTGCGCGCGAGCGTGAACGGCGCCACCAAGCGGGTCCGCGTCTGCACGCGGTGCCTGCGCAGCGGGAAGATCACGAAGGCTGCGTAGCCCGGGGGAACCCACCATGCGCGACGGCATCAGCACGGCCGACGCCCCCAAGGCGATCGGCCCGTACTCCCAGGCAGTCCGGATGGGCAACCTCGTGTTCGTGTCGGGCCAGATCCCGGTCGACCCGGCGACGGGCGCGTTGGTGGACGGCGACATCGCCGTACTCACGCGCCGCGTGTTCGCGAACATCGGCGCCATCCTCACCGAGGCCGGCCTGACGTTCGATCACGTCGCCCGCACGACGGTCTACCTGGCGGACATGAACGACTTCGCCGCGATGAACGCCGTCTACGCCGAGTACTTCACGGCGCCGGCGCCGGCCCGCTCGACCATCCAGGTCGCGAGGCTGCCGCGCGACGTCCGCATCGAGATCGACGTCATCGCCGTCCAGTAGTACAGACGAAGGGGACAGGTTCCGCCTCGCGCCGGCCGGCGCAGACGGAACCTGTCCCCTCTTCGTTGACTCCCCTTCTACTTGATCTCCCGCACGTAGATGTCGCGGAACGCCAGGTCCGTCCCGTGGGCCTGCAGTTCGATCGGCCCACGCGGGAAGAGCGGCGCCTTCCGATCCCAGTAGTTCTCCATCGTCACGTTGTCGACGACGGTGAGGCCGTTGAGCTGAACGGTCACCTTGTCGCCGGTCATGGTGATGCGGAGCGTGTTCCACTCACCCACCGGGTTGTCGGCCACGAGGAGCGGCTTGCTGGGGTGTTTCTGGTTGTTGTAGAGCCCGCCGGAGCCGACCTCGGCGCCGACGTCGGTCCGGGCGGTGTCCCAGATCTGGACCTGCGGAGTCCCGCGCAGGTAGATCCCGCTGTCGCCGCCTTTCGTGATGCGCCAGTCGACGATCATCTCGATGTCGCCGTACTCCTTCACGGTGCACAGGTTGTCGCCGGAGCCGTTGAATACGATCTGCCCGTCACGCACGCTCCAGTTGGCGCGGGCCTTCGTGTCCGCCTCGGCCTGCTTCGCGGCCAGTTCCTGCGGCGACATCGCCGCGCGGGTCAGCGGGTTGCCGACCAGGCCCTTCCATCCGGTCAGGTCCGTGCCGTTGAAGATCGACACGAAACCCTCGTCCTGCGGCATGGTCGACAGGTAACTGCGCATGGCTTCCTTGTCGGCCTCGGCCTGCGATCCCCTGATGACCGTGATGGCGTTCTCGAGAGCGGCGCGCACGATCGCGCCAGACAGGCCGTCCTTCGTCCCTGGCGTGGGCAGGGCGATACGCATCGCGGCACCGGCCGCTTCGCTGCCGATGTCCGGATCGTCGAGCAGGCGCGACACGAGCAGGAAACTCTGGAACGTCTTGATGCGCTCGAAGGCGCGCACGAGGATGCGGCGGTCGCCGCTCGTCGACGCCTTGTCGAGGGCCTTGCGCAGGCGCAGGAGCTTCTGCTCGGGCGTGAGCGTCGACGAAGACACCTGGCGCACGTAACCCGAGAACGCCTGGTTACGATAGGTCTCGTTGCCGCTCGCGAAGATCTCGAACAACTGGTCCGCGGCCTCGATGCCCGGCCAGCGTGACAACGCGCGGAACGCCGCGGCCTTCATGTCCGCGGAGGGCGACGCGAACTGCTCGGCGGTCGCCGCGAGGGCGTCCCTGCCGCCAACCTGCGCCAGCAGTTCGACGATCCGCTCGGGATGCGGGGACGTCTTCATCGCCCGCACGAGCGGCGCGGCGCGCGCGGCCTCGGGCGTGATACGCAGGGCGGCGGCGACGACCGCCTTCTGGATCGGCGCGACCGCGTCGCCGTCGGCCTTGTCGAGCATGCCGACGAGCGCGGGCAGGTCCGACGGCGACGCCACGCCCGCGAGTGCGCCGAGCGCCGCGGCCCGGATGGCCGGGTCGGCGTCCGCGACGAGGGGCACGATCCGGGACGCGAACCGCTGGCCGTTCTTGGCACCAATCACGGCGATGGCGGCCGCCCTGGCCGGCACGGGCAACGTGTCGAGCATCGCGGCCAGCGGGTCGAGGTGTTTCTCGTCGAGCGTCCACTGCAGGATACCGGCGAGGCTGGCGGTCGCCTCGCCGGTGGACGTCTTGAACGCCGCCAGGAGGTCCGGCACCGCCCTGGCGCCTTGCACGTGCGCGAGCGCCTCGGCGGCCGCCAGGGCTACATCGGGCTCCGCCGCGGCCACCGACGCGCGGAGGTAAGGCAACGCGGCGCGGTCCTTCGTGCGCGCCAGCATGCGGATGATCTCCGCGCGGCGTACGGCGTCGGTCTTCTTCGCCTTCGCGACCCACGCCGCCGAGAAGCCGGGCCCGGCGCCCTTCTGCGCGAGACGCAGCGCCGCATCGCGGTAGTCGGGATCGGCGTGGTCCACGGCTTTCATCAGTTCCGCCTGCGCGGCGGGCCCCTGTGACGACACGAGGATGGTCAACGCCGCCGTCATCACGGGGCGTCGCTCGTCGTCGTCGGTGGCGGCCATGAGCGCACGGCAGAGCTTCTGCGACGCGACCACGCTGCCACGCGCCGCAAGTTGCTTCGCGTATTCGAGTACGGCGCCCATCGTGTTTGCCGGCTCGAAACGATAGTCCACGGCCTTCGCGGCGTCCGCGAAGAGCATGGCGGAGCGCGGGCTGCCCAGGCGCGCGAGCGCATTGAAGGCCGGCCGGCGCAGGCGCGGGTCGGTGGACTTCGTGAGGGCCACGAGGGCGTCGTGTGCCTCGGCGGCCTTCAACTCGCCGGAGGCCTTGGCCAGCGTTGCGAGAATGGCCGGCTGGTCCTGCGGCGTCTTCGCCAGGGCAGCCGCCACGGCCGTCCGGGCCGACAGGCTTTTCACCTGCAGCATGAGCTGCGTGGCAGGTTCGGCCAAGTCCGGGTCGGTCAGGAACGGCGCCGCGGCTTTGACCGCGGCCTCGCGGCCGACGATGCGAAGCTGGCGGAGGAGGAACGTGCGGACTTCGACGTCGGTGGCGCTCTTGAAGGCCGCGATGAAAGCACGTTCGGCCAGCGCGCGGTGCGGCTCGGCGGCGGCGCCGGCACGGCTCGCGTAGACGGCCACGGCGTTGAGCGCCCAGCGCGCCGGGGCGTCGCCGCCGGTGGCGGGCGGCACGAGGGTGGCGGTGATCGCGGCGAGCCCGGGCTCGCCGAGTTTCAGGAGCTGCGCGGCGAACGCGTCGCGTTTCGCGCCGCTCTCCGCGGGGAACTGGGCGACGATCGCAGCGGCGGTGGCCGGTGCCGGCGCGGCGGCCTGCTTCGCGACGGCGGAAC
>CAZJRM010000144.1:0-14319 GCA_964547975.1 uncultured Vicinamibacterales bacterium | reverse complement strand
TCTCGAAGACGAGTCCACCGTCTTCCGCGACGCCGACCACGTAGATCCAGTCGTACAGGTTCTGGAACAGGCCGTCGTAGCTGCCTCCTGGACGTTCGTCGGACGGCCTCCGGCGGACCTCCCCCGCGCCGCCGGCCCTCACGCGCGCACGAGCCAGCGCGCGGCCGAACGCCTGCGCACGTTCGTAGACGTCGTGGACGCCGACGCCGAGCAATTGCAGTCCCACGTCGGTGCCGGACGCCGGAACGCGGGCCACGATTGGCACCCGCGGATGGTGCCCATGGAGGGCGTTCACGCGAGGCAGATCCACGGCGCCCGGAGAGGCGGCCCAGACGAGAAACACGTCGCCTGGCCTGGGGGCGGGCTGCACGGGGGCCTGCACATCCCACGTCGTGCCCACCGAGACCACGAGACCCGGCCACTGCCGTCGGAGCGAACGGAGCGCGGCCGCCGGCGCGTCGAGCGCGATCAGCCGCGGCGGCGCAGCGTCCGAGGGCAGCGGGTCCATGGTCATCTCGGTCGAGTATATCGTCTCGGGCCTCGGGCCGGCTCAGCGCGACCAGGCCGGTCCCTCGAACTCGAGTTTCACCACGAGCACCGTGTTCGGCATCTCGTTCACAGGCAGTGCCGTCAGCCGGAGGTACGGGCGCTGCTGCAGGTGATCGCTGGGCGCCAGGTCCACGACGCACGCGACCGGCCGGCCGTCGTTCAGCAGCGTCGCGCGCGCCGGCAGGTGCGAGAGCGGGGCGAGTTTCACGCCGTCACCGACCGGATCCCGGTTGAGGTGGACGTACACGGTGTTTCCGCGGCGCGTGAGCAGCACGTTCCGGTTGGACGTGAGGTGCGACGCCGGTTCGACGCCTTCGAGCGACTCCCGCACGCGCCCGTACCACGCCCCGATGCGCCGCAGGATTGCCGCCGCCGGTTCCGGGATGACGCCGCGTTCGTCGGGGCCGACATTCAGCAGGTAGTTCGCGTCGCGCGCCAGGTACCGATCGATGCTGCGCTCGAGGTGGCGGTCGGTGTAGTAGTGTTCGTCGCGCCGGTACCCCCAGCTTTCCATGCCGACCGACTGGCACGCCTCGGTCGGCCTGCCGAAGCCCGCAGCATCCGCGGCGGCGGTGTCGGTGTCGCGCTCCGGCGTGCCGAAGTCGCCGTCATCGAAGCCGCGATTGTTGATCACGGCTCCGGGCTGCAGCGACCGGATCATCGTGTTGATCGTCCGGTCTACGTGCTGCGGGACGTTCATGTCCCACCAGAACCCGTGCAGCTCGCCGTAGTTCGTGCACAGTTCGCGAACCTGGGCGCGCAGGAAGGCGAGGTACGCCTCCCAGTCGGGGCGGTCGCCGGGCTCGGGCCCCGCGAGTTCGTGATGCCGGCCCTGATTGGGGTAGTTCGGGTGGTTCCAGTCGGCGATCGAGTAGTAGAGACAGAGCGGCACACCGCGCCGGTGGCACGTGTCGGCAATCATCCGGAGGATGTCGCGCCCGTACGGCGTACGCATCGTGTTGAACCCGGTCTGCCCGGTGTCCCACAGGCAGAACCCGTCGTGGTGTTTCGTCGTCACGCACAGGTACGTCATGCCCGTGGCCTGGAGGAGGTCGAGCCAGGCGTCCGGGTCGAAGTCCACGGGATTCCATTGGCGCGCCAGCGCGGCGTACTCGGCACGGGGAACCCGTCTTCGCCACTGGTGCTGTTCGTGCCACGCCGGGATCGCGTAGAGCCCCCAGTGGACGAACATTCCGAAGCGGCGCTCGAAGAACCAGTCCCGGCCATCGCCGAAGCGTCTCGGCCGCGGCGCGGCGGCCGCCTGCCCGTCCCGGGAGCCGTGCGCCCTCGCGCCCGCGACAGCCGCCACTCCCGACGCCAGCGTGCCGCCGGCGGTCAACTGCAGGAACGTGCGTCGTTTCACCTCAGGACTCCTTGATGTCCACGCACGAGAGCGCCCGTCCGTGGAATGCGGCGTACATCGCGGCTTGCCTATGGATCCCGGCGATCTCCTTCCGGGTGAGGCGACGGTGGGCGTGCACGGTGATGCCCACCGCTTTCGCCCCGACCGTCCGCTGCCATCGTCCCGCCTCGCGGCCGTCAACGATGACGTGGTGGGGCAGGACCTCACTGGTGTACACGCCGAGATTGCGGGCGTGGCGGTCGTCCACGATGGCGCCGCGATGCTTGTAGGCGATCAGGTATTCGTCGAAGTTCGGCAGGAGCAGGTGCGCGCCCGGCGCCGTTCCGGCGGCGGGCGGCTCGGCGGCGGCCTCGACTCCCGCGGCCTCGATGGCCCTGCGTGCGGACGTCAGCGTGAGCCCGGACCACCACGAGAAGTCCTGGAGCGTGGCGGGGGCGCGGCTTCCGAAGTACCGGCGCGCCAGTTCGGCGAGCGCTTCGTCCCTGGGTAACGAGCCCGCCTTCGGCGCGCGCTCCGCCAGCAGGGCGTACGTGAACTGGCTCCCGCGTCGCGGCCCGCTGCAGACCACGCCCTCGAGTTCGGCGCCCATGACGAAGTGGGCCAGGGGCGACCCCGACGCGACGATCCGCGCCCGCTTCAGCGCCGCGGCCAGTTCGCGTCTCGTCAGATACCGACCGCCCTCGAGGGCCGTCGCGATGACGGAGATGGCCTTCGTGAACGTGCGCGCAGGCACACCGAGCCGCCCGCCCCACGCCAGGTTCGTCTTCTGGACCCGCGGGCCGGTCAATTCGAGCATCCACCGGATGTCGGCCGGAGCGACGAAATGCCACGTCGGCCGCAGCACGTGGGTCCTCAGGATCCGGCCGGCATCGAAGGCGGCGCCTACGCCTTCGTCGGTCAGGTTCCCGGCGCGCAACGCCAGGGCCCACTTGGCGCCGTGGAAGTCCTGCGCCTGCACGGCGCCGAGCCACGGCACGACGTCCTCGGCCCGGGCCGGGCGATCGCCCGTCAGGCGTTGGCGGTGGAGGCGTTCGACGAGGGGAGAAGGCGCTGGAGCCATGCGGAATTGTACTTCGGGGCCGGCTGAAGCCGGCCCCCACGGGATCCCCGGGCCGTGATCCCCGGGCCGTGATCCCCGGGCCGTGATCCCCGAGCCGCGAACCGCTAGCTGGTCCCTTGGCAGCCGAGCGTCATCCCGTGTAACGTGTGCAGAGCACCACACATCCATCCAGCCGTTTCGACTCACGGAGTAGAGATATGGCCGACGATCTGACTCGACGTGATTTCGTGAAACTCGGCGTCGCCGGCGCTGCCGCCCTGGCCGTGTCCCCGGGACTCGCCGCCGCGGCGCCGCCCATGCCCGAGCGGCCGCTTGGCCGCACGGGACACAACGTTCGCCTGTTCAGCCTCGGCGGGCAGGCCTCGCTCGAACAGGCCGACAAACACGACGTGTCGATCGCGATCATCAACCGCGCGATCGACCTCGGCGTCAACTACATCGATACGGCGGCGGCCTACGGCCGCCCTCGCAACCCCGACAAGCCGCGATGGGAACTCGACGGCATCAGCCAGACCTTCATCGGTGAAGTCATGGCGACGCGCCGCAAGGAGGTCTTCCTCGCCAGCAAGACCGACGATCGGACCCGTGACGGATCGCTGCGGCTGCTCGAGCAGAGCCTGCGGCTGCTCAAGACCGACCACCTCGACCTCTGGCAGCTGCACAACATCATGCGGGACGACCAGGTCGAGCAGATTTTCGCGAAGGACGGCGCCATCGAGGCCCTGCTGAAGGCGCGCGACCAGAAGATGGTGCGTTTCCTCGGCATCACCGGGCATTTCGAACCCACGGTGCTCGAGAAGGCCATCGCGCGGTTCGAGTTCGACACCATCCTGATGGCGCTGAACCCCGCGGACCGCCACCGCCTGCCGTTCCAGGACAGCCTCCTGCCGGCGGCCAACGCAAAGAAGATGGGCGTCATCGGGATGAAGATTCCGGCGCGCGACCGCCTGCTGCGGCCGGATGGCGTCTCGACCATGAAGGACGCGATGAGCTACACGCTGACGCTGCCTGTCAGCACGGTCATCATCGGCTGCAAGACCGTGGCGCAGCTCGAGGAGAACATCTCCATCGCGAAGGGCTTCAAGCCGCTCACGGCGGCCGAGATGGCCAGGCTCGAAGGCCTGACGGCGAGTTACGTGTCCGACGCGCAGTGGTTCAAGAAGCCGCCCGCCGCGTCCGACCCGATCGAAGACGACCAGAACATGTTCTGACTCTGGAGCCTGGGGCCTGGGGCCTGGAACCAGGCTCCAGGCCGAGCGCCAATCTCAGGACGCCCGGCGCCACGCCGCCCGCTGGGCGAGCGGAGTCTGGTCCACCGCCCGCCTCCGCGTTTCCGACGGCAGTTCGCCGAACCACAAGGCGTACAGGCTCGAGAATCGGCCCAGGTGCAGGAAGCCCCACCGAACGGCCACCTCCGTGACCGTGCCGCCGCCGGCTCCCTTCTGCAGGTCCAGACGTACGCGGTCCAGGCGGGCCCGGCGCAGCGCGGCCATTGGACTGTATCCCCTCAGTCGCTGGAACCCCCGGGAGAGCGAACGCGCGCTCAGGCCCGCGGCCCGGGCGAGTGTCTCGGTCGTGTGCGGGGCACCGGGATTCGCCCGGATGAAGAGCTCAGCCCGAGCAACGCCGGTGACCAGCGACGGGCTTACCGCCCAGGGCGCGCGCCCCGACAAACCCGGTCCGGCGGCCAGCGCCAGGTGTGAATCCTCCGCGTGTTCGATCGTGCCGGCCTGCATACCGCACCTCCTCGACCGTATGGTGCAAGAGGAGCCGATTTGGGCGGTATTCCACGAGTCTCCGGGTTTGTGCTGGGTATCTCAGGCTGTAAGTATCTACAGGTCAGTGGATTACGGCGTCCTGTCCTCACTGGGTGCAGCCCACGAGGCAGGCGTCTGGCCGTAGTGCTCACGGAACCGCTTGACGAAATGGGACACGTTCTTGAAGCCCACCGCGTAGGCGACCTCGCTGACGTTTCCCGCCCGGTCACCGAGCATCTGTGCGGCCCGTTCGAGGCGATAGCGGATGATCATCCCGGCCGGTGTCATCTGGAAGGCCTCCCTGAGCCTCCGGTGCAGCTGGGCCCGGCTCATGCCGACGCCAGCGGCCAGGGCGGGGACGTCGAAGTCCTCGTCGTGCGCCGAGGTTTCGAGGACGCCGCGCAACCGCCCGAGCAGCACGTCGTCGACCGATGGGGTCGGGCGAGGCAGCGCGAGTCTCAGCGGCGCGGGAGGCTGCGCACCAAGGCGCATCCTCAGGCGTTCACGCGCGGTGATCAGGTTGCGGATCCTGGCGAGGAGTTCCGCCGGCACGAACGGTTTCGTCAGGTAGTCGTCGGCGCCGCCTTCGAGCCCTTCGAGGCGCCCTTCCGTCCCGGCTTTCGCGGTCAGAAGGATGACCGGCAAAAAGTCGGTTTCGGGGTCCGCCTTGACGGCGCGGCAGAAGGCAAATCCGTCCAGGCCCGGCATCATGACGTCGCAGACGATGACGTCCGGCAACTCGGCGCGCACGACGATGAGCCCTTCGTCGCCGCGGGCGGCTTCGACGACCCGGTAGTGCGGCTCGAGGTGTTTCCGCACGTACGCGCGAATGTCTGGATGATCGTCGACCACGAGCACCGTGGCCGGTCCGGTGTCGGCCCGTTCTTCGACGGCCGGGGCGGCGGTCGGAGCGGACGTGTCATCGGTGTCGCTCGTGTCGGTGACAGGCGGCGGTGTGGAAGCAGGTTCGTCAACGAACCGCGCATGCAGGCGAACGGTGAAACGCGCGCCGCCACCGGGCCTGTTCTCGGCGGTGATGGTGCCTCCGTGGAGCTCGACGTACTCCTTGGCGAGCGCGAGGCCGATGCCCGTGCCGGGCACATGCTCCGAGTCACGCGCCGCGCGGTAGAACCGTTCGAAGAGATGCGGCAGGTCGTCGGCCGGAATGCCCGGGCCCGTGTCATCGACGGCGATCGACGCCGAGTCGCCGTCCCGGGTCACGGACAACACGACCGTGCCGCCGGGCGGCGTGAACTTGAACGCGTTGTCGAGGAGGTTGGTCACGACGCGTTCCAGGCGTTCTTCTTCCCCGAGGCTGTGCACTGCCGCGTCCGGCAGGGCCACCACGAACCGGATGGCCTGGCGTTTCGTGTGTGATTCGAAGTGCGCCGCGGCGACGCGGATCACGGCGTCGAGGCGGATGGGCTTCGGCGCGAAGGTGAGCCGCCCGCTGTCGAGGCGCGCGAGTTCGAGGAGCTGCTCGACGAGCGTGAGCTGGCGCTCCGTATGGCCGATCGCCCGTTCGATCTCGTGCCGCGCCTCGGGCGGCACCTCGCCGTGCATCCCGGCTGAAACATCGCGCAGCGGCCCCAGCGTGAGGGTGAGCGGTGTCCGGAACTCGTGCGAGATGTTGGCGAAGAACCGGGACTTCGTGGCGTCCAGTGCCTTCAACTGTTCGGCCTGGCGGGTGAGCGTATCAGCCGCCTGCTGCAGTTCGTCAGTCCGGCGCGCGACCTGCTGTTCGAGGCTGGCGCGCTGACGTCGCAGGCCCCGGACCCGCAACTGATATCCGATGGTCAGCGCGACGACCAGGCTCGCGAGGGCGAGGCTGCGGAACCAGGTGGTCGCGTAGAACGGCGGCAGCACCCCGAATCCGAACGTCGCGTCCTCCCGGCTGAAGATCCCGTCGCTGCTCACGGCCCGCACCCGGAACGTGTAGCGGCCCGGCGGGAGGTTCGTATAGCGGACGCTGCGCGTCGTGGCGGGGCCCTGCCACGCCGTGTCGTAACCGTCGAGGTGGTAGGCGTAGCGAAGGCTGGGCGGATCGCTGAAGTGGAGCGCGACGAAATCGAAGGTGACCTCGCGCTGTTCGAACGTCAGCGTCGTGTCGCCGCGCGCCATGCCGTGGCGATGGACGATCGTCGGCGTCGCGCGCGCCGCTCCGTCCGAGCGGCCCGAGGCCGCGACCGCGGTCACGAAGACCCGCGGTGCATTCGGGTTGCCGGACAGTTGGTCGGGATAGAACGCGTTCAGCCCGGAGACGCCGCCGAAGAACAGTTCACCGTCCGGCGCGCCGAAGTGGGCCCGGGCGTTGAACTCCCGCGACTGCAGGCTGGCGTCCGAGTCATATGTCCTGAACGCGGCCGTGTTCGGATCGTAGACGGAGATCCCTCGGTTCGTGCTCAGCCACAGCCGTCCGCGCCGGTCCGGCAGGATCCCGTACACGGTGTTGTCCGGGAGGCCGCTGTTGCGGGTATTCAGGCAATGGACCTCGTTCGTCGCGATGGTGAGCCGGCAGAGCCCTTGCCGTTCGGTGCCGATCCACAACGCGCCCGGGTGGGCCGGGCTGTCGCCCAGCGACAGCACATGGGTCCTTCCGAGTTCCGCTGAAGCGGGGGCGACGTGCTCGATGCGCGTGGCCGCGCCCGCTGCGATATTCGCGCGCGCCAGGCCCGCGGACGTGCCAATCCACAGGTGGGCCGCGCTGACGTGCAGTGCGTTGACTTCGTTACTCGGGAGGCCGGTCCCGTCGGATGGATTGGCGCGATGGTGGGTGAACGCCCTGTGTCGGACGTCGTACTCGTCGATGCCGCCACCGAGTGTCCCGAACCACATTCGGCCGTCGGGCGTCTCGCGAATGACCTGGACGAAGTCCTCTCCGAGGCTCCTCGGGTCATTCGCGTCGTGCAGGAACAGCCGAGGCGGCCCGCCGGAGCGATACTTGACCACCAGCCCGCCGTTCGTCCCGACCCAGAGATTGCCCAGGCGGTCTTCGTGCAGCGTCTGCACGTACGGGTGCGGCAGCGGGATCGACGTCGGGGCATTGGTGCCGGTGTGACGATCGATCCGGTTCAGCCCGCGGGGGGTGCCGACCCACACGATGCCGTTGCGGTCCCGCACGACGGCGCGAACGAAGTTGGCGTTCACGCCCCCTGTGCCCGAGGTGTCGCGGAACAGCTCGAATCCCCGCACGCTGACGTCGGCGTAGCGCAACCCGCCGCCGTTGGTGGCCATCCACAGGACCCCCGAGGGATCGGTGGCCAGCCGTTCGAGTGGCGAGTCGCCAGTCGGCCCGGGCTCACGTTCCCGCAGGACCACCTGGCGTGCCTCCAGGGTGTCCGGGTCGATACGGTACAGCCGCCGCGGGTCGAGGAGCGCATCGCCGTCGCGCGGCAGCGCCAGCGCCCAGACGTGGTGACGTGACGGCCCGAGGACCATCGAATGCACGCGGCGCGTCTGCAGGGCCGCCCCATCGCCTGTGCTCGTGTCGATGCTCCGCGTCTCGCCCGTCCCGGGATCGAATCGCTGCAGCCCGCCTCCGGGGCGCGCGAACCACACTCGTCCCGAACGGTCTTCGACGAACGCCTCGACCCGACCGCCGGTGGTCTCGATGACCGGCGGCGCGAGCAGCGGCCCGGGGCTCCCGTTCAGGTCGAACGCGATGACCCGGCTTTCGACATCGACCGTGGAGTCGAACGCGACGACCGGGAGCAGGGCGACCCACAGGCGATTGCGGGCATCGACATGGATTGCGGACACGCGCAGCGTACCGATGTGCGGCAGGGGCACGAGCTGCCAGGAGCCCTCGCGAGGATCGATGACGTGTAGCCGGCTGCCTCCGAACGCGGTCACCCAGACACGACCGTGGAGGTCGGACGTGAGGCGATCCGACAGTACGACACGGCCGTCTGCCGGCCTGAAGCGGCGAAAACCGCGTGTGGACGGATCGAACCGGTGAACGCCGTCCGGTGTGCCGATCCACAGCCCGCCGTCGGTCGCGGCATGCAGCGCCACGATAATCGCGGAACTGAGGCTGTTGGGGATGGACGGATCCGGGGTGAAGGTCTCGAACCGGTAGCCGTCCCAGCGATTCAGGCCAGCCAGCGTCCCGAACCACATGAAGCCGTCATGGTCGGCCGCCATGGCCGTGACGAAACTTCTCGACAGCCCGTGCTCGACGCCCAGCGACCGGTACCACACCGTGTGGGTTCCATCGCCTCGATCGGGACCGGCGAACGCCGGCGAGGGCCACGCGGCACACACCAGGGCCCACGCGAAGACGAACGTCAGACCTGGCCGCCGCATCCGCCAAGTATGTCGTCTTGCCAACGGAAGATCCAGCTACCGATCGAGCGGCGTCTCCGGATCGAGCAGCAGCCACGACACCGCGCCGACGAGGTACACGAGAGACGACGAGTAGAAGACCAAGTCCCAGCGGCCGGTGAGATCCAGGATGTAGCCGGTGGCCACCGGGGCGATGAATCCGCCGAGGTTGCCCATCATGTTCATCGCGCCGGAGAACGTCCCGGCGAAGCGCCCGCCGACGTCCATGCACGTGCCCCACGCGCACGGCAGCGCGAAGTCGTTGAACAGCCCGGCGAACCCGATGAGCACCGCGAGCGCGAGCGGCTGATCCTTCGCCGAGTCGGAGGCCAGCAGGCAGGCGGCCGCCGCGACGAACCCGAACGCGGCCAGCCCCTTTCGGGCGCGTCCGACGCCCCCGACGCGCCGGGCGAGCGCCCCCGCGCAGAACCCGGAGATCAGCGACCCGAACCCGCCGCCGAACAGCGGCAGTCCGGCGATCACCGCGAGCATGACCGGGCCCAGCCGGCCGCCCGTCGCCGAGTCGAGGTACGTGGGGAACCAGGTGACGTAGAAGTACCACGCGTAGCTCAGGCAGGCGTACTGCACCCACAGCAGCCACGCCGAGCGCGAACTGAAGAACACTTTCCAGGGCACCCTGCCGTGCCGCGACTCGAGATTCGACACGCCCGTCAGCAGGCGTTTCTCCGCGTCGTTGACCGACGGGTGTTCGTGCGGGTTGTCGCGGAACCAGCGGGCGAAGAAGAAGGCCCACACGAGGCCCAGCGCCCCGAAGATCTCGAACGCGCGCCGCCAGGACGACACGAGGCTCAGCACACCCACGACGAGCAGCGGCGTCACCGCGCCGCCCCAGCGCGCCGCCAGCCACAGGACGCTCTGCGCGCGGACACGTTCGTCGCGCGGCAGCCAGGTGGTGAACGCCTTGGTGATGTTCGGGAAGCAGCCGGCTTCACCGGCGCCGAACAGGAACCTGACCACGACCATCGCTGCGGCCGTCGTGGCGCGTGCCGTCAGCGCCGTGAAGACCGACCACCAGATCACGACCCGCAACAGCACCTTGCGGGGGCCGAACTTGTCGCCGAGCCACCCCGCCGGGATCTCGAACAGCGCGTAGGCGAGCGTGAACGCGCCGAAGATGTAGCCGGCCTGCACGTTCGTGAAGTGCAAGTCCTTCTGGATGGCCGGCATCGCCTTCGAGATGCACACGCGGTCGATGTACTGGATGATGGCCAGCGTGACGGCAAATACGATCACCCAGTACCGGGCACGGGTGGGCTGCTGTGGATCGTCGCGCATCGGCCTCCTCTGAACGGCCAACGATACACCGGGAACGACCGGATCCCGCCGTTTTTGTAGTAGGCTTCCGCCGATGTACCTGACGAGACACCTCCTCGCCGACGAACCGCGCTGGGCGCTGGATGGACGATGGCTGCCGGCGACCTTCGGCCTGGCGTCGTGGCTTCGGATGCCACGGACGCAGATGGCCGATGACCTGCGCGCCGCGGGGGCTGGCGGCCCTGCCCTCGCGCCTTCGTTGCCACCGATCGAGGCCGCGCACGAGGTCTGGGCGGCCGGCGTCACGTACCTGAGGAGCCGCGAGGCACGCGAGTCGGAATCGTCCGTGAAGGACGTCTACACGCGTGTCTACGAGGCGGAACGGCCCGAACTGTTCTTCAAGGCCAACGGCTGCCGCGTGGTGGGCCACGGGGGCGCCATCCGTCTCCGCGACGACAGCCGCTGGAACGTGCCCGAACCGGAACTCACGCTCGTCATCAACGCGCACGGCGACATCGTTGGCTACTGCGCGGGCAACGACGTGTCGTCGCGGGATATCGAGGGGGAGAACCCGCTCTATCTGCCGCAGGCCAAGGTCTACGACGGCTCGTGCGCGCTCGGGCCGGGGCTCGTGCTCTGCGACGGCGACGCGCTGCGTGACCTGGAGATCAGGGCCGAGGTCGTGCGCGAGACGCGCGTCGTCTTCCGAGGCGAGACCCGCACGTCACAGATGAAGCGCGTGCTGGAGGACCTCGTCCGATACCTGTGTGTCGAACTGGCCTTTCCGGATGGGGTCTTTCTGATGACCGGCACCGGTATCGTGCCGCCAACCGAGTTCACGTTGCAGCACGGCGACCACGTGCGCGTCACGGTCGGGTCGCTCACGCTCGACACCGTGGTGGGCCCCCGCAGACGCCCGACCGCATCCTGAGACACGTTATGCCACTCGAACCGATCCTCATTGACGGCGGCTGGTGCGCAGCCGCGAATCCCGTCGGCTCCTTCACGGCCGTCGATCCGGCGTCCGGCATCCCCTGCCGCCGCGAATACCCGGTCTCCGGTGCCGACGACGTCGAACGGGCGTGCCGGGCTGCGGCCGCGGCCGTGGCCGAGTTGCGCGGACTCGGGCCGGAGCCTGTCGCCAGCTTCCTCGAGGCGTACGCGGCGCGCATCGAAGCCGACCGCGACACGCTCGTCGAGATTGCGGCGCGCGAAACCGGGCTGCCGGCCAGCCCGCGCCTGTCGAACGTCGAGTTGCCGAGGGCCGCGAACCAGCTGCGCCAGGCGGCCTCGGCGGCGCGGGAGCGATCGTGGTGCCACGCCACGATCGACACGGCCGTGAACATCCGATCGAAGTACGGCGCCATGGGCGGCGCCGTCGTCGTCTTTGGGCCGAACAACTTCCCGTTCGCCTTCAACTCGATTGCGGGCGGAGATTTCGCTGCGGCCATCGCCGCGGGCAATCCGGTCATCGCGAAGGCCAACACCGGCCACCCGGAGACCACCCAGCGTTTCGCCGAACTGGCGTTCGACGTGATCGTCTCGTCCGGACTCCCGCGCGCGCTCGTACAATTGGTCTACCGCACACCACCGGACGTCGGCTTCCGCCTCGTGACGCATCCGCACGTGGCGGCCACGGGATTCACCGGAAGCCGGAACGCGGGGCTGCAGTTGAAGGCCGCGGCCGACAAGGCGGGCAAACCCATCTACCTGGAGATGTCGAGCGCCAACCCGGTGTTCGTGCTGCCCGGTGCCCTCGCCGAGCGGGGCGCGTCCATCGCGAAGGAGTTGTTCGATTCGTGTGCGCTGGGGGCCGGGCAGTTCTGCACGCGGCCCGGCATCACCGTCGTGCGCGGGAGCGCCGACGCCGAGGCGTTCGTCGCCGAGGCCGCGCGGCTGTTCGGTACCTCGGTGGCCGGTACGTTGCTCGGAGCCAAGGGTCCGTCGAACATCGCCGTCGCCATCCGCGAGCTCACGGCACACGGGGCGTCGGTGCTCACCGGCGGCCACATCGTCGAGCGGGCGGGATATGCGTATGCGAATACGTTGTTGCGGGTCTCGGGCGACGCGTTTCTCGCGAGTCCAGAGGCACTGCAGACCGAAGCATTCGGCACCGTCAACCTGGTCATCGTCTCGAAAGACGACGAGCAGGCGATCGCGGTGGCCGCGGCGCTGGAAGGCAATCTCACCGGTACCATATACAGCGATACCACGGGCGCGGATGACGCGTTCTACGAGCGGCTCGAGCCCGTGCTGCGTACCCGCGTGGGCCGCCTGCTCAACGACAAGATGCCGACCGGTGTGGCCGTGACGCCGGCGATGAATCACGGCGGGCCGTACCCGGCAACCGGGCACCCGGGATTCACTGCCGTTGGTATTCCCGCGTCGATGCTCCGATTCGCCGCGTTGCACAGCTACGACAACGTGCGTCCGCACCGGTTGCCGCCGGAACTGGCGGATACGAATCCCACGGGCCGGATGTGGCGCTTGATCGACGGCGCCTGGACGCAGGCCGATGTCGCGCGCTGATCTCGACGTCCTGCTCGGCGACGCCGGCCTTCTGGCCGCGACGCGCACGAAAGCCGGCGGTCCGGAGGGGCGCCTGCCCATCACGCCGGACATGCTGCTGCGCGAGCCGAGCGGCCGTCTCTTCGGCATGACGCAGGACGCGGGCATGGGATGGCGGCCGGACGAGGTGGGCCGGCCGCAGTACCTCATCCTCAGCACGCAGGGCGGGCTGCGGGACACCGACGGGCACCCGCTCGCGCTCGGGTATCACACGGGCCACTGGGAGCTCGGCCTGCTCGTGCGAGCCGCCGCGGACACGTTGCGGGACGAAGGCGTCGTCCCATTCGCCGCCTACTGCAGCGACCCGTGCGACGGGCGGACGCAGGGCACCGTCGGCATGTTCGACAGCTTGCCGTACCGCAACGACGCGGCCATCGTGATGCGCCGCCTCATTCGTTCGTTGCCAAGCCGCGTCGGCGTGATGGGCATCGCCACCTGCGACAAGGGGCTTCCGGCGACGATGCTCGCCCTGGCGGGGTGCGGCACCTTGCCGGCCATCGTCGTGCCCGGCGGCGTGACGTTGCCCGCGATCGACGGCGAAGACGCGGGGAAGGTCCAGTCGATTGGCGCGCGTTACGCGCACGGACTCATCAGCGAGGAGGAGGCTGCCGTGATGGGCTGCCGGGCGTGCGGCACGCCCGGCGGCGGCTGTCAGTTCCTCGGCACTGCCGCGACGTCGCAGGTCGTGGCGGAGGCGATCGGCCTGGCGCTGCCGCACAGCGCCCTGGCGCCATCGGGCGAACCCGTGTGGCTGGCGCTGGCGACGCAGGCCGCGCACGCGCTCGTGCGCCTCGTCTCGCGCGGGATTCCGGTCGCGCGCATCCTGACGCCGCACGCCCTGGAGAACGCGATGGTGCTGCACGCGGCCTTCGGCGGCTCGACGAACCTGCTGCTCCACGTGCCCGCGATCGCCCACGCTGCGGGCCTGCGGCCCCCGACGGTCGAGGACTGGACGCGGGTGAACCGCGCGATCCCGCGTCTCGTGGACGTGCTCCCGAACGGGCCCGCGAATCACCCGACGGTGCAGGTGTTCATGGCGGGCGGCGTGCCCGAGGTCATGCTGCACCTGCGCGACCGCGGCCTGCTGCACCGCCATCTCGACCCCGCCCTTGATGCCGCCACGGGTGAAACCCTCGGCGACAACCTCGCCTGGTGGGAGACCAGCGAGCGGAGGCGTCTCGTGCGCGAGCGCCTGCGAGAGGCGGACGGCCTCGATCCCGACCGCGTCATCATGGGCCCCGATGCCGCGCGCCGTGCGGGCCTGACGTCCACGGTCGTGTTCCCGTCGGGCAACATCGCGCCAGAGGGCGCCGTGGTGAAAGCGACGGCCATCGATCCGTCGGTCGTCGGTGACGATGACGTCTACCGACATCGTGGGCCGGCGCGCGTGTTCACGACCGAGGCCGACGCGATTGCTGCGATCA
>CAZJRM010000143.1:0-14336 GCA_964547975.1 uncultured Vicinamibacterales bacterium | reverse complement strand
CTGTCGGGTGCCTGTCGGGTCTCCGGCCCCCATTCGCAGGTAGAATGCGCGCGACTGCCCTCTTCCCGGAGCCGACACCCATGAAGTGGACCCGCGCCGCCGCCGTTGCCAGTCTCGTCGTCCTGGCGTATGCTGCCTCGCCCTCCGGCCAGGAGCCGCGCTTCACCAGCACGCTCTTCGACAAGCTGGCCTGGCGCAACCTCGGGCCGTTTCGCACCGGGGCCTGGCTCACGGCCATCGCCGTGCCCGAGACGCCGCAGACGGCGCATCTCTACACGTTCTACCTCGGCTTCAGGAACGGCGGCGTCTGGAAGACCGTCAACAACGGCACCACGTTCGAGCCGGTCTTCGACGCCCAGTCATCACTCTCGATTGGCGCCATCGACGTCGCACCGTCCGATCCGAACATCGTCTGGGTCGGCACCGGCGAGGCGTACAGCGCCCGAAGCTCCTATTCCGGCGACGGCGTCTACAAGTCCGCCGACGCCGGCAAGACGTGGACCCACATGGGCCTGCGGGACACGCAGCACATCTCGCGCCTGCTCATCCACCCGAAGAACCCGAACATCGTCTACGTGGCCGCCATGGGGCACCTCTTCACACCCAACGAAGAACGCGGCCTCTTCCGCACGGACGACGGCGGGAAGACGTGGAAGAAGATCCTCTACGTGGACAACAACACGGGCGTCATCGATCTCGTCCTGAACCGCAGGAACCCGGACGTCGTCTTCGCGGTCACGTACGAACTGAAACGCAAGCCGTGGGATCTCGACATCGGCGGCCCAGGCAGCGGCATCTGGAAGACGACGAACGGCGGCAAGACGTGGACGAAGCTCACCGGCGGTCTCCCCGCGGGCCGTATCGGGCGCATCGGCATCGACCTCTACCAGGCGAATCCCAACGTCCTCTACGCCATCGTCGAAAACGCGAACCCGCGGAAGCCGACCGAACAGGAAGCCGCCAGGGATCGAGAGCGGCCGAAGCCCAGCGAAACCGTGATCGGCAACCAGGTCTACCGCACGGACGATGGCGGGAAGACGTGGAGGATGACGCACGACCCGAGCATCACCGTCGGGAGCAAGGCCGCCTACTCGTTCAACATCATCCGGGTGAACCCGGGCGACGTGAACCACATCGCGGTGATCTCCGACGCGATGCCGAACTCCTCTGACGGCGGCAAGACGTGGCAGGGCACGTCGTGGCCGCCCAAGGGCATGTTCGTCAGCGCGTTCGGCGACTTCCGCGCCATGTGGTGGGACTCCCAGAACCCGGACCGGATCATCGCGGGCAGCGACGGCGGCCTGAACATCTCGTACGACCGCGGCAAGACCGTCGACCACTACCTCAACCTGCCGGTCGGCGAGTTCTACACCGTCGAGACGGACATGGACGAGCCGTACAACATCTACGGCGGCATGCAGGATCACGATTCGTGGAAGGCGCCGAGCCACGGCTGGTCGGGGTCGGTGAACATCGCCGACTGGATCACCGTGGGCGAAGGCGACGGGATGTACAACAAGGTCGACCCGAACGATTCGCGCTGGCTCATCAACTCGCGCGAGTTCGGATCGCACCGGCGCATCGACCAGAAGCTGCGGACAATGACGGATATCATGCCGCGCCGCCCGAAGGGCGAACCGCCGCTGCGCTGGAACTGGACGCCGCCCATCGCGCTCTCGCCCCACAACGGCGCCATCGTCTACACGGGCGCGCAGGTGCTGCTGCGCTCGCTGAACCGCGGCGACACGTGGCAGGAGATCAGCCCGGACCTGACGACCAACGACGCGGCAAAGACGTTCGGCCGGGGCAACATCCAGCACTGCACGCTCACCACGGTGTCCGAGTCGCCGGTCACCGCGGGCGTCATCTGGGTCGGCTCGGACGATGGCAAGGTGCAGGTGACCAGGAATCACGGGGGAACATGGACGGATGTCACGGCGGCGCTCGCGAAGGCGGGCGGGCCGGCGGACCGATGGGTCAGTCGCGTGCACGCGTCGCCCCACGAGGCCGGCACGGCATTCGTCGCCAAGACCGGCTTCCGCATGGACGACTTCGCGCCGTATCTCTTCAAGACGACGGACTACGGCGCCACGTGGACACCGATGGTGACCGGGCTCCCGCAGCAGCCGGTGAACGTCGTGTGGCAGGATCGGGTCAACAGGCAGCTCGTGTTCGCCGGCACCGACAAGGGCGTGTACGTGAGCCTGGACGGCGGCGGTCGATGGGTCGCGATGAGGGGCGACATGCCAAACGTGCCCGTGCACGATCTGCAGGTGCATCCCCGCGAGCAGGACCTCGTGGTCGGCACGTACGGTCGCGCGATCTTCGTGACCGACGTGTCGTGGCTCCAGCAGGTCACCGAAGCCGTGCTCGGCGAAACCGTGCGCCTGTTCGACATCGAGCCGCGCAAGTCGTTTCAGACAAGCGGCTGGGGCAACTACGACTTCTACGGCGACCGTTACCGGCCCACGCCAAACGAACCCGTCGGGTTCGCAATCCAGTACTACCTGCGCGACGCCGCCGCGAAGAAGGTCGGCGTGACGATCGCGGATACGGCCGGCAAGGTGGTGCGGACAGCCAACGGCACGACGCAGCAGGGCCTCAACGTCGTGACGTGGGACATGCGGACGAGCGATCGGCGCCTGGCGCCTGTGGGTGATTACCAGGTGACGCTGGACGTGGACGGGCAGAAGTTCACGAAGACGGCAAGGATACGGCAGTGACGCACGGCTCACGGATCTCGGCTCACGGCTCTCGGCCAGGGCGATGACCACTCCTCTGCGTCCGCGTCCCCCCGGGCCGCCGCCGCTGACGTTCACGCGCGGGTCGCGGCCGCCGTACGCCATCCGCTGGTTCGGCTCGACGGCCTTCCTGGGCCACCTTCGCCACCTGTCGTCCGAGGCCCTGGCGTCGGACAACCTCGACACCCGCGACTGGATGCGCCCCCAGTCGCCCGAAGCGCTTCTCGACGCGGCGGCGGAGGTGCTCGGCGCGACAGGCGACGGCGCCACCCTGACCGAACGGCTCGGCCGCGACGTCTGGATCGACTTCGTCTCCGACACCGGCGATGACGTGGACGTGAGCACGGCCGTCGGCGCCATGGTGTTCGACACCTATGCGCTCGAAGGAGACGGCGGGCGCGTGCTGCCGCGGGGGGATGTCCTCATCTTCGGCGGTGACACGGCGTACCCGGTCGCGTCGGCCGACCAGATCGCGAGCCGCGTCGTGCAACCGTGGAACACTCTTCTGAACCGCGTGGCGGACGATCGGGCACGCGTGCTGCTGGGCATCCCCGGCAACCACGACTGGTACGGCGGCCTCGACGGCTTCGCACGCCTGTTCCGGCGTGACGTCATCCGCGATCTGGCCGTGGAGGCGACCGCTCGCGGGTCGGCCGGGCCGGACCGGGGAACGCCCGCGGCGCAACCGGACTCGAGCCCGGTATCCGGCCGGGTGTATCGGCGTCTTCACCTGGACGAACTGCTGGGTTCCGTCACGCTGGCGCGCGACGCCATCGAATCAGTGTCGGCGCTGCTGACCGGGCAGAAGGTCCGCCGGGTGTCGCGCCTGGCCCTCGGCGGCTACCGCGCCATCCAGGAGGCGTCGTACTGGCTGCTGCCGCTCGCACCGGACCTCGACCTGCTGGGCGTCGACCGACAACTGCGGACCGTCGACTTCCGGCAGCGGGTCTACTTCAACGCCAGGCGCGCCGCCAACCACACCGGCCGGCGGATCCTGGTCTGCTCGGACCCGGCTGTGGCGATGGGCGAGCGCAACGAACCGGGGCGGCAGATTCTGAACGCCTTCGGCCTGAGCCTCCGGCAGGACCCGATCCTCTACCTCACCGGAGACAGCCATCACTACGAACGGCGCGAGATCGGCGCCACGCAACACGTCATCGCCGGAGGTGGCGGCTCCTTCCTGCACGGCACGCGCGTGCACGCCGAGCGGCCGGGCAAAGGCGCGGCCTGTGCGTATCCGGACGGGCGCACGAGCCGTCACCTGGCGGCGAGCGTGCCGTGGCACGTGATGACGGGGACCGCCGGCCTCCTGCCCCACGTGTTGTGCGCGCTCGTCGCCTTCCTCGAACTGCGCGCGTTCCGCTGGGGCGTGGTTCCCGGCTGGATCGTCACGGGGCTGATGGCGGGGGTCACGGTCGCGGGGATGCTGGCGACGATGAGTCTCAAGGGCCATCGGCGCAGGGTGGCGGGGCTCGTCGCCGCCGGCCACGGCGTGGCGCTGGCGCTCCTTCCGCTCGTCATCGGCTGGGCCTCATCGCGGCTGCTCGGCCATACGGCAACGACACTGACGACCATGGCCGCGATGGCGCTGGCGGGCCCGCTGCTGCTCGGTCAGTTCCTGCTGACGCTCGTGGTCACGGGTCTCGATCCGTGGAGCGCGTATTCCGTGCTGGGGCATCCCGGCTTCAAACACTTCGTCAGGCTGTGCGTCCGCACGGACGGCCGCGTCGAGGGCTGGGCGATTGGCAAGGACGATCCCCTCGCGCCCGGGCCGGCGGGGATCATCGATACGTTCACGTTCTAGGCTTGCGGCTCTCGGCTCGCGGCTTCCGGTTTCCGGGCCGGGCTGAAGCCCGGCACTACGTCTGACAGCGACGAGACGACGACGAGCACGAGCGCGATCCAGAGCAGGTCGGCGAGCAGCAGGTGGACGATCTGCATCCAGACGGGAGCGAGGAACCAGAGGTTGGCGAACCCGAAGATCACCTGCGCCACGACAAGCAGGTAGACCGACTGCTTCGCCAGGATTCCACGGCGGTCGTCGGCCCCCACGGGCAGTCTCCCGAGGCCCAACAGGATCACGGCGGCCGTGGCGACGGCCAGCGCAGGATGGAGCACGCGCAGACGGAGCAGGATGGACGAGGCTGAGGAGAGATCGGCCTCGAGCCCTTCGGCGAGTGACGTCGCCGGATAGAGCGTGTCGCCCAGGGCGGCAATGGCGCCGGTCTTCCCCACGCCCACCAGCAGCACGAGCATCGCGGCGCCGGTCCCGATGGCGCGCGCGCGACCTTCCAGGCGTACCGGCGGACCGCCGGAGACCCAGTGCGCGGTCAGCGTGAGGCACAGCAGCAGGACCAAGGTGTTCACGAGGTGCAGCGGCATCATCATCGCCCGCGCGAGGCTCTCGTCCTGCGCCACGAGCCTGAAGAGGACGAGTCCCGCGCCCAGCCCCGCTTCCACCAGGATGAAAGCGAGCGACGCCGCCGCAGCCCTTCGGGCCGCCGACGCCGGAGCGAACGCGCGGCGGGTCCACACGAAGAGGCCGACCACCGCCACGAGCGCGAGGCCGCTCGACAGCCGGTGCGAGAACTCGACGAGCATCGTCGCACTGGGATCGCGCGGGATCACCTGGCCGTCGCACAGCGGCCAATGGGCACCGCATCCCGCCCCGCTGCCCGTCGCGCGCACGTAGGCCCCCCACAGGATGACCAGGATATTGAGCGCGAGGACGCCCCAGGCGAAACGCGCCAGCTTGGTGTGCATGCCAGAATCATACTGCGGTATGATGGCGCTCTCTCCAAGGAGGCCCCATGTCGAAGACCGTCCGCCAGATGCTGGCGAACCAGGCGCAGATTCTCGCTGTCTCACCGTCGTCCACCGTCCTCGACGCGCTCCGCCTGATGGCCGAGCGGAACGTCGGTGCGGCGCTCGTCGTGGAACACGACCGCCTGGTCGGCATCGTGACGGAACGGGACTACGCGCGGAAGGTGGCGCTCGCGGGGAAACGTTCGTCGGACACGGAGGTGCGGGACGTGATGACGTCGCAGGTCATCACCATCGATCCGACGTGGACGGCTGAGCAGTGCCTCGCGCTGATGGACGAGAAACAGATTCGCCACCTGCCGGTGCTCGAAGGCGAACGGTTGGTCGGCGTCGTCTCGATTCGTGACGCCGTTCGCGCCGTCGTGGATGAGCAGCGGTTCGCGATTCAGCAGATGGAGAATTACATCACCCGCAGTTCGTAACGGCTCTCCACCGTGCCGCGTGCGCGGCTCCCGTGCGCGATGACGGCGTACATAGACGAAGGGCCGGCAGGACGTTCCTGCCGGCCCTTCGCTGCGTACAGGCGTCAGGAGTCAGGGGCTGGGGCCAATCCCCAACCCCCAATCCCCAATCCCCGAACTAGAACCCGATCCGCACGCCGAACTGGATACGGCGCGGGCCCGGCGTGTTCGTGCCGGACTCGGCGGAACTCGCCGTGAACTGCATGAAGTTCAGCGCCGTGAACGAGGTCACCGGAGCGCCCCAGTTGGTGTGGTTGAACACGTTCGCCACTTCCATCCGGATTTCCGGACGGACGCGACCGAACTGGAACGACTTGAACACCGACAGGTCCACGTTCCACACGTTCGGACGGCGGAACTGGTTGCGCTTCGACGTGCCGAAGCCGTCGATGCCGAGGCCGCTCGGCTGGGAGAAGTCGCCGATGTTGTAGTAGGCGTCGGTCGAGGTCTGCCCCTTCTCGATGCCCACCGAACCAACGGCGTCGAGGTCACCAGAGTAGTTGATGAAGATCGATCCGCAACCCTGGCAAGCCATCGCGTTGTTCGTGCCGCCGATGGAGTACGGCGTGCCCGAGTACCAGGCCGCCACGCCGTTGATCTGCCACCCGCCGATGATCTGGCCCACGGCATCCGTGCGGCCCCGGCCGAAGGGCAGTTCGTAGACGAAGCCCAGCTGGGCCACGTGCGTCCGGTCGAAGCCGGCGAGCGCGAAGTTGTCGTCGTACTTCGGCAGGTAGTTCCAGGTCAGCCCGGTCCATCCGTCTTCGTCGGCCATGTTCTTGGCGCGGCTGAAGGTGTAGGCGCCCTTGAGCATGACGCCGTTCTTGAACGGACGGTTCAGCGCGAACTGGAGACCGTGGTAGCGGCTCTTCGTGCGGGCCGCCCAGTCGTTGATGGCCGACGTGCCGGCCGACGCGTAGTACTTGGCCGCCGTGCCGCCGCCGCCGGGCACGCCGACGTTGTAGTTGAGGTCAGCGTAACCGCCGTCCGTCGCCGTGCCGACGTACGCCATTTCGACGGAGATGTCGGCCGGCAGCCGGCGCTCGATCGACGCATTCCACTGCTGGACCGTGCCGCGATTCACCTCGCCCGGGTGGGGCGAACGGATGTAGACGCCGCGAGGCAGCGTCACCTTGCCCGAAGACGTGTCAGGCAGGACCACGGTCGGGATTCCGCCGTCGAGCGTGGTCACGTAGTCGTAGGTGCCGGGCGCCGACGCGTTGAAGTTGATGTCGTACGGGTACGACCCGCGCATCGGACGCGACCACGGCAACGGGTTCTTCGTGATGCCGTAGCCGGCGCGGATGACCGTATCCTCGTTCAGGCGGTATGCCGCACCGAGGCGGGGTTCGATGTACCACGGGCGGTAGTCGAGACCCACATCCTTCGGCTGGCCGCCGATGCCGCCAAGCGTGACGACGTAGGTGTTGTAGTCGAGGATCTCGAGCCCGCGGCCCACGCGCGTCATGATCGGGTAGTAGTCGATCCGGGCGCCCGCGCTGACCGTCAGCTTCGGGCTCACCGTCCAGCGATCGCGCAGGTAGAACGCGAACTGGTTTTCGCGACCCGTCATTTCTTCCGTCTGGGTGTCCTTCGCGAAGGAGTTCGGGAGACCCATCAGGTACGCCGCGAAGCTGTTCCAGCCGGGCGAAGTGTAGCCCGACGCGCCGGTGGTGTTGTTGCTGAAGCCGAAGCCGCCCTTGAGGCCGTAGCTGCCCCATTCCGCCTGACGGTGGTTGAGCTCGAGGCGGACGAAGTCGAAGCCCGTGCGGAGTTCGTGCTTCGCGAACACCTTGGTCAGACCGACGGTGCCCGAGTAGCTGATCTCCTTGCGCCACAGCGGCATCCAGTTCGCCGATCCGTTGGCGACGGTGTATGTGGCCGACATGACGGGCAGACCGCTGTTTCGGATGTCGTTGGGATCGTTGGTCCCGGGGATTCCCGCCTGGAGGCCGTAGTTGGTCCCGTAGTCGGGCGGCAACACGGTCTGGTCCTGGCGGCTCATGCCGATGTTGGCATCGAGCACGGTGGTCGGGCTGAGCGTCCAGGTGGTGCCGAACGTGAACAGCTTGACCGTGGTCTCGCCGGAGGCGGGATTGTCGAAGCCCAGCATGAAGTTGTTGCCGGAACCGTCGTTCTTCATCATGCCGAACTTGCCCCACACCGTGGCGGAGGGGGACACCTGCCAGTTGAGCTTCAGGTCGATGTTGTCGCGCTTCTGGAACTCTTCGCGAAGCTGCGTGTAGTCGTCACCGATGATGCTGTTGTTGTTGATGTCCGTCGTCGTGTTCGACGCCGGGAAGTACTTCAACAGCGCCAGGGCCTTCGCGCTGAGCAGGTTCGACGGGATCTTGTTGTCGAGCCACTGTTCGCGGCCCACGCCGGCAGCGCCGGTGTACGGGTTGAACAGCTTGAAGGCGGCGTACTTGGCAGCCACTTCACTGAAGTCGCCCGTGCGCATCAACGCCGTCGGCACGCTGTAGGTGTAGGTGGTCGGCCGCTTCGTGTCGTAGCGTTCCCACGACGCGAAGAAGAACAGCTTGTTCTTCAGGATCGGACCGCCGAGGGTGCCGCCGAACGTCTTCGTACTCACCTGCGGCTTGGGCAGGTTGTTGAAGTCGTTGAAGAACGAGTTCTCGTTGAAGCTGTCGTCGTTCAGGAAGCCGAACACCGACCCCCGGAACTGGTTCGTGCCGGACTTGGTAATGACGGTCTGGGCCGCGCCCGCCGCCATACCGGTGTCGGCGTCGAAGTTGTTCGTCGAGACGTTGACGGTGTCAATCGACTCGGCCGACTGGATGTACATCGCGTGGTGCGGCAGCCAGACGTTGACCGACACGGCGCCGTCGACGCGGGTCGTGTTGGCGTTGGGCTGCGTGCCGTTGACCCACGTGCGCAGCGAACGGCCGGGCGTGTCGATTTCGGCGTTCTGGAACTGCGTGGGCGTCGCGCCCGGCACGAGGTTCAGCAGCGTCTGATAATTGCGGTACTGGTTCAACGGAAGATTCGTGACGGCCTTGGCCGAGATCTCGGTGCTCAGGTCCGCCTTTTCCGTCTGCAGCAGGGTCGTCTCGGCCGTGACGTTCACGGTCTCGGCCAGGGTGCCGAGTTCGAGCGTCAGGTCGACACGGATCGGGTTGCCGGCGGTCACGTTGTAGCCGGACTTCTTCAGGCCCTTGAAGCCCTCGAGCGCCGCCGCCACGTCGTACGTGCCGGGCACGAGGTTCCTGAAGGTGTAGGTGCCACGTTCATCCGTGACCGCCTCAACCTTCAGCGCGGTGCCGACGTTGGTCGCGGTGACCGTCACGCCGGGGAGAAACGCCCCCTGCGGATCGGCAACCGTCCCGACGATCGAACCGTAGAGTGCCTGCGCGGTAGCAGTCGCAGGCACCAGCGCGCTGCCAACAAACGCCAGCAGCATCGCCGCACACACTAACCATTTCCGGGAAACCATCCTCATCCCTCCAGGCCGTGGCGCGCCTTCACTGACGCGCCGTACTATCACACACCAGCAACGGCCGAGACAGGGGCAGGCAATTGCTGGGGCACCGCTAACAATACACATTTCCGGCGAGACTCTCCAGTACTGTCTAGGCGCCTAAAGTATTGTGAGATAAGTGGTAAGACCACCTACGCGTCGGCGTGATCGACAATCCCCACGATCACCGAACGCACCGGTGCATCCTTCGATACGAAGATCTGGCGGGCGCCGTTCCCTTCGTCGAGGACGACGACACGCTGGCCGGGTCCGGCGCCGACCGTGTCGACCGCAATCAGGTAGTCCGTCGGGCGTCCGCCGTCCGGAGCCGTACGCTCCACAATCATCAGCTTCTTCCCGTCATAGAACGGATGATTGATGGTCGACGTGATGGCACCGATGACACGGCCGAGAATCATGCACGGGCTCCTGAACCAGGCTTGCGGCCCACGGCTTGCGGCCCACGGCTTGCGGCCTCCCGGGAATGCCAGGCCTGAAGGCCTGTCCCACAGCGACCGCGCTCTGCCCCTAGCCTCTAGCCCCTAGCCTCTAGATTCACCGTGTCCACGATCCCGATGATCGTGTGGTCCACGGGGACGAACCACGTCTCCAACGCCAGCGCGGCTTCCCGCCCGCCCTCGTAGTACACGAGCTCGCCGCGACCCGCCATGCGTGTCGCGTCGGCCGCCACGATGGGCCCGCCCTTCTCCCGCTGCTGCTCGTCGAGCGGCTGGACGATGAGCATGGGCACGCCGGCCAGGCCCTCGTACGCCACGCACGTCACGAGCGTGCCGATGACTCGTCCGAGCAGCATGGCTCCGGCCTAGCCGGCCTCCTCCCCATCGAGTTCGAGCTCGATCTGCGATCCGAACCAGGTGCTGCGGGCTACCTGCGCCATCAGCGACTCGTGCGGCTGCGCAATGATCCGGTGCCGCACGGCGACTCCGGCCTCCTCGAGATACGACCGCGCCACGCGCACGGCTTCCTCGATGTCGAACAGTTCGCCCTGGTACACGCTGAGCCCCTTGCCGGACAACCCCGTGTCGGCGAGCCGGATCTCGATGAGGCCGACCGTCGTGGCCTTGAGCGCCACTTCGGCGGCACGGACGTTCGAGGCGACCGTGTCGGTTTCGAAGATGGCGACGGCGCCGTCACCGCCGATGCGGCGTTCTCCGGCCACGGCTTCGAAGACCCGCGGGTGGACGTCCGCCAGGAGGATCGAATCCAGCACGCCCTCGGCGCCGACGGCCAGTCCCTCGGCCAGCGCCTCGTCGACCGACGCCGTCGTGCCGCCGATGATCGTCAGGTAGCGCCCGCGGCTGATCGACCCGCACTTCACGAATCCGATGGGCGCCTTCTTCAGCATCGCGTCGGTCGCGAACATCCCGGTCGGGATATCGCAGAACTCGACGACGGCCAGGGCAGGGTGTTTCTTCATCACGTGATCCGGAAGTGATCGACGAGCACGCATCGGCGCCAGCGGGAGAACTGCACCGGCCCGGTGAGCCCCTCGCCCGTCGGACTCGCAATCGTGAACGAGCAGAACCCTTCCCCGTCGAGGCCCAGGCCGGCCTGCGACCGTCCGTTCTTCACGAAGATGCTGCAATTGCAGTCCTTCGCCATGCGGCTCAGGCGATCCAGGTGTGTCGAGTGCATCACCGCGGTATGCCGGTTGCCGCCCTCGACCTCGATGGCCAGATCGATGGCACGGTCCGCCGTCGGCACCCGGCAGATCGGCAGGATCGGCATCATCTGTTCGCTCCAGAGGAGCGGGTGCGATTCGTCCACCTCGGCAATCGCGAGGCGCGCCGACGCCGGCACGTTCATGCCGATGCGCGCCAGGATGACGGCTATGTCTTTCCCGATGACCTCGTGGTTCATCGCGCCGCGGCCGCGCGGGCCGGGGTGCGTCGCGAACACCAGGTTCTCGACCTGCTTCAGCCGCAGGCTGTCGAGGAGGATCGCGCCCTGGCCGACCATTGCCTGCACGAGGCGGTCCGCAACGCTCGACACGACGAACACTTCCTTCTCGTCGACGCAGATGATGTTGTTGTCGGTGGAGGCGCCAAGCAGGATGTCTCGCGCCGCCTTGTCGATGTGCGCCGTCTCGTCCACCACCACCGGCGGATTGCCGGGGCCGGCGCAAATGGCGCGTTTGCCGCTCGCCATCGCGGTCTTCACCACGGCGCCGCCGCCGGTGACGACGAGGAGCCGGATGCCGGGGTGTCGCATGACCTCCTGCGCCACCTCGATGGTGGGGCTCGACAGGCAGGTCACGACATTCGGCGGACCGCCGGCTTCGGCGATGGCCTTGTTGATGAGCGCGACGGTCATCATCGAACAGTGTTTCGCGAGCGGGTGCACGCAGAACACCACGGTGTTGCCTGCGGCCAGCATGCCGATCGCGTTGCAGATGATCGTCGAGGTTGGATTGGTCGAGGGCGTAATCGCCCCGATGACACCGAAGGGCGCCGGTTCGACGAGCGTCAGCCCGTGATCGCCGGTGACGGCCTGCGGCGCGAGCACGTCGAGACCCGGTGTCCGTTCCGTCACGAGGCGGTTCTTGACCACCTTGTCTTCGTAGCGTCCGAGGCCGGTCTCGTCGTGCGCGGCTTTCGCCAGCACGTCGGCGTTCGCGGCCATCGTCGTGCGGATCGCGGCCAGGATGGCGGCCCGTTGTGCGAGCGGCAACGCGACGAACGCCGGTTGCGCCGCCGCAGCGGCGCGCACGGCATCGTCGACGGTCGCGTAGATCCCCTGGTCCGGAGACGCGGCCGGCGCAGCGTCACGACGCACGGCCGCCGGCGCGGCGGCTCCGCCAGCCTTCATGTCGGCGGCGATCCGCTGCGCTATGGCCTCGATGTCGCGATCGGTCAAACGCGCCATATCCACCTTGGGGGATGGGGGTTGGGGATTGGGGGTTGGGGGCCCGCGGCCTTGCCCCTTGTTCCTTGTCCCTACTTCTTGTACTTCTCCTGCCCGCCCAGCTCCCACGTATCGACAATGGCCATGATGACCGTGTCGACGGGACGATTGTTGGTGGCCGTCGTCTGGCGTGCCGAGCTGCCGGCCGCCGTGAGTACGTATTCACCCGGGCCGGCGCCGACGGCGTCCGCAGCAATCACGTATCCGCCGCTCTCGCGGCCCTCGGTATCTACCGGGCGGACCAGCATCAGCTTGAGCCCGTCGAGCGTGGGCTCCTTCCGGCTGGCCACCACGGTGCCGACGACTTTGCAGAGCTGCATGGCCGTCTACTTGGAATCGGCCTTCGCCGCGTCGGTGCGGCCGAGCGGCATGACGACGTCGACCTGCGTATGGGGACGTGCGATCACGTGGACCGTGACGACTTCGCCGACGCGGGCGGCCGCCGTCTGGCCGGCATCGGTCGCGGCTTTCACCGCCGCCACGTCGCCGCGGACGATGATCGACACGTACCCACCGCCGGTCTTCTCGTAGGACACCAGCTCGACCTTGGCGGCTTTCACCGCCGCATCGGCCGCTTCAACCACCGCCGGAAACGACCGGCACTCGATCATGCCCAGGGCATCGTTCATGGTCTGCTCTCCTTGAAAAGACAACGTCAGGGCTTGCGGCCCACGGCTTGCGGCTCGCGGATTCTCGGCTTCAGCCTTCGGGCCTCGGGCTTCGGGCCTCTTCCCTGATCCCTGTTTCTTTCCCTCTTCCCTATCGCCTATTCCCTAATCCCTGTCCCTACGGCCGCCCTGCCTTCCCTGCCACCGACGCAATGGCCTGCTCGGCCGCACGGTAGGCCACGTCGATGTCGCGTTCTTCGCCCCCAAGATACACCCGCCCGAAACTGCCGAACGCACGGACCTCGAGGATGTTGATATTCGCCGCCTTCTCGGCTTCGTTGGCCGCGAGCGCGGCGTAGCCGGCCGGCGCCACTTCCATCACGTACAACGACTGGCCCGGCTTGATCATGTCGCCATGACGCGACCGGTTGATGAGCTGCGTGTGGTAGGGCGAAAGATTGCGGATGACCTGGCTCGACGCGATCTCGGGCTTGATGCGGTCCTCTTCGTGCAGCCCGAGCATCTCGAGAATCGCGCGGCCCGCCGCGCGGACGTCCGCCTGCGATTCGGAATGCACCTCGAGCATCCCGTACAACCGCTCGATGATGAGCATGCCCGGCTTGACGTTGGTCGCCTTGAGGGCGACGTCCGTCACGCGCATGATGTCCATGCCCGGCGCGATCTCGATGAAGAGCGACGCTTCACCGGGAGTGGGCAGGAAGCCCTGGGCCACCGTACCGAGAAACGACGCGTACTGCGGCTGGAGGCTGTCGAGAAACACGTAGCAGCGAAGTTCCGCCATGTCAGTATCCCTTCCCGCCGGGTGCCGGGGCCGGGGCCGCCGATGCTGGAGGCACGCCGCCCCTGGCGCGCACGCGCGCCTCTTCCACGATCTTCACGCTGGCGCTGGCGCCGATCCGGGTCGCGCCGGCGCGTACCATCTTGGCCGCGTCTTCGTAGGTGCGGATCCCGCCGGCCGCCTTCACCCCGACCTTCCTGCCCGCGACCTGCCTGGCCATGAGGGCGACGTCTTCGACCGTTGCGCCTCCGCTGGCAAACCCGGTGGACGTCTTCACGAAGTCGGCGCCGGCCTTGAGACTGAACTCGCAGGCCTTGATCTTCTCGTCATCGGTCAGCAGCGCGTTCTCGAAGATGACCTTCGAGAGCGCCCGTCCGTCGCGGCAGGCCTCGACCACGGCGCGGATGTCACGCAGGACGAGCGCATCGTCCTTGCCCTTGAGCGCGCCGATGTTGATGACCATGTCGATCTCGTTCGCGCCCTCGCGAATCGCCTTGCGCG
>CAZJRM010000142.1:0-14377 GCA_964547975.1 uncultured Vicinamibacterales bacterium | reverse complement strand
CGTTCAAGCTGCAGGAGTTCCTCGAGGGCACGAAGGATCCGTACTACGCGGGCTCCTTCGACATCGGGAAGCGGCAGCCGCACTGCTATTCAGGGATGCCCGAGTTCCCCGGCCAGCGCACAGAGCAGCGCATCATCCCGAAGATGATCGAGCGGATGCTGATGACCGCGCCGGCGGGGGCCGATCTGTCGTGGAGATACTAATAGGGGATTAGGGAAGAGGCGATAGGAAAGAGGGAAAGGGAAAGACAAGAGGGCACAGGACTGTCGTGAGGCAGGGCTTCAGCCCTGCCTGGCAGGAGATGCTGCGTGACAGCGTGCGCGGCCGGAAGTCGGAAGCCGGAAGCCGGAAGCCTGGAAGTCGGCCCAGCCTGGCTGCCTTGGTGTCCAACGCGATGAACATCTTCCACCGGCTCGCCCCGATCGTCGTGGTGTTCAGCACGCTCGCGGTCTCGGCCTGCGCGCCGCCGGCTCCGCCGTCCGGCTACGTGCCGTGCGCGATCGAACGCCCGGCGCTCGGCGCCGCCCGCCTGCCAACCCATCTGGCCGGGTTGCCGGACACCGTCGACGAGTTGTTCTTCCCCTGGCCAGTCGGGGCTGGCGCGCGTCCGACACTGCCGTCCTCGGACCTCGCCGTACGTGTGCGGCTGAAGCTGGACGAGTCCGGGCGCGTGCGGGACCTGTGCCTGCTCGATCCCATCGATCCGAGAATCGCGCGCGCACTAGATGACCGAGTGCAACGGGGCTGGCTCGGTGTTCGCCCGGCGGTGTCGCCAGGACAGCCGGGCAGGCCGTGGATCGAAGACCGCGTCGTCCGGCTGCGGCGGGCGAAACCGCTGAGTGACGTGTACGCAAACCAGCCGTTGTCGGGGATGAGCGTCCAGGAACTCGAGGAGGTGGCACTCCTCGCCCCGGTCGTCCGGCGAACGAACGGGCCCCGGTTCCCCGAGTTCGGTCGGGCCGCGCTCGTCGAGTTGGGCCGCATCGGTTCGGCAGAGAGCCTGGCCGCCTACGACCGAGTAGCGGCGAAGACCGCCGGCGCAATTCCCGCACCAGTCCGGCTGGACGCGCTGAGGGTCCCCGAGCACGGCGTGGGGCGACCACCGATCCGCTGGAGTGTTCTGGGCGCTGCTACCGACCCTGGCGGGACGACGTACCGTGCGATGAGCGGCCTCCTGGGCGGGGCGTACTTGGCACGATCCGCCACCCCAGGGGCACGCGATTCGTGGTCGCGGCCCGTGCCCGCAGGCGTGCCTGTCCCGTGCTGCTTCCCGCCGTATGCGGTGGCGAGTCGGAATCGAGCCATCGAATTGACCTGCCGCGCCTGCACCGACGACGGAGCGCCGACGACGACGGCCATGCGGCCCGAGGAGGTCTTCAGGGATCGGGACGGCGACGGCTGGACCGACATCGAGGAGCGGCAGTTGGGACTCGACCCGACGCGCCCCGACACGGACGGAGACGGCGTCGTGGACGGCGCCGACGTCTGCCCGACGCTCCCCGTGTCCGAGGCGGTTGACGATGAAGAGGCCCGGATCGTTCAGGCGGCCTTCCTCGCGTCGTTCGGCACGCCGTGGCCGTCACCCCCGTTGTTCCCCGGTGCCACGATGCCGCGCGTGCACTTCCGAGGGTATGCCGGGCCCGTCTTGTACGGCATCTCTGCGGGGGAGTACGCGACGGTCCGTGGCACCTACCTCGAGTGGGAGGTCGTCAATCGGCGTGAGACCAGCGCCGTCGTGCTCTTCGGTTCCCGGGCGCCGAGGTCAGGCCCGCAAGTGGAAACCAAGGTGTATCTGCGGCGGCACCTCGGGAAATGGTACGCGGTGGCGGTTGACAGCTCTGGCTGGCACGTGGACGGCGTCTAGCCCTAGCCGTCCTTCTACCGCGCCGCCGCCGCCGGCGGTGTCAGGTCGGCCGCCGTGTCCTCGAGCAACACCTCGAGTTCGGCCAGCAGCACTTCGCCCGTCAGCAGCATTGCGGCTTCCGGAAGAACCGAGAGGATGACGTTCGGATCCGACGTCAGGCCGAGGCCGAGCTTGTGGCAGGCCCGGTTGGCGAGCCGCACCAGCAGGAGCGGAATGTTCGTGGGATCGGGTTCCTCCGCGTGGTGATCCCGTACGATCGTCGTGTAGACCTCCGGCAGACCCCAGCCCTGCGCAAGCTGGTAACCCTGGTCGGCGTGAGCCACGCGCAGGAGCTCGCACAGGAACGGCTCTGGCGTCGCGATCGGATCGGGCGCCTTCGTGACCATCTCGTCGAGCACGCGGACCAGGTACAGCTTGCCGATGTCGTGCACCAGGCCGCCGACGAACGCCTCCTGTTCGACGCCCCGGTGTCCCAGGCGCCGGGCGAGCCACTCGGCCGCCAGCGCCGTCGAGGTCGCGTGTACCCAGAGCTTCGCCATCATCGAACGCAGGACTGGCTGCTGGGCCGTGTACCGATTGCGCTCGGAGGCCATCAGCACGAGCCGCGCCACCTGCACGAGGCCGAGGCGGAAGATGGCGCCCTTGACCGTGGTCACTGGAGACAGGCCGCCGTAGAAGGCGGAGTTCGACGCCCGCAGCACCTCGGCCGTGAGGACCTGGTCCGACTGCACCAGCGTCTCAACGTCCGACGGGTTCACGTCTTCGCGCTGGACGGCCGACATCAGCCCGGCCGCCACGGGACTGATCACGGGCAGGCTGACGTTGTGGTGCGCGGCAAACAGCCGAATCTGTTCGAGGAGTGACGTTCCTCCGCTCATCACACCACCCCCAGCAACCGACGCAATTCCGGCACCGGCCGCGGCTTCATCAGCCTGGGCAGGCACCGCACCAGTTCTTCGTGTGTCGTCTGTCCCTGCGCGGCCTTCAGGATGCCGTCTTCCAGCAGCGTGACCAGGCCGCTCGTCTGCGCGCTGATGCGGCGGATCTCGTACGACGTGCGTCGTTCGAGGACCGCCTCCTTGACCGCTTCGTTCAACACCAGCAATTCGAACACCGCCACGCGGCCGCGGTAGCCCTGGTGACCGCACGCCACGCAGCCCCGGCCGGCCTTGAACACCACGCCCGCCAGGTCCTTGGGTTCGTACCCCAGCCGGCCGATCTCATGTGACGACAGGGCGTAGTCCTCTGAACAGTCCGGACACACGCGGCGCACCAGCCGCTGCGCCAGGACGCTCACCACCGTCGACGAGATCAGGAAGGCCTCGATGTTCATGTTGAGGAGGCGCAGCAGGCCACCAATCGAGTCTTCGGTGTGGAACGTCGTGAGGACCTTGTGGCCCGTGAGCGCCGCCTGGATGGCGGTTTCCGCCGAGAACAGGTCGCGGATTTCGCCGATGACAATGATGTCCGGATCCTGCCGGACGATGTGTTTCAGCGTCTCTTCGTAGCCGAGGTTGATGCGCGAGTTGATCGAACACTGGCCGATGCCGTCGATGACGTACTCAACGGGATCCTCGGCGGTGATGATGCTCGTGCGGGCGTTGTTCAGGTGATTCACCGACGCGTACAACGTCGTCGTCTTGCCCGAGCCCGTGGGTCCCGTGATGATGATGACGCCGCTCGGCGCGTCGAGCGCATCTTCGAGGTACTGCTGCCGCATCCGCGGCGCCATGTTGATCTCGTCGACCTTCATGAGCGTATCGCGGTTGTTCAGCAGGCGCAGAACGATCTTCTCGCCGTGGATGGTGATGTAGAACGACGCGCGGATGTCGATGTTGCCCCGCGGCGTTTCGTAGAGAATCCGGCCATCCTGGTGGCGCCGGCGTTCGCCGATGTCGGCCTTCGCCAGGACCTTCAGGCGGCTGGCCAGGCTGGCCGCGCCGTCCGGCGGCAGCTCTTTGTACGGGACGAGCACGCCGTCACGCCTGAATCGGACCCGAATGCGGTCGGGCATCGGCTCGACGTGGATGTCGCTCGCCCGCTCACGCACGGCATCGGCGAGCATGGTTTCGACGAGCGCGACCATCCCGGTCTCGGCGACCGCCGCGCTGGGCTGAATGTCCGCCTCGAGCCTGTTGATGGCCGCTTCGATGGCGCGGCGCGGCGAGATCCCGATCGACACCTGCTCGCCGAACGCCCGCCGCGCCGCGAGTACGGCCGCGTCGTCGTGCGGGCGGGCGAAGGCGACCACGACCGAGCCGTTGTCGACGCCGGTCGGCACCGCTTCGTGGGTCCGCATCCAGCGGAGTGGCACCTGCCGCGACAGGAGCGGGTCGGCGATGCACTTCGAGGCTGGCACGTGCACGAACCCAAGCTGGAAGGCCAGAACCTCGAAGACCTCGTGTTCCGACACGAGATCGTTGTCGATGAGGATGGCGCCGAGTTTCGTGCCCGGGTGATTCTTCTGGAGCGCGACCGCGAGCTTCAGGTCGGCCGGAGACAGGTAGCCGAGTTCGACCAGCAGGTCGCCGAGGCGGGCGTTGATCCGCCGCGTCTGCAGCGTCTCGCGGATCTGGTCGTCGGTGATCATCCGCAGGTCGCGCAGCAGGCGCACGAACGTGCGGGGCGTCGGCAGCTTGCTCTGCACGCGTTGCGCGTGCGCCAGTTGCTCGGGTCGGAGGAACCCGGCGTCGACCAGGGCCTGGGCGACAGCCATGCCGGTCTGCGGGTCGTTGGGCGTTGCCGCCGGCCGAATCTCGCCAGGCGCGGCAGGCGTCGGCGCCGACGGGGCGGTGGAGTCCTTCAGAGTGACGGGTTTCACGGCAGCGGCGGCGACCTCTCCTTTCGGAGAATCGGCACACCGGTGTCGGAAGTTGAGCGAGTATCAAAACACCCGCGTCGCGTTTCCGCCCTTCCCATCGATGCGAAAGATGCCCAGCGCCTCGAGGCCGGCAACGGTGATGCCCTCGCCCAGGCACGTGACCGAGCCCGTAACGGACCGGCCCGGGTCGATAGGCATCACGGTAACGAACGTCGCGCCGTCCTTGCCCGGGATCACGTTCAAGTACGCGCCGTCGAGGCGCCCGCACGCCGACGGGAGCTTCAGCGACGCGACCGCGGCTTCGAGCGGCGCGACCTCGCGCGGGATGTCGAACGCCGATGGGGCGCCCACCTCGACGGCCTCGCCCAACGTCGTACGCGCCGTGCCGCCGTTCGTGAAGTGCACGGGGAAACGCTCCGCCTGGAGCCGCTTCACCACGGCGATAGCCGCAGCCGGCATCACCGTCGCATACGGAAGGACGAGGGCGCGATACCGGGCCTTGCGGATCGTCAGGACGCCATCGTGGAGCGTGGCTTCCCCGAGCAACGTCGGCGACACCACATCCGCCTGGATGCCCAGCGCCGGCATCACGCCGATCAGGCGATACACATCGTCCACCATCGCCTGGGCCGCGGGGCCGGACGACGCCATGACCGTCGGTACCGGGTAGACGATCGCCACGTCGGCGGCAGGCGGCGTGAATCTCGTCAGGGCGAGCACCTGGCGGTTACGCGCGTTGAAGCCGGGCGCGAGGGGCCACGAGGAGTGATCGGGAAACCCGGGGCCGAAGCTGCGGTCGGCGCCGATGACGCCGGTATACCCGTAACAATGCGCGATCCACTCCGTGGAGAACGCGGCCATGAGGTCGTTCCAGTACGCCGCGACGTCGTTGCTGTACTCGACACCCCACGTGTTGTAGTGGGCCACGCCGGTCTTCGAGAACGTCGCCAGGCTCTTGGCGATGACGAGGCGTGCGGCGTCGACGTACCGTTCGAGACGTTCCGCCTTGAAGTACTTCTCGAACCCCCCCGCGGTATCGGTGTAGCCGCCGTCGACGGCGTCGAGGCCGCGCCAGAGGTCGCCCGCGCCCGCGAAGGCGTCATCCGGCAGCCAGTGCCACGTCTGATGGATGCCCATGCGGAGCGGCGTTCCCCACAGGTGTTCGCCGCGTTCGGCGAGACGTCGTTCGCCGCCGTAGACGTAGTCCATCAGCAGGTTGAAGTAGTCCAGGCGCACCCGGATCTGGCGGTCGTCGTCCAGGGCCAGCGGCAGGGCGTACAACTCGTCCTGCAGGCGATAGCCGTACTTGCGCGCGAAGTCTTCGTAGACACGCGGGCTGATGGCGTAGTGGCCGAACTGGAAGTAGTAGCCGGGTTCGTCCCACCAGAAACCGTCGAGGTCGAGGTCCTTCGCCTTGTATCCGTCCACGAGCGACAGGAACTCCCGCTCGTGTTCGGGGGAGTCGTACGCGTACATGTTCGTGTCGAAACGGGGAAACGCGAAGACATACCAGTCGCCGGGAGGCAACTCCGCTCGTCCGAACACCTCGACGTAGGTGAACGCGCGGTTCACGAACAGTCTGTGCGTCGGCGTGATGTCCCGGATCGACGCGCGGACGACCCTCCCGCCCTTCCGCTGGTACGCATAGACCCTCTCGACGCCGACCGGATTCAGCCAGAGACTCACCTCCGTCAGCATGTGAAGGTCGCGGCGCGCCGGGTAGGTGTATCGGAGCGAGTAGCGGCCGCCGTCGGCGACCTTTGCCTCGTTCAGCAACGCGGTCTCCGGGTCCGAGCCCGGGGGCGCCGTCAGTTTCGTCTGGAACTCCTTGTTCACCATCAGGAGCCCGGCTCCGTACCCCGTCTTTCGCACGATGTGCGTCGCGCCGAAACGGGGGTCGGCGCCCCAGATGAACGGGAGGCCCCGCTCGCGGCACAGGCGGCTGGCGAAGACCGCGGCGTCCGTCACCTCCGGATCGAAGAGGTTGTAGCGCGTGGCGCGCACCATGACGTAGACGCCGCCGTACCCCGCGGCCCTGATGTCGTCGATCTCGCGCACCATGAGCGCGCGGTCTTCGATCTGCCGGTCGGTCCACGTCCAGAAGATGGGAAAGATGATGTCGGACGGCGATCGCCTCGGCGCCTGCGGCCCGCCGGCCAGCGCCGGCGCCACCACCACCGAGGTGATCGCGACCACGACCGCGGCACGCGCCAGGACTCCTGGTCTCTTCACGGCAGTCTCCCGCGGCCGCGCCGCGTCAGCGGCCCTGCGGATTGGCCATGTCAGCGAGGGCCATGCTGAGGAACATGAACGCGCCGATCGATTTCTGATCGTTGGTGACCACGGGGACGGCGACGTAGTAGTCGTAGAAGCCGCCGTCACCGCCGAGGCTGCCGACCCGCACCGTGCCGCGGATGTCCATCCGGTTACCCGGCAGCAGATCGACCTGGTGATTCAGGACGCCGCGCGTGGCGCGGCGCGCGTGATCGAGGAACTCCGCCGGCAACCAGCCGCGCTGGGCGCCCCGCGCCATGGCGTAGGCGAACATCAGCGTGGCGGACGTCTCCACGTAGTTCTTCGGGGCGGTCGGTTTGTCGAGGATCTGAAACCACATGCCCGTGTCGCGGTCCTGGTACTTCACGAGGCTGCGGCAGAGGGCCTGGAAGATCGGCAGCACGGCTCTGCGGCCTTCGTGATTCGCCGGCAAACCGTCCATGATGTCCGCCATGGCCATCCCGTACCAGCCGATGGCCCGGCCCCAGAACTCGGGCGACGCCCCGGTCTGCGTGTTCGCCCACGGGCGTGTGCGCGTCTCGTCCCAGCCGTGGTAGTAGAGGCCCGTGGCCGGATCGTGCGTGTGCCGGTGCATGAGGGTGATCTGCTTGATCGCTTCGTCGAAGTACTTCGGCTGCCCTGTCTTCGCGCCGAACTGCACGGCATAGACGTCGGCCATGTAGATGCCGTCGAGCCACATCTGGTTGGGATACGTCGACCGATGCCAGTACCCGCCGTCGCTCGTGCGGGGCTGCTTGTCGAGTTGCGTCGCGACGTACGTCGCCGCCGTCAGGTACTTCGCCTCCTTCGTGTGGTCGTAGATCCAGAGGAGCGCAGGGGCGGGGCGAATCCGATCGAGGCTGTAGAGTTCGAAGGGATACGCCTTGGCATCGATCGACCCGTCCGCCGCCACGAACCGATCCAGGTATCCGCGGACGTAGGTAATGTCGTCCGTACGCCCGGTGCGGACCGCGATGCGATACAGGGCGTCGGCAATCATGCCTTCGGTGTAGTTCCACCCGCCCAGTTGCTCCGGTGCCGGGTACAGCCCCCGGACCGACGTGGCGATGCGGATGGGCCAGGCCTCGCGCGCGTCACGGTCAGGCGCCTTCTCGGTGGTGAACCGGAGCACGCGTCCCGGGGTGACGCCGTCACCTTTCACCGTATCCACGCGCCAGTAGTACGTGGTTCCGGCGCTCAGGGTCTCGAGCACGAACGCGGGCCGGACCACTCGTCCCTGGAACGGCGGCGCGGCGGCCTGGCCGAAGTACACGTCGTACTTCGCCTCCGCCGGGCCGTCCCACGACAACGCCGTGTTGATGGACACGTTCGTGGCGTTGTCGGCCGGCTGAGCGGCCGCCTCGGCGGATATCGCGCGAGCCACGAAGCCAAGGGTGACCGCGAGGATCACGGACGCCGACCGTCGAAAGCAGGGTTTCAGCATGGGTGTTCGTCCAGGTCGGCGATCAGTCTACACCTGGCTCGTATCGCTGTGGGGCAGGCTCAGCTCTTCAGAGCTCTTCAGGCCCTGCCATGTCCCGTGATGCGCGATCTGGCGTACCATCCCCGTCATGAAGAAGTACCGGGCTATCCCCTCCGCACTCGTCCTGGCCGTTGCGACCTCCACGGCCTTCGCCGCGCCGGCGGCACCCACTCGAACGACGGTCTCGATCGTCGGCGAGGAGTTTCACATCAACGGGCGCCCGACGATGGAGGGGCGCAGGTGGCGGGGCATGCGCGTCGAGGGGCTGCTGCCGAACTCGCGAATGGTGCAGGGGCTCTTCGACGACCTCAACGCGGACACCAGATCCCGGTGGGCATACCCGGACACGAAGGCCTGGGACGCCGAGCGCAACGTACGCGAGTTCGTGGCTGCCATGGGCGAGTGGCGCCGCCGTGGTCTGCTGGCCTTCACGCTGAACCTCCAGGGCGGCAGCCCCGAGGGGTACTCGAAGGGGCAGCCGTGGCACAACTCCGCGTTTGCCGCCGACGGATCGTTACGCTCCGACTTCACGGCGCGGCTGACACGCATCCTTGACGAAGCCGACCGAGTGGGCATGGTCGTCATCCTCGGCCTCTTCTACTTCGGCCAGGACCAGCATGTGCGCGACGAAGCCGCCGTCAGGAAGGCGGTCGACACCGCCGTCACGTGGGTGCTCACCCGGGGCTACCGGAACGTTGTCATCGAGATCAACAACGAGTGCGACGTGGCGGAATACGACCACGACAGCCTCAAGCCCGCGCGCGTGCACGAGCTCATCGAACGCGCCAAAGGCATCACCGTCGGCGGACGGCGGCTGCTCGTCAGCACCAGCTTCATGGGCACCCGGATCCCGCGTCCCGAAGTGATACGAGCGTCCGACTTCGTCCTGCTGCACGGCAACGGCGCCGGCGATCCACGCCGGATTGCCGAGATGGTCCGTGACACGCGCGCTTCCTCCGGCTACACCCCGAAGCCCGTGGTGTTCAACGAGGACGACCACTACGCGTTCGACGTGCCGCAGAACAACTTCACGGTCGCCACCGCCGCACGCGCCTCGTGGGGCTTCTTCGACTTCCGCCGCGCGGGCGAAGGGTTCGACGAGGGGTACCAGAGCATGCCGGCGAACTGGGGCATCTCCTCGGCGCGCAAGCGCGCCTTCTTCACCCTCGTCGCGGAGATGGCGGGCATCGAGCTGCCGCCGACCGCGCCGGCCCGCACGATGGACCCCTGGAACGTCGCGACGAGCCTGCCGTTCCCGATGGCGCCAATCGAATTGCCGCGCATCCCCTCGAAGGTCGTGCGCATCACCGACTTCGGCGCACGCGGGGACGGCGCCACGCTCAATACGGACGCGATCGCGAACGCCATCGCCGAGTGTGTGAAGGCCGGGGGCGGCCGCGTCATCGTGCCCCGCGGCGTCTTTCTGACCGGCCCCATCACCCTGCAGAGCCGCATCGACCTCCACCTCGAGCGCGGAGCGATGCTGCTCTTCGATCCGCGATTCGAGCAGTACCCGATCGTGCGTACGTCCTACGAAGGCGGGCCCAGCGTGAAGGCGCAGTCGCCGATCTCGGCGCGGGGCGCTGAGGACATCGCCATCACGGGGGAAGGCGTCATCGACGGGTCCGGCCAGGCCTGGCGCCCGGTCAAGAAGTCGAAGCTGACCGAGGCGCAGTGGAAGACGCTGCTCGCATCCGGCGGCGTCACCGATCCAAGCGGCAACACCTGGTGGCCCTCGCGCGAGGCGTTGAACGGCGAAGCCACGGTCAAGGCTCTGAACGCCCGCGGTGAGGCGCCGGTGGCCGAGTACGCGGCGGCCCGGGAGTTCCTCCGGCCGGTGATGGTGTCGCTCGTCGAGTGCCGGCGAGTCCTGCTCGACGGGCCCACCTTCCAGAACTCACCGGCGTGGAACATCCACCCCCTGCTCTGCGAGGACGTCGTCATCCGCAACGTCACCGTGTTGAACCCCTGGTATTCGCAGAACGGCGACGGCCTCGATCTCGACTCGTGCCGGCGCGTGATCGTGCACAACTGCCGATTCGACGTCGGTGACGATGCGATCTGCATCAAGTCGGGGAAGGACGAATATGGCAGGAAACGGGGACGGCCGACCGAGGACGTGGTCGTCACCGACAACATCGTGTACCACGGCCACGGCGGCGTGACGATTGGCAGCGAGATGTCCGGAGGAGTGCGGAACGTCCTGGTGGAACGCGCGACATTCCTCGGAACCGATGTCGGGCTCCGCTTCAAGACCACTCGAGGACGCGGCGGCGTTGTCGAGAAGATCTGGGTGCGGGACGTCTACATGAAGGACATCCCGACCGACGCGATCGGGTTCAACATGTACTACGGCGGGGAAGCGCCGACGGACGCCGCGGAGGCTCCCGCCTCACGCCCGGCGATGCCCCTGAGCGACGGCACGCCGCAGTTCCGGGACATCGTGTTGTCGCGCATCCTGTGCCGCGGCGCCGGCCGGGCGGTGATGCTCGAAGGCCTGCCCGAGATGCCGATCGCGCGAATCATCCTGGAAGACGTGGTGATGTCGGCGAGGCGGGGTGTGGCGGCGGTGGACGCGGCCGACATCACGCTGCGTCGAGTAGAGGTTCGACCGGCGACGGGGCCCGCGATCGCGCTGCGCGACAGCCGCGACGTGCGTATCGATGGCAGCGCGGCGGCGGACGGCACCGACGTGTTCCTCAGGATCGACGGCGGCCGAAGCGGTGCGGTGACGCTGAGCGGCGCGGATACGTCCCGGGCGCGGGTGCCGGTCGAGACGGGGCCAGGCGTGGATCCGGGCGTCGTCGTCCGGAAGTAGAATCGCCGCAGGCACCATGGCCGCTGGCGTGTCGGATCCCATCGTCATCGAAGGGCTGTCGAAACGGTTCGGCAGGGTGACCGCGGTGGACGGTCTGAGCCTGCGTGTGCCGGCGGGTTGCGTGTACGGCTTTCTGGGTCTGAACGGCGCTGGCAAGACGACGACCATCCGCCTGTTGCTCGACCTGCTGCGGCCGACGGCGGGGCGGGCCACGATGCTCGGGCGCGACTGCCGGCGCGACGGACGACGCGCGCGCGCGGAGGTGGGTTATCTGCCCGGTGAACTGCGCCTCTATCCCGACCTGTCGGGTCGGCAGGTGCTGCAGTTGCTGGCCAGGTTGTCGGCGCGGCCCGTCGATGCGGGCCTCCAGCGGGCGCTGCTGGATCGGTTGTCGTTCTCCGACCGCGATCTGGCGAGGCCTGTCGGCGAGTACAGCGCCGGCATGAAGCGGAAGATCGGAATCGTGCAGGCGTTCCAGTCGGATCCCGAGTTGCTGATCCTGGACGAGCCGACCGAAGGCCTCGATCCGCTGATGCAGGAGGCGTTCTATTCGCTGATGGGGGAGGCGCGGCAACGCGGACGGACGGTCTTCATGTCGTCGCACGTGTTGTCGGAAGTCGACCGTGTCTGCGACCGGATCGGGGTTCTGCGCGAGGGGCGCCTCGTGATCGATTCCCCGGTCGACGATGTGCGGCGCCTGGCGCCGCGCGGCGTGTGTGTCACGTTTACCGGGCCGGTGACCGCGCCGGACACGTGGCCCGACGGCATTGCCGCCGTGGCCATCGAACCAGCGCGGTGGCGTTTGCGGGCGGCCCGCGATGTCGGCGCGCTCGTCACGCGGTTGTCCGGCTACCCGGTGGCGGATCTGCAGATCAGCGAACGAACGCTCGAGGACGTCGTGATGGCCCTCTATCGGGGGCAGCCGTGACGCAAGCGGTACTGGTGCTCGCCTCGACATCGATCCGCCGGATGCGCGGGTTGCTGCTCGCGATGACGATCGTCACGGCGGGTTTCCAGGTCCTCCTGGCTGCCCTGGCCGACTGGATGGGTTCGCAGTCGGCGTTCTCGCAGATCGAAGGCCTGGTCCCTGCCGGGGTGCGACAGTTGATGGGGCCGTCACTGGCCACGATGCTGTCGGTATCCGGGATCGTGGCGCTGGGATACTTCCACACGGCAATCGAGGCAGCGCTCGTGGGGTTGGTCATCGTGATTGGCAGCGAGCCGGCAGGCGAGATCGAGTCGGGATTCGTGGATGTGGCGTTGTCGCGGCCGCTGGCGCGCGCCGTGCCCATCCTGCGGACGGTCGTGCTGCTCCTCGTGTTGCCGGCGGTGGTCGTCGGCGCGATGGGGATCGGGACGGCCGTCGGCGCGCACTGGGTGATGCCGCCGACCTTGCCGAAGCCGACGACCCGGCTGGTCTGGTCGCTGATGGGCAACCTCTGGGCGCTGCTCGTGGCGTGGGGCGGTGCGGCGCTCGCGGTGGCGAGCCTGAGCCGTCGGCGCGGGCGCGCGGCGTCCGTCATCGGCCTGGCGGGCATCGTCATGTTGCTCGTCGACTATCTGGCGCGCGCGTGGAAGCCGCTCGGACAGGTCGCGTGGGTCTCTCCGTTCCACTTCTATTCGCCGTTGAACCTCGTGTTGGGCACCCGGTTCCCGACGTCGGACGTCATGACGTTGCTCGGCATCGGCGGCGCCGGCTGCGCCCTCGCGTTCATCTTCTACTCCCGCCGCGACCTGTAGCGGTGGGGCAGTGTGACAGCTCCACTATGCCGTGAGCCGTGAGCCGCGAGCGGCGAGCCTTCCATCCGTGATATGAACCACTGATGCAGCTCGGTCTGCCGTTCAACCGTCCCACGCCAGCCCGTGAGGTCGTGATTGCCGTGGGCGGTCGTCCCGTGACGGTGGAGTTCGTGCGGCATCGTCGCGCGCGTCACTACATCATGCGCGTGACGGCGGACGGCCACCTTCGCGTCACCGTGCCGTGGCACGGGTCGCGGTCGGAAGCGCTGCGCTTCGTCGAGGAGCGCCGCACGTGGATCGATCGCGAGCGGACGAAGAGGATGGCGGCGGCGGCCACGCGCGGAGCCTGGAAGGCGGGCACGCCGGTGCTGTTCCACGGCGTCGAGCACGAGTTGCGCGTCGAGCCGGTCGATGTCCGGCGCGTGCGCGTCCGTCTCGGTGAAGAGTCGTTCTACGTGCCGGCGGAGCGCGTCGAGAGCCTCCGGGTGCCGGTCGAGGCGTGGCTGCGGAAGTACGCGGCCGTCGAACTGCCCGAGCGGCTCGCGGCGCTGGCGCGGCGCCTCGGGTTCGAGGTCGACGCGGTCAGCATCCGCAACCAGCGTTCCCGGTGGGGATCGTGTTCGCCGTCGGGCCGGATCTCGCTGAACTGGCGGCTCGTGCAGTTTCCCGACACGATCGCGGACTACGTAATCATCCACGAACTGGTACACCTGCGATTCATGAACCACTCGCGGAAGTTCTGGACCGAGGTCGGCCGCCTGTGCCCCGAGTACCAGTCGGCACGTGCGTGGCTGCGCGCGCACCAGCGTTCCAGCCACGACGAGGCGTAACGTGGATCGTGTGCCGTGGTATACAGGTGGCACCATGCGCACGCCTTGCCGTCTCACCGCCCGCGTCGTCGCCGCTCTGCTCGTCGTTCTGGCCGCCGGTGCGCCGGCCGCGTAGGGCCAGGCGCCCGTCGTGCCCGTGCCGCCCATCAAGACGTCGCTCGGCACGATGCCCGGCGTCGACGCGCTCCCGGTGCGACCGGAACTGCCTGACGTCCTGACGGCCAACGACGGATCTCGCGTCGCGACCGCCGCGCAGTGGAAGGCGCGACGGGAAGAGATGAAGCGCACGATGGCCTACTACGCGGCGGGCCTGATGCCGCCAGCGCCGGGGAACGTGCGAGGGGAAGCACTGAAACGGCAGGACGTGCTGGGCGGCAAGGCGACGTATCGCCTCGTGCACCTGTCGTTCGGGCCGGGTCGCGCGCTTGGGTTCGACGTGGCGATCTTCACGCCTGCCGCCAAAGGACCGTTCCCGGTGATCGTCTTTCCGTCGTTCTCGCCGACGCCCGGCGGCACCCCGCTGAAGACGATGGTGCGGCCGCCGGAG
>CAZJRM010000141.1:0-14489 GCA_964547975.1 uncultured Vicinamibacterales bacterium | reverse complement strand
TCGCCTTCGCGCTGCCCGACCGGATGGTGCTCGTCTACCACAACATCACGCCGCCCGAATATTTCGTGGACGTGCACAAGCTGCTCGTGCGGCTGTGTTACCACGGGCGCCGGGAGCTGGGCGCCTACGTGCCGCGCTGCGATCTGGCCCTGGGTGACTCCGAGTTCAACCGGCAGGAACTCGAGGAACTCGGGTTCCCGGCGACGGGCGTGCTGCCCGTGGTGCCGGACTTCTCCCACCTCGACCTGCCGGCGAACGACCTCGTGGCCCGGGAGTTCGACGACGACTGGACGAACGTGGTGTTCGTCGGCCGCGTCATTCCGAACAAGCGGATCGAGAACCTGATCCGGTTCTTCGCCGCGTACAAAACCCGATTCAACTCGCGCTCGCGCCTGCTCATCGTCGGGTCGTCCGGGGGGTTCGAGCGGTACCTGACGATGCTCCACGACCTGGTGGCCCGCCTGCGGGTGCCGGACGTGCACTTCACGGGTCACGTGTCCAACGAGGAGCTGACGGCATACTACGACGTCGCCGACGTCTTCCTGTGCGCCAGCGAGCACGAGGGCTTCTGCGTGCCGCTCATCGAGGCCTTCTCCAAGCGGATCCCCGTGCTGGCGTGGGCCAGGACCGCCGTGCCGGCGACGATGGACGGCGCGGGCGTGCTCTACGAGCACGCCGATCCCGAAGAGGTGGCCGCGCTCATCGATCTCGTCGTCACCGACGCCGGGCTGCAGTCCCGCATCGTCGCGAGCCAGGACGCGGCGCTGGAACGCCTGCGGGCGAGGGACTTCGGCGGCACGCTGCTCCGGTTCGTCGACCAGGTGGCGGCCTCGCCCCGCCGGCCTCGCCCGCCCGTCACCATCGACTTCTGGCAGCAGTTCGAATCCACGGAGCGCCTCGAGTACCTGCGCGTGATGCGACCGTCGCTCTACAAGGCGCTGCCCGCGGCGGCCAGGGCCAGCGGGATTTCCTGGTAGCGCGAGGCCATGGTCATCAACCAATGGGTCCCGGCGGCGCACCGCGGCGACGCGATTGGCGACAGCGCCCGTCGCGTTCGCGACATCCTGCGCGGGCTGGGCCACGAGTCCGAGATCTTCGCGCTCACCGTCGACGAGGACATGCGCCAGGAGGCCCGCGGGTTCGCGGACCCGGCGGCGCGCGCGGGGGATGTCACCATCCTCCACTTCGCGCTGCCGTCGCCGATGACGGAGGCGTTCGCCGCGCTGCCGCGCGGCCGCGTCCTGCAGTACCACAACATCACGCCCGCGAAGTTCTGGGCCGACTACCATCCGGGCAACTTCCGCCTCGCGGTGCTGGCCCGCCGGGAACTCGCGTCCCTGGCGGGGCGCACCGACGTCGCCCTCGGCGACTCCGCCTTCAACTGCCGCGAACTCGCCGACCTCGGCTTCCCCGCCCCGGTCGTGTTCCCGATCGCCGTCGACGTGGATCGGATCACGCGCGCGCCGCGCGTCCCGGCCCTCGACCGGTGGCTCGACGACGGCCTGACGAACTTCCTGTTCGTCGGGCGCATGGCGCCCAACAAGCGGATCGAAGACATCATCCGCCTCGCCGAACACTACAAGCGGTACGTCGACGCCTACTACCGGTTCATCTTCGTCGGCCGCACGGACGGCGTCCCGCGTTACTACAACATGCTGCGGGCGTTCATCGCCGAGTTGGGCTGGCTGCAGGACCGTTTCGTCTTCACCGGCCCTGTACCCGACGAGGAACTGGCGGCCTACTATCGCGCGTCGAGCGTGTACATCTCGATGAGCGAGCACGAGGGCTTCTGCGTGCCCCTCGTCGAGGCGATGGCGGCGGACCTGCCGATCCTGGCGTACGCGAGCACGGCGGTCCCGGACACGCTCGGCGGCGCCGGCGTGCAGTTCACCGTCAAGGACTTCGAGCGCTGCGCCGAACTGCTCGGCATGCTGGCGTTCGACGACGGCCTGCGCGCGAAGGTCATCGCGGGCCAGCGCGCGCGCCTGGCCGACTTCCAGGGCGACCGCCTCGAACGCGCCTGCCGCGACCTCGTGGAGCGGTTCCAGTGAACGCCAGGAGGCCGCCGTCGTGGTAGTCAACCAGTGGATGCCGGCCGCGCACCGCGGGGACGCCATCGGGGACGCCGCCAGGCGGTACCAGGCCCGCCTGCGGGCCATGGGCCACGAGTCGGAGATCTACGCGATCGAAATCGACGCCGACGCGGCGTACGGCGTGCGGCCGTTCGCGTCCCCGGGCGCGCGCGACGGTGACCTGACCATCTTCCACTTCGCCACGCCGTCGCCCATGACGGAGGCGTTTGCCGACCTGCGGGGCGCCCGCGTCCTGCACTACCACAACATCACGCCGCCGGAGTTCTTCGCGCCGTACGACGGGAACCTCGTCCGGCTCTGCCAGGAGGCCCGGGCCGAACTGGCCTCCCTCGTCGGAGTCGCCGACGTCGCCCTCGGCGTCTCCGAGTACAATCGCCGGGAACTCGAGGTCATGGGATTCCGCGACACCGGTGTCCTGCCGCTCGACGTGGACATCGATCGGATTCGGCGAGCCCCGCGGGTCCCGGCCCTCGAGCACTGCCTGGGTGACGGGCGGACGAACCTCCTCTTCGTCGGCCGGATTGCGCCCAACAAGAAGATCGAGGACGTCATCCGCCTGGCGGACCACTACGGGCGGCACGTAGACCCGCGATTCCGGCTGATCTTCGTCGGCCGGTACGACGCGGTGCCGGGCTACTATGAGATGCTCCGGATGATGCTGGCGAAACGGGGCTGGTCGTCGGATCGCGCCTTGTTCACCGGGCCCGTCCCCGAGGATGAGCTGGCCACGTACTACCGCGCCTCGAGCGTCTACGTCTCCATGAGCGAGCACGAGGGGTTCTGCGTACCGCTGGTCGAGGCCATGGCCGCCGACCTGCCGGTCCTCGCCTACTCGTGCACCGCCATTCCGGAGACGCTGGGCGGCGCGGGCCTCGCGTTCGCCCCCAAGGATTTCGAGCATGCCGCCGAGCTGCTGGGCGTGCTCGCGTTCGACGACGACGTGCGGCGGCGGGTCATCGCCGGCCAGCGCCGTCGCCTCACTCATTTCACGGGCGTCCGGGTCGACGACGGCCTCGGGGCGCTCTCGGGTCGTTTCCAGTGAAGATTGCCTTCATCATCCAGCGATACGGGGCCGAAATCCTCGGCGGGTCCGAGTACCACTGCCGCCTGATCGCCGAGCGCCTTGCGCAGAAGCACCAGGTCGAGGTCCTGACGACCTGCGCCCGGGACTACATCACCTGGCAGAACGAGTACCCGGAAGGGTCGGATCGGATCCGCGGCGTCACGGTTCGCCGGTTCGCGAACGCGCAGACCCGGGACATCGAGGCCTTCAACCGGTACTCGGAGTGGATCTTCAACCACCCGCACACCCGGGACGACGAAGTCGAGTGGCTTCGGCAGCAGGGCCCGTGGTGCCCCGCGCTGATGGACTACCTGCAGCGCCACCAGCGGGAGTTCGACGCGCTCATCTTCTTCACGTACCTCTACGCCCCGACGGTGCTGGGGCTGCAGGTGGCACCGGCGAAGAGCATCCTCGTGCCGACCGCGCACGACGAGCCGGCCATCCGCCTGGGCATCTACAAGGAGATGTTCTCGCTGCCGGCCGCCGTCGCCTACAACACGGAGGTCGAGCGGCGGTTCCTGCGCTCCGAGTTCGACATCAACGCCGTGGCCGAAGAGACGGTCGGCTGCGGGGTCGAACTGCCGCCGCAGACCCCGAGCCAGCGCCGCCACGGCCAGGAACCTCCGGCGGCCGGTGACGAGGAACCCGAGGGCGAGGACGCCGGAACGCGGCCGAGATCGCACCTGGCGGCCCGCGGCGCGGCGTTCAAGCGCCGCCACCGCCTCCATGGTCCCTTCGTGCTGTACGGCGGGCGTATCGAAAAGGGCAAGGGCTGCGAGGAGCTGATCGAGTACTTCAGCCAGTACCACGCGGACGGCGGAGAGGCGACGCTCGTGCTGATGGGCGTGAAGCTCATGCCGCTGCCCGAGGAGCCGTGGGTGCGTTTCGCGGGCCTGCTGTCGGAACGCGAGCGGCTCCAGGCGCTCGAGGCGGCCACGGTCGTCGTCGTGCCGTCCCCGTTCGAAAGCCTGTCACTCCTGGCGCTGGAGGCCTTCGCGGTGGGCACGCCGATCCTCGCCAACGCCCGCAGCGAGGTCGTGGCGGATCACTGCACGCGCTCGAATGCCGGCCTGTACTACGCGGACAAGGACGAATTCGGCGAGTGCCTGCGCGTGCTGATGGCGGACGAGCGGATGCGCGCGGCCATGGGCCGCAACGGGCGCACGTACATCCGCGACCACTACCGGTGGGACATCATCATGAACAAGTACGAACGGATGATGGCGCGAATCAGGGGCTCGGCTTCTTCTTCGGCCTGATGTCGTAGCGCTTGATCATTTCGTTCAGCGTGGTGGGCTTGATCCGCAGGAGTTCCGCCGCCCGTTTCTGCACGCCGTCGGCGCTGTCGAGCGTCGATTCGATGAGGCGCTTCTCGAAGTTCGTCACCACGTCCCTGAACGAAATGCCCTCGGGCGGCACCACGACCTCGGGCACGTGGAACACCGAACGCCGCCGCACCTGCTCCGGGATGAGGTCGAGGCCAATCCGCGTCCCCGGCGACAGGACGACGGCCCGCTCGATCACGTTCTCGAGTTCGCGGACGTTGCCCGGCCAGTCGTAGTCGACGAGCACGTCCAGGGCGTCCGGCGCGATCTCGAGGCCCGTCTTCCCGTTTTCATCGCCGTACTTCTGCAGGAAGTGCTGCACGATGAGCGGAATGTCTTCGCGGCGCTCGCGCAGGGCCGGAAGCCCGATCGTGATCACGTGCAGGCGGTAGTACAGGTCCTCGCGGAACCGGCCTTCGTCCACCATGCGCTTCAGGTCGACGTTGGTGGCGGCGATAATCCGCACGTCCACCTTGATCGTCTCCACGCCCCCGAGGCGCATGAACTCGCGTTCCTGGATGACGCGAAGCAGTTTCGGCTGGGTCTCGATCGGGATATTGCCGATCTCGTCGAAGAAGATGCTGCCGCGGTCCGCGATTTCGAACAGCCCCTTCTTCGGATACACCGCGCCGGTGAACGCGCCGCGCACGTGGCCGAACAGGTTCGACTCGAGAAGGTCCGGCGGGAGGTTGCCCGAGTTCACCGTGACGAACGAGCGGTCGGCCCGGGCCGAGTGCGTGTGCAGGGCCCTCGCGACGAGTTCCTTGCCGGTACCGCTCTCGCCCTGGATGAGGATGGTGGACCGGCTGGGGGCGGCCTGGATGATGAGGTCGAACACCTGCCGCATCCGGGGCCCGCGCCCGACGATGTTGTCGAACTTGTGGTACTGCTCCTGGAACTTCTGGCGCAGCAGGCGGTTTTCGGTCTCGAGGCGCGCCCGTTCCATGGCGTTGCGCAGCACCACCAGCACTTCGTCGTTCTTGAAGGGCTTGGTGATGTAGTCGAACGCCCCGCGTTTCATGGCCGCGACGGCCGTGTCGACCGACGCGAAGGCGGTCACCATGATCACGGCCATCTCGTCGTTGAGCTTCTTGAGCTCGTCGAGTACCGAGAGGCCGTCCATCTCGGGCATCATCACGTCCACGATGGCGGCGTCGAACGGCGCGGAGCGCGCCAGGTCGAGGCCTTCGGGCCCGCCCGACGCCAGGCGCACGTCGTAGCCCTCGCGGGTCAGGAGGGTCTCGAGGACCTCCCGCATGATTTCTTCGTCGTCGATGACGAGAACGGCACCCATCCGTGTCATGTGCGGCGCCTACCGTCCGGGGGCGGCGCCCGCCACGGCGCCGCCGGCGGCGCGCGCGACCCCGGGGTCGGCCGGCAGCACCAGCGTGAAGCGGGTCCCTTCACCGACCCGGCTCTCGCAGCTCATCGAGCCGTCGTGCTCGCGCACGATGCCGTAGCTGATCGACAGACCGAGGCCGGTGCCCTGACCGACGGACTTGGTGGTGAAGAACGGATCGTAGATCCGGGAGAGGTGTTCGGCCGGAATCCCGGCGCCCGTGTCGGCCACCTGCACCACCACGCCGTCGGCGTCGACGCGCGTGGTGATCGACAGCCAGCCGCCGCGCGGCATGGCATCCCTCGCGTTGATGAACAGGTTGAGGAAGACCTGCTGCAGCTTGTGCTCGATCGCGGGCACGATCGCTGCCGCCGTCGACAGGTCGCGGCGCACCTGGATGTTGACGGCCTTCAACTGGTGCTCGAGCAGCGAGAGCACGTCGTTGATGACCACGTTGACGTCGACCGGCCCCCGCTCCTGGGCGGCGTGGCCGCCGCGGGCCAGCGTCAGCAGGCCGTTGACGATCTTCGCGGCCCGGAATGTCTGGCGTTCGATCTTCTCCAGGAGTTTCGTATCGGCCGCGTCGGGATCCGCGTGCTCGAGGAGCATCTGCGTGTAGCTCGAGATGCCGGTCAGCGGCGTGTTGACCTCGTGGGCGACGCCGGCGGCCAGCAGCCCGATGGACGCCATCTTGTCGGCGATCTGCAGTTGCTCTTCGAGATGCGCCCTCGTCGTCACGTCTTCGAAGGCGAGGATCCAGCCCCCGGTCATCGTCTGCGTCAGCTCGCCCTGCAGGGGGACCACCGCCACGTTGACGAGCAGATCCCGTTCGTGGCGGCCTCGCGCCATGCCGACCGGGATACGGTAGAGTTCCGCGCCGTCGGGCGAGTCACGGCGGGCCGCCATGAGCGCCTCGACCATCGAGGCCGGAAAGACGTCCGCCAGGGGCCGGCCGACGACCTCTTCGCGGTTGAGGCCGCAGAGCACTTCGAGCGCCCGGTTCCACCGCATGACCCGGTCGTCGCTGTCGACGACGGCCAGGCCTTCGTCGAGCGACTCGAGGATGTTTTCGTTGAACTGCCGCATGCGCTCGACACGTTCGGCCTGGACGCGCACCTGCTGGTAGAGCCGGCCGTTCTCGAGCGCCGTGCCGACCTGGGCGGCCACGGCCACGAGCAGCGTCATGTCTTCGCTCGACAGCGGCTCGGATCGGTCCTTGCGGCCGAGGGCCAGCGCGGCAATCGTCGTCTGCTTGGAGACGCACGGGATGAAGTAGTGAATACCGCGGTCGCGCCAGTAATCGACCTCGTCACCTGTGAAGCGGCGCGTGGTCAGGGGATCGTCGAGGGCCACCACCTGGCCCGTCGCCAGGCGCGACGCAATGCCCGAGCGCCCGGCCAGCGTCGGCGGGGGGCTGACGAACCCCGTGGCCCGCACCGGCCGGTAATCGTCTCCCTCGTCGTCTCTCAGCATGACGGCCATGCGGTCGACGACGAGCGTCTCCGTCACCCGCGTGACGAGACGTTCGGTGAGGCGCGAGATGTCGAGGTCGGTGCTGAGGTCGCGCGCGAATCCCACGAGCGCGCGGCGATAGTCGTAACGGTCGCGGTAGAAAACGCGGTCCAGGGCCGACTGGATGAGGTCTTTGACCGGGCGCGCCAGCAGCACGATGACCGTCGTGGCCAGCACGGCGACGATCATGTTGTACCGCTGGTTCTGCTGCGGGAACACCCAGCCCGTGACGCGCAGCAGGACCGCGAAGACCGCGGCGATGGCCGAGAACGCCGCCACGTAGACCAGGCTCCGTTTGACGATGACCTCGACGTCCATCAGCCGGTAACGGACGATGGCCGAGGCGAACGCCAGCGGGATCACGGCGAGCGGCAGCGCGAGCAGTTCCATGCGTACCGAGGGCGTCGCGCCGAAGGCGAACGGAAGCGCGTAGCCGACGGCGAACGGTGCGCCGCCGAGCAGGGTGCCCCACACGACCCAGCGCAGCTGGCGCCGCGCGGTGACCGACCGGACACGCGCAAGGGCGGTCAGCATGACCGCCAGGGCGCCACCAATGCAGAACGCCAGGTAGGCGGGTTCGGCACGATCGAGCCACTCGACCACGCGCAGCAGGTCCGAGTTGGCGTCGAGCAACGCCACCGCGATGACACGAGCCGCGCCCATCGCGAGCGCGGGGACGTACAACAGCGGCAGCAGCCGCGCGCCGGCCGGCGTCCGCGCCCACGCGCCGCCCCGCTCCGGGAAGACCAGCGTGAAATGCAGCAGCAGCGGCGCCAGCACGAGGACGGCCGCCGCGTCGGCCCAGTAGAACACCCAGTCCAGCGCGTCGAAACGGCCGGCGAACGAAAACGTGAACGCGCCGAAGAACGCGACGGTCAACCAGAAGAAGTGCAGGGATGACGGGTCGCCAGGGCGCCGCAGCCGCACCATGGCGCCCACGAGCAACGTGAAGATGCCGACGGCCGCCAGGACGAAGTAGAGCACGCTGTTGCCCTGGGGCACGGGCGCGAGCTGTACTTGCGCAAGTTCGCGGGTCCCGAGCCGCAGCAGCGTGTACGTATACCGATGGCGATCGTCCGACCGATGCGCAATGGCCACGACGTCGGCCGGGCTCTCGACGGGCTCGCCGTCGATCGCCATCAGCACGTCTCCCACGCGCACACCGGCGCGCGCGGCGGACGACCCGCGGCTCAACTCGCCGGCGGTCACGCCCTGCGGCCGGGAGACCCACAGGACGCCGTCCTCCAACTCGTGCCAGGTCGCCCGCACCGCCACGTTGGCGACCCCGAGGAACAGCAGAACGGCGATCACACCCAGGGCGGCAAACCAACCCCAACTGCGCGAACCTCGGGCGTTCCCGAATCCTCGCCGCCCGTCGTCGGTCTGCATCTGGTTGTCTGCCATCGGGTTAGGCCACGAACTCAACTCAGACGATCAAGCAATCGACATACCATCGGCCCCGGTGACGCCGCGTGGCTCAATGGGCACTAAGTGCCACGTTATTAGCAACTTACGAAAACATGGCTCCAGCCGACCCTGTGTCAAATCCGGGAAGCCGGATCGCGTCTTCAATGTTCTGGATTTCATCGTAGCGTCCGGACAGGGCTCCAACGCCCCTGGCAGACAGGGGTTGAGCTAGAACCGAACGCGGACACCGCCCACGATACGCGTCGGCGGACGGACCACCAGCAACTCGTCGAAGATCGAACGTTCGCCAATCTGGTCACGGAAGAGGTTCCGGACGGCGACGAGCACTTCCCAGTCGGCCGAGGTGAATCCCATGAACGGCAGCGACTGATTGACCTGCACGTCGAAGCGGCTCGCGAGCCCCGCGTCGTCCTCGGGTGACGGCTGGCGCGAGAAGGCGGTGTTGACTCGGTACAACACGTAAACCCGTGTCGCCGTCTGCGGAATCTGCGTCTCGAGCGATGTCGTCAGATCGTGGAACCGTTCGAGGCTCGTCGTGCCGTACCAGGGCAACACGCCTTCGCCGAGTTCGGACCAGCGCGCCGTGGTCTGCGAGTAGTCAACGGCACCGCGGAGTCCGGCCACGATGGCGCGGCTGACACTGACCCCCCAGCCGCGGGCGGTCACGTCGCCCACGCTGGCCACGTAGTAGTGGCCGAGGCTGGCCGCCGGATGCGTCAGCGTCGGGGCGGCGAAGATCGAGCCCATCTGGTCTTCCGTACGTTCGTAGAACGTTCGGAAGCCCAGCAGGAACCGCTGCGCCTCGCGTTCGATCGCGAGTTCGACGTGATCGGTGCGCTGCGGGCGGAAGCCCGACAGATCGGACCAGGCCGAGAAACTACGCTGCGCGGGCAGCCACGCGCCGTCGGCCGGACCGATCGCCGGCAACATTTCTTCGGCACCGGGCGCCACGGCGACGCGGGCGACGACCGCGCGCAGGCGCATGCCATTGTCGCCCGTGAGCGTGAACGACGCACGCGGGCTCAGCAGCCCCTCCTGGCGCAGGTAATCCTGCCAGGCGTACGCGAGGCCGTAGTTCACGGTCACGCGAGGCCCGACCTTCCAGTCGTCGGTGACGTGCACCATGCCGATGGCGCGCGATCCGCTCACGATGGCGGTACGGCCGAGCAGGTTTCGATCGTCGAGGTGCTGACTGCCGTAGGCGAAGCCGCCCGAGAACCGGTGCGCGCCGGCGACACGTCCGCTGAAGGTGCCGTTCAGGAACCAGGACGCCACCTCGCCCTGACGCATCGCGCCACGAATCGTCCAGGCGCCCCACCCGCCGACGGGCGCGCCGAGCGCCACGTAGGTGACACTCGCCGCCGCGAACGCGTCGGACGACGCCAGGTCGGACACGCCGTCGAGCGATCCGGTGGTGAACAGGTTCACCTGGCCGGTCAGGGAATGGTCTGCGAGCGGCGCGGCGGCAAATCGGATGGACGAGGCGAACGCCGTTCCGAAGCGGCTGCCATCATTGCCGTCGACGGGTTCGACTTCTCCCGCCAGCGTCACGGGGCTGTCGACCGACTTCAGTACCGAGCGCTTCAGGTGGCGCAGGCGCCACGCGGTCTCCGTGTGTCCGCCGTCGTCGGTGGCCCCTTCGGCCGAGGCCTTCCTGGGCGCGGCGTCGAACGGCGCGAAGCCTGCCGCCATCACCGGGGTCGCCGATGTCGAGGCCGGCATGGTCAGCGATTGCAGGGCCACGGACAACATGGACGGCGCGCCGTCGCGGACCTCGATGACTTGCCGCCTCGACGGCGCGTAGCCGTCGAGATGGACACGCACGTTGTAGGCGCCCATCGGGAGCGCATCGAGCGTGAAACGGCCGTCCTTCCCGGTCAGCGCGAACGCGACCGTCGAGCCGAGGGCCGAGACCATCGCGCCGGCCAGCGGCTGTCCGCCGATGTCGTGGACGACGCCGCGGATGGCCCCCTGACTGGCCCTGGCCAGCATGAGTTCGGCTTTGGGAATCCGCACGGACGGCGGCTGCGCGGACACGGGCAGGGTGAGGGCGAGGCAGACCGGGACGGCGGCCGAGATCACGACTACAGAGAGGCGTGTCTTCATCGCTGGACTCCCGGGCGCCGGCGGCGACCCCGACGGGCCGCCGCCTCACCCTGCAAACCGCCGGGGACTCCCCGGCTCCTGACTCGCTACGATCCGACGAAGAACGGCACGTTCTTCACGAGGTTCTTGCCTGCCAGCTTGTCCGTCACCTTGATCTCGAGACGGTATTCGCCTTCGGGGAAACTACCGAGCGGCACGGACTGACCGGCCACGAGCTGATGCCCGAGCGCCGGGTCGAACTGCGGCGGCAGGGTCGTGGCGTTGAAGTTCTGCGGGTTCGTCTTGTTGAAGAACTTCTCGCCGTTGGGCTCGGTCGCGACCTTCTGGTAGAAACCGTATTCGACGGCGACGTCAGGCTTCTTGTTGGCGTCCTGGCCGGTGTTGTAGATGATGAACACCACCGACAATTCGCTCTTCTTGGTCAGCTTGTTCGACGTCACGGGCGTGATCTTGGTCGTGCCCAGCGTGTAGGGCTGCTCGCGAACTTCCTGGGGCGTCAGCGGGGCGGTCAGCGGCGCGACGTCCGCCGCGAGGATGACCGAGCTGATCGCCAGTTCGCCGGCCCAGAAGTTCGGCACGGTCAACGCGTGCTTGAGCGTCCCGTACTTGTAGACGGGGTTCTTGACCTTCTTGTCCTTCTCGATCGGCGCGCGTTCCTTCAGCACGACGATGACGTCGTAATCACCCGCCGGCACGGAAAACGCACGGCTGAAGCGGTACGGCTGACCGGGCTCTGCCGCCTTGAGGTCGAGCGGATACGTGTCTTCGAACGCGTATTCCGGCCCCTTGTTCTTGTCGTCCTTCTTGTCCTTCTTGTCGGCGGGCGCGGGAGGCGGGGGGGCGTTCTTCGACGCGACGCGCACGTACGCCCACAGGCCGGTCGGCGGGGCCGGCTCAGCCGGGATCGACACCGTGAACGGGACGTAGGTGCGGCCTTCCTGGGCCTTGAGGTAATCGCTCGTCATCGTGAGCGTAAAATCAGCGGGAGTCGGCTGGCCGGCGGCCAGGGCGTCCGCCGCCTTCAGCACCGCCCCGATCTCTTCCTTCTGGGCCTTCTCCTGATTCTTGTCCGGCTTCTGCGCGTAAACGGGGTTCTGCGACGCCGCGGACGCAATAAGGAGCGCCACCGCGAACGGCATCACGACCCACCGACGAATTTGCATGATGACTCTTCTCCCAGTATGCCTTCCACCATGGCTGGCTACCTGCCAATCATAGGTCCAAGTCCCATTGGTGTCAAAGTTTACGGCCCCTCCGCCCCCGGGACCGCTGTGATAGGATCGAGACGCCCGCTGCCCCCCGGAGCCCCCCGTCCACGACGGCAAAAGGTAGGCCTATGTTCGACGATGTGCTGGTCATCGTACTGGCCGGCGGCGCCGGCGAGCGGCTCTCCCCGCTGACGCGGGAACGAGCCAAGCCGGCGGTCTATTTCGGCGGCCCGTACCGGATCATCGACTTCGTCCTGAGCAACTGCATCAATTCGGGCCTGCGGCGGGTCTTCATCGCCACGCAGTACAAGTCGTTGTCGCTCAACCGGCACATCCGCCAGGCCTGGAGCGTCGTGTCCGAAGAACTCGGGGAGTTCATCGAAATCCTGCCGCCCCAGAAGCGGGTCAGCGACGACTGGTATCTCGGCACGGCCGACGCCGTCTTCCAGAACCTCTATTCCATCGAGCGGGAAGTGCCCCGCTACGTTGTCGTCCTCGCCGGCGACCACGTGTACAAGATGGACTACCAGAAGATGGTGAAGTTCCACATCAACCGCGGGGCGGGACTGACCATCGCCGGAATCGAGGTGCCGAAGGCCGAGGCCACGCGATTCGGCGTACTCGAGGTCGATCACGACCTGCGGGTCGTGGGCTTCCAGGAGAAGCCCGCCAACCCGACGCCGATTCCCGGCAACGACGACATGGCGCTGGCCTCGATGGGCATCTACGTGTTCGACACGAAGGTCCTCATCGCGGCGCTCAACGCCGATCGCCACCGGAACACGTCGCACGACTTCGGCAAGGACATCATCCCGGCGCTGGTCACAGGCCAGGAGGTACCCGTCTACACGTACCGGTTCTACGACGAGAACCGCAAGTCGGCGAAGTACTGGCGCGATATCGGGACGCTCGATGCGTTCTACGAGGCCAACATGGACCTCGTGACCGTCAATCCCGAGTTCAACATGTACGACGTCACCTGGCCGATTCGGACGCACCAGCCCCAGGCGCCGCCGGCGAAGTTCGTCTTCGCCCAGGAAGGCGACCGCTGCGGCCAGGCGCTCGACTCGATCATCTCGGCCGGCTGCATCGTCTCGGGCAGCCGGATCACGAACAGCATCCTCAGCCCGAACGTGCGGGTGCACAGCTTCTGCACGATCGAACACAGCCTGCTCATGCCGGGCGTCAGGGTCAACCGCCACGCCCGCATCCGGAAGGCCATCATCGACCGGGACGTCGAGCTTCCCCGCGGCGTGGCCATCGGCTTCAACGTCGAGGAGGACCGCCGCCGTCACACCGTCAGCGACGACGGCGTGGTCGTCGTGTCGGTCGGCGAGACGCCGTGGGTCGGCCCGATCGACGACGCCGCGCTCCGGCGCGAGCAGGAGGCTGACGCCAGGGGTTGACACCATCGCGGTTCGTGCCGCCGTTCATTCACCCGCTCACTCATCACAGTCCTCGAGGTTCGACAATGACGATTACGAAAGTGCAGGGAAGGGAAATTCTCGATTCGCGCGGCAACCCGACGGTCGAGGTGGATATCACGCTGGCGGACGGATCGTTCGGGCGCGCGGCCGTGCCCTCCGGGGCGTCGACGGGCGAACGCGAAGCGCTCGAACTGCGGGACGGCGACAAGAAGCGGTACCTGGGCAAGGGCGTCAGGACGGCGGTCGGGAACATCAACGGCGCCATCCGCACGGCCATCACCGGCCGCGACTACGACCAGCGCACGCTGGACGCCGCGCTCATCGCCCTCGACGGCACGCCGACGAAGAGCAGCCTGGGCGCCAACGCGATCCTCGGCGTCTCGATGGCGTTCGCCAAGGCGACGGCAGCCAGCGCGAAACTGCCGCTCTACCGCCACCTGCAGGCGCTCTTCGGCACCGCCAGCACCGGCGAGTGGATCATGCCCGTGCCGATGATGAACATCCTCAACGGCGGCGCGCACGCCGACTCGACGGTGGACATCCAGGAATTCATGGTACTGCCGCTCGGACTGCCGACCTTCGCTGAAGGCCTGCGCGCCGGCGCGGAAGTCTTCCACGCGTTGCGCGCGATCCTGAAGTCGCGCGGCTTCTCGACGGGCGTGGGAGACGAAGGCGGCTTCGCGCCCAACCTGAAGTCGAACCAGCAGGCCGTGGACCTCGTGCTCGAAGCCATCGAGAAAGCCGGCTACAAGGCGGGGCAGGACATCTGCGTCGGCCTCGACGTGGCCGCCAGCGAACTCTGGGACGACGCGGCACCGCGTTCGACGCCGTGGGATGCGCCGGCCACGGGCGACGGCCGCTACGTGTTCAAGAAGTCCGGTGACGCGCCGCGCTCGTCGACGGAAATGGTCGACATGTGGGCCACATGGGTGGCGCAGTACCCGATCGTGTCGATCGAAGACGGCCACGCCGAAGGCGACTGGAACGG
>CAZJRM010000140.1:0-14525 GCA_964547975.1 uncultured Vicinamibacterales bacterium | reverse complement strand
GCAGCCACTCCGGCGGCGCGTTGAACTCGTGGTTCCCGATCGTGCCGAACTGGTAACCGGCGGCCTTCATCGCCTCGAGGTCCGCTTCGCCCTTGTATTCCGTCGAGAAGGGCGTGCCGTCGGTGAAGTCGCCGACGTCGACGAGCCACATCGTGCCTCCGCGGCCCTCGACCTCTCGACGGATCTTCGCCGCCAGGGCGGCGCGGCGGGCGATGCCGCCGATGTCCCGTTTGGCTGGCAGGCTCGCCAGTTCCGAGCCTTCAGGAACGATGGTCGGGTAGCTGAACGGCAACAGATGCCCGTGGGTGTCGTTCGTGTGCAGGACGACGAGCGACGCCGTCTGCGGCGGCGTTTGCGCCGAAACGATCGAGGCCAGGGACACCAGGACGAGGGCAAGAACCGCGCGGCGCGTGAGCATGACTCCTCCACGAAGACCGACAGGAACCGGATCAGTGTAGCGCGAGCACCGTCCTCGACGCAGCCGGCGGCCAGAACAGCGTACGCGCGGTCAGTTCCTTCCGGTCCAACCCGGACGACTGGGCCAGCTGCCGCACGATCTCCGGCAGTTCGACCGTCACGCGCCACTCGTCGTGGCGGGCGCCGGTCGCCGCCGCACGGCGCGCCCACCGATCCATCCAGGGCGCCACCGTCCTCGCAATCGGCTCGACGACCAGCACCGCCGCCCCGTTCGCAGCAAACCCCTCGAGTTCCGCCACGAGCGTGTCTCTGGCCGCCTGGTCCAGTTCGTTCAAGACGAAACCGGCCACGACGGCATCGGGGGGCCGTCGCATCGAGAGCCGTCCGACATCACCACGATGAGCCTCGCCGTCGATGCCCAGCGTCCGGTACGTCCACCGTGCTTCGTCGACGGCCCAGGGGTGGCGATCGATCCCGACGACGGACGTACGACCGTCGCCCGCGAGGGCCCATGCGGCGCCGAGCACCCCGGTGCCGCACCCGAGGTCGAGCACGCGCGACGGGGCCGGGTCCGCCGCGCCGAGCGCCCGCACGACATGCCGGGCCAGCTGGTAGTGGGACAGCCCGTAGAACAGCGCGAAGGCCGCCCGCTTGCCGGCGCCGTCGAGCGCCGCGCCCCGTGCGAGGCGGCCGCGCCGCTCCACGTAGGCCGCCGACAGCGCCCGCAGCGCCCGGCTGACTTCGGCCATCGTGAGGTCCGCCAGTTGCCGCGCCTCGAGCGCGGCCATCCACGCCGCGACGCGCGCGTCGTGCCCTGCGTCGGTCATCGGCCCACCTCGAGTCCGACCGTCATCCACCGGCCCGGCATGGCAACACCCCGGATTTCTTCGTAGCGGACGCCAAAGAGGTTCGACACATCGGCGTAGATCTTCGCACGTCCGAGTCGCCTCGACAGTCTGACCCCGGTGAGGACGTACGGATCGCGGCCCGTCCGGTCGCGCGCCTCGAGTCGCGTGCCCGCCTCCATCGCCCAGGGCAGCGGCCCGTTCGCGGCAACGATGAACGACCGCGGCGCGTAGTCGAGCGTGTACTTGGACAGGAGCGCGAGCGGGCCCGCGTCGACCGACTGCCACGTGTAATCCGCGCGGACGGACGCGCCGCCCGGCGCCATCCACGTCACGCCTGCCTCCAGTCCCGACACCGACACCGCGCGGATGTTGCTCGTCCGCCAGAGGTCGGAGGGCCGCGACTTCACCCAGTCGATGACATCGTGTTCCCATCGGCGGAAGACGCCGAAGGTGGCCTGCCACGAGGGCGACGGCAGCCAGTCCGCAGCCGCGTCCACCGCCCACGCACGTTCGGGGTCGAGATCGTCGGCCGCCTGGTGCACCGGGTCGCGATAGAAACGTTCGGTGAAACTCGGCACGCGAAACGCCCGGCCGAGCGAACTCCGAAACCGGAGGCCCGGGGACACCCAGTGACTGACCCCGACGGACGGACTCGCCGCCGCGCCGAACGTCGAGTAGAGATCGGCGCGAGCCGCCGCGTGGACTGTGGTCGATTCTCCGAGCCGATGCTGGACGTCCGCCGCCACGGCCGCCCGCACCACGCGGTGTTGGCCGAGGTTCGACGAACTGATCCAGTCACCGGCGGCTTCAGCGACGACGCCGACGTCGGACCGGGGGCCGACGCGAAGCTGCGCGCGCACGCCGGCCTCGACGGCCTGCGTCCGGTGCGTGTTCTCGAACAGGCCTGGCCTGGCGACGTCCCACAGGAACCGGTCGCGGTGGTGGCGGTAGGACGACCACGCCGCCACGCGGCGGCCCTCGCGCGCCACCAACGTCCGTTCGGCCCCCACCGTCCACAACGTCGTCCACTCCTTGGAGGGCGAGGCGCCGTAGTACCCGTTGGCGCCGAAGGCCTTGTCCACGAAGCCGGCCGTGACGGCCGTCCTGGCGCCCAGGGCCGTGCGCGACCGCAGGGTGAGCGTCCGGAACTCGCGATCGAACATGAACCCGTCGGACCGCGATACCTGGCCGGACAGGCGTTGGACGAGATCGCCGGCGCGCAGGCTCACAGCGCCGCCGAGGTCGACGAAGGCGTGTTCGCCCACCGCGCCGGACCACGACGCGGGCAACGGGCCACGGCGGGTGATCAGGTTGATCGTGCCGCCGAACGCGTCGGCGCCGAAGGCCGACGAGCCTGGCCCAAGGAGTATTTCGACGCGCTCGATGTCCTCGAGGGACACGGGCAGATCCGCGTTGTGGTGCGCCGTCTGCGCGTTGTTGACGCGCACGCCGTCGACCAGCACGAGCGCCTGCCCGAACCCGGCGCCGCGGACGGAGAAGTCGGCCTGGGTCCCCCGGGGCCCCCTGGCGCGGACATCGACGCTGGCGACCAGTCGCACGAGGTCAGTCACGGTCGTCGCGGGCAGCCGCGCGATCTCCTCGCGCGTGATGACGCGGACGGTCCGGGGCAGTTCTCGAAACGTCACGGGCGTCGTGCCGCCGGTCACCACGACGGTCTCCTCCACCGACGGCACGACCGTCTGGACGGCCGGCTGGGCGGTCGCCGGCGTCGCACGCGACAGGGTGAGCAGCACGACCAGGCACACGACAGGCAGCACGTCACATTTCTCCGGGGTCTCTTCACTATAATGGCTTCCATGCCCACACGCCCCCTGCCCGACCCTCAGCCCGCGGTGTCGCCGTCGGATCAGCCACCCACACCGTCGCCCGAACCGTCACGGCCGCCGGGCCCGGGCGTGCTGACCGCCCTCATCTGCGAAGCCTGCGGCAGTACCGAACTCATCCGGGTCAAGGGCTGCTGGTATTGCGAGAAGTGCCGGCACAAGTTCGATTGCTACGGCTGGTAGCCGCCGACTCGCCGGCCAGCGTGCCACAGCGTGAGGCCGGGCGCTCCAGGCGCTCCCGGGCGCTCCCGGCTCGACACGCCCGCAAACGTGACCTTACCGGCAGTTCGTCCTGGAGCAGGCTTGGGGGCCCCCATCCCCAAGCGTGTCACCCCCTCACGGTCACGTTTGCGACCTCCGCGCTGGGCGTGCTCGCAGGGCCCGCCCGGAATCACCCGGCACGCCCGGCCTCACTCGGTCCCTGTCCCCTTGCCTTGCCCCTGTTCCCTATCGCCTATTCCCTATCCCCTATAATTACCCCGTGCACATCCCCGACGGGTTTCTGAGCGCGTCCATCGTCGGCGCCACCTGGCTGACGGCGGGCGCGGGCGTGGCGGGCGCCCTCAGGGCGGAACGTCGCGATCCCACACCCGCGCCGGCGGGTGTGCTCGGCGCCGCAGCCGCCTTCATTTTTGCCGCGCAGATGATCAACGTGCCCGTTGCGCCGGGAACGAGCGGCCACCTGGTGGGCGCCGCCCTGGCGGCCACGCTGCTCGGACCGTGGCGCGGGCTCATCGTCATAGCGGTCGTACTGGCCGTGCAGGCGCTACTCTTCCAGGACGGCGGGCTGGCGGCCCTCGGCGCCAACATCACCGACATGGGCCTCGGCGGCGTGCTGGCCGGATACGCGGTGACATCATTCGCGACCCGGACGATCCGGACCGAACGTGGCGTGGTGGCCGGCGCCGTGGCCGGCGCGTTTGCGGCCACGCTGGTGTCCGCCGCGCTGACGGCGCTGTGGCTGGGGCTGTCCGGGTTGTACCCGCTGCGTGGGATTCTGCCGGTCATGCTGCTGACCCACGTGCTGGTCGGCATCCTCGAAGCGGCCCTGACCGGTGCCGTCGTCACGACCGTGGTCCGGTGGCGGCCGGATCTCGTACGTGGTGTCACGTCGTCGACCGGACCGGCCTACCCCGCCGCCGCGCTCCTGGGCGCGCTGGGGGTAGCCCTCATGATTGCGGCATTCCTGTCGCCGTTTGCCTCGGCCTTGCCGGACGGTCTCGAACACACGGCCGAGCGCCTCGGATTCGCCGGGCGAGCGACGACGGTGGGGACGGCGCCGTTTCCGGATTATGTGATCCCACTCGTGCGGTCGTCCGGCATCGCGACGGCCCTGGCCGGAGTCGTGGGGACCCTCGTCACCGCAGGCCTGGCCTGGTTCATCAGCCGGGGCCTGCGGACCTCACGCCCGGTTTCCCATGAATAGCCGTCCCGGTCTGTTGCTGGCCTGCGCGCTCGCCGTGATCGTCGCAGCCGCCGTGGCGCCGGCAGGACTCCGAGGGCACGGCGCGCCCGCGTGGGCGTGGCTGCTCTGGGCGTGTTCGCTCGCGTGGGGAGTGTGGCTGTTCTGGCGCGCCGGCCTGACGGGCCGCGACGCGGGTCGACGTGTCGCCTGGCTCCTGCCCGTGGTCGCGCTCTTTGCCGCCCCGGCGGCACTGCTGGCACCGGCAGGCACGCGTCTCGATGTCGCCGCGGCGCTGGTCGCGCGGGCGTGGAGCGCGGCGTCGCTCGGCGCGGGTCTCGCCACGTTCCTCGGCCCCGGCGGCCTGGCGCGCGCCGCGCGGCACCTGGGTCTTCCTGCGAGACTCGCCGACATCTTCGAGGCGACGCTCGCCAGCCTCACTATTGTGTTGCGCCAGGCCGGCGCGATGCTGCGCGCGCGCGAAGCCCGCAGGCCGGCCGCCGGCGCGTGGAGTGCGGTGATGGCGGACCCCATCGAAACGCTGCGAGGCTTCGGGCGGCTCGTCGCCGCGCTCCTGCTGCGTTCGCTTGAACGCGCGGAGGCCATCGAGCAGGCGCGGCGCGCGCGGGGAGGCACGTCGTGACCGGCCCCGCGCTGCCGGCCGTCGGTGTCCGCGTCGCAGGCCTGGAGTACCACTACCCGGACGGATCGCCCGCGCTCGCTTCGGTGTCGCTATCGGTCACGCCTGGCGAACGGGTGGCCTTGCTCGGTCCCAACGGCGCTGGCAAGTCGACGCTGCTCCTGCATCTGGCGGGGTTGCTGCCCGAACGCCGGCGATACCTGCACTCACACGAAGCCGGCAGGCACACCCACCGGCACGAACCCGCCGGCCTCATCACGATTGGCGACGTGACGCTGACGCCAGACACCATCCGCCGCGTCCGCGATCTCGTCGGGATCGTCTTCCAGGATCCGGACGACCAGTTGATCGGCCTGACGGTCGGCGAAGACGTCGGCTACGGACCTCGCGCGCGCCGCTGGCCCGCAGGCGAGGTCGACGACGCCGTACGCGCCGCGCTGGCCGCTGTTGGCCTCGCGGGCTACGACGCGCGCTCGCCGCACCACTTGTCCACGGGCGAAAAGCGCCGCGTCTGCCTCGCCGGCGTACTCGTGTCTCGACCGGGCCTACTGCTCATGGACGAACCCTCGTCTGGCCTGGATCCGCGCGGCCGCCGCAGTCTCGTCGAGTTGCTCGCGGGCCTTCCGGCCACGCAGATCCTCGCGACACACGACCTGGTCCTCGTCGAGCGCTTGTGTTCGAGGGCCGTGATCATGGATGGTGGAAAGGTCGTCGCCGACGGTCCGACGAAAGACATCCTCAGCGATTCGGCGAGACTGGAGCGGCACGGTCTGGCGTAGGGACGAGGACCGAGGCGCGGCGCACATGCGGGCATCGCCCGCCAGGGCCGGCTGAAACCGGCCCCCACATCAGGCCGCAAGCCGCCGGCCGAGAGCCGCGGGCCGAGAACGATGGAGACAGCATGGACGGTCTGGTGACGCTGCAGGAGATTCGAGAGGCGGCCGCACGAATCCGCCCGCTCGCCCGCGTGACGCCGCTGGTCGATGCCGGCGACACGGGCGCGGCGCTCCCGTTATGGCTGAAGTGCGAGAGCCTGCAGCGGAGCGGCGCGTTCAAGATTCGCGGCGCGGCCAACATGCTTCAGCAACTCGATCCGACGGTGCGCGCCCTCGGTGTCGTCACGTATTCGTCGGGCAATCACGGCCTTGCGCTGGCCCTGGCCGCCCGCGACCTCGGCTGCCCCGCCGTCATCGTCATGCCCGAGGGTGCGCCGGCGGTCAAGGCCGACGGCGCCCGCCGCCTTGGCGCCGAGGTGCTGTTCGAAGGCCGCACCACCATCGAGCGCAAAACGCGGGCCGAAGCGGAAGCCGCGCGGCGGGGCCTGACCATCGTGCCGCCGTTCGATCATCCCTGGATTGTCGCCGGGCAGGGCACGATGGGACTCGAAATCCTCGAACAATGCCCCGACGTGCGTACCGTGCTGGCGCCGGCGAGCGGCGGGGGCCTGATTGGCGGCGTGGCCGCGGCGGTCAAACACCTGCGGCGCGACGTCCGCGTCGTGGCGGTCGAACCGGCGGTCACACCGCGACTGACCCGATCCATGCAGGCCGGCCGCGCCGTCACCGTCGATGCGGGCACCAGCATCGCGGACGGCCTGCTGGCCGTTCGCGCGGGTGACGTCACCTTCGCCCACGTGACGGCCTTTGTCGACGAGATCGTGACCGTCACGGACGACGTGGTCCGGGATACGGTGCGGTGGCTGTTCGAAGAGGTGCGGCTGGTGGCCGAGCCGAGCGGCGCCGCGGCGCCGGCCGCGGCACGGTTGTCCGCGCCGACGACCTGGTCGCGCGACGGCCGATCGTTCCGCGACACGCCCGGCACCACGGTCGCCATCATCAGCGGCGGCAATGTCGCGACGGAGGCGTTCGCGAGATACGTTGGTGCATAGTGTCGGGATCGGGGGTTGGCGAATGGGGGTTGGTTGAAGCCTGGCTGTTCCCCAATCCCCAATCCCCAATCCCCAATCCCCAATCCCCAATCCCCAACCCCTGGAGTTGACATGTCCACCCGTGAATCTCTGCTCGACCGTTTCATCCGTTACGTGAAGATCGACACGCAGTCCTCCGACTCCTCGACGACGTATCCGTCGACGGAGAAACAGAAAGACCTTCTGCGCGTGCTGGTCGACGACCTGAAGGCGGCCGGGCTGGAGGATGCCGCGATGGACGAGTGGGGATACGTGATGGCGACGCTGCCGTCCAACGTGCCGCACCGGCACCCCGCGTACCGCCGGGTCCCGACCATCGGTCTCATCGCCCACGTCGACACGTACTTCGGGGTCACGGGCGCCAACGTCAATCCGCAGGTGCATGCGGACTACGACGGCCGGGACATCGTCCTGCCGGGTGACCCGTCGCAGATCATTCGCGTGGCGGACGAACCGGAACTGGCGGCCTGCAAGGGCTGCACGATCGTCACGACCGACGGCACGACGTTGCTCGGCGCCGACGACAAGGCCGGTGTCGCGGTCATCCTCGAAGCGCTGTGGCAGATGCGCGAACAGCCGCGCCGCCTCCACGGCCCCATCCGCGTCGGGTTCACGCCCGACGAAGAAGTCGGGCGCGGAACCGAGCACTTCGACGTCGGGAGGTTCGGCGCCAGCGTCGCCTACACGATTGACGGATCGGGCCTCGGCTCGCTCGAAGCCGAGACCTTCTGCGCCGATACGGCCATCGTGACTGTGGTCGGCGCGGACGTGCACCCCGGCTACGCGAAGAACAAGATGGTCAATGCCGTGCGGGTGATCTCGGCGTTCCTCCAGGCACTGCCGCAGCACCGCACGCCGGAAACGACCGAAGGGCGCGAGAGTTTCCTGCACCCGATCTCTGTTGGCGGCAACACGTCGGAGGCCACCGCGTCGCTGCTCGTCCGTTCGTTCACGGAGGAAGGGCTGGTCGAACTGGAAGAGGTCCTGCGCGACACCGCCGCCTTCATGCAGAAACGATATCCGGGGGCGGCCGTGACCGTGGCGATCAAGCCGTCGTACCGGAACATGCGCTACAAGCTCGACGAAACCCCGCACGTCGTCGAGTACGCCGAAGAGGCGATTCGGCGGGCCGGCGTCACGCCGCACCGGCCGCCGGTCCGCGGCGGCACGGACGGTTCACGCCTGTCGTTCATGGGGTTGCCGACGCCGAACCTCTTCAACGGGTCGATGAACTTCCACGGGAAGAAGGAGTGGGTGCCGCTCGAGTGGATGCAGAAGTCGGTCGAGACGGTCGTGCACCTGGCGGAGATCTGGGTGGAGAAGACGTCGTGACGAAGACGTCCGGCTGAAGCCCCTCGCCACATCCGCACAACCTCGAGGCCGGCACTCGGTTCGCGTGGGGGCCGGCTTCAGCCGGCCCTGCCGTCAGCGCTGTCGTTTCGCCGCCGCTTCTGCCGTCAGCGGCGTCAGGACGATGACCTGCGCCGCGCTCCTGCCCGTGTCGTGCAGGCCGAGGCCCTCGCGCATGAGGTCCGCGCCCGTGGCGGTCCCGATTTCGCCGTCGTCGACCGTCTGAACGAGGTACGTGCGGTCGGCCAGCAGCCCGCGCGGCCGGATGATCGCGTCGTCCACGCCATCGTTCTGCTGGTAGACGAACAGCACGGATTGCGGCAGTTCGGCCGACGTGGCCTGCACCGCGTCCCACCCGCCTTCGACGCCCGACCACGTCTGCGGCGTCAGCAAGGCCAACGTGCCGTTGCGCAGCACGTCACGCACGCCCTTGTAGATGGCAATCTCGCGCACCAGGTGGTCCCGGACGGCGTCTTCGAGGTCGCCGGTGCGGAGGCACAAGCCCAGCATGCCGGGCATCCGGCTGCGCACGTACATCGACAGGTCGGCAGGGTCGAACACCGATTCGTCGGCGTGATCCATCATGAAGGACAGGAGGTAGGCGGACGGGAACACCGCCGACAGGCCTTCGAGGTTGTGGCGGACGTGCACCGATGGCGCCGACCGGTCGTCCATCCAGGCCGTGTCGGTGTAGCGGGCCATGCCGAGATCGAGGCGGTTGCCGCCGCCGGACACGTTTTCGATCACCAGGCCCGGGAATCGCTCCCGAAGCGCGGCCAGCACCGAGTAGAGCCCCAGGACGTGCTTAAAATTGCCGTCCTCGGACCCGTGGCCGTGACCCGGCCGGTTGCAGTTCACCCAGAGGTTGTTGTCCCACTTGAGGTAGTCGGGACGGTTCTCTTCGATGAACCGGACGAGCCGGTTGAAGAGCCACGCCCGCGCTTCGTCGTCCGCGAGGCAGATCTGCGCGGCCGTCGTGTTCTCGGGGGCAAGATTCGGATCCCACGCGCCGTCGTGCTGCGCCAGCCAGCGCTCCTGGATCTCGCCCTGCTCGAACACCGTGGCGAGATCGACACGCTCCGGCTCGACCCAGATCCCGAACTTCATGCCGAGATTGCGCGCCTCGTCGCCGAGGACGGCGAGACCGTTCGGAAAGCGTTCCTCGTCAGCGGCGTACTGCCCGAGCCCTTCGCTGAATTCCCAGTAGTCGTGCTGCCCGGGATACCAGCCCGCGTCCAGGACGAACAACTCGGTGCCCAGTTCCGCATTGGCCCGCAGTTCCTTCATCACCACGTCTTCGCTCACGTGCGTGCCGTAAGCAAACCACGTGTTGTAGGTGACGACCGGGTCCCAGCCACGCCCGCGCCGCAATGTCTCACGGAGAAACGGACGCATGCTCGCGGCGACGTCGGCCCCCGGACCGGGCGCGATGCCAAAGAAGAAGCGCGGCGTCTCGAGGGTCTCCCCAGGCTGCACGGTCGTGACCGTAGCCGGCAGGCCGAGCGACAGCCGCATCCCGTCGTCGAGGCGGCGAATGTAGCCGGCCCACGCCCCGGACCACATGAGACCCGCGTAGAGCTTGTCAGGGCCCTGGTCGACGGCCAGCCACGGTACGGTGAACTCCGACGAGCGCCCGCTCGCACCGAGGTTGACCTGGTCGCCGATCTGCAGCGATGACCGCTGGCGCGAGAACGGCGCCGAGCCTTCCGGCACCTGGAGGCCGGTGAGCCAGTCCACGTCGCCAGGCGGCAGGACCACGTGCCAGAGATTCAGCCCCGACAGCACGACGGGCGACGGCCCTGCGGTCACCGTCGTCCAGGACTCGATGGTGGGCGTATTCGGCGAGGTCGCGTACCAGCGCGTCGCGGTGACCCGTTCGCCGTCGTGGCGGTAGGTGAAGCCCAGGCGCAACGACCCGTCGACATCGGCCGTCGTTGCCTCGACAAACGTCCAGCCTTCGTCTCTGACGCCGAAGCCGGTCACCACCCCGCCCAGGGTCAGGAAGTGGTCACTGCCGCCGCCCAGGTCGATCTGCCGTTCGGTCCCGGGCACCAGGACGGCCCTGGCACCGAAACTCGAGTTTTCGTCCAGGTTGATCAGAAGCGTAATCCGGTCGTTCCCGATGGTCCATTCGCGATCGCCGCTGGCCGCCTGCACGCGCAACGCATCGCGGGCGGCAATGGTCCGGGAACCGGCCATGGACACGGCCGGAACGAGCAGGGCGAACAGGATGATGACGCAGAGACGACGTACGGTCATGGAGTTGTCAGCCGACCCGGTGCAACCCTCGTGCCGTTACACCATATAGGCAATATCGGCATTCCGGGCGAGTCGTCTACAACCTTGGACCATTTCGTGTGCAAAATGTGACAAGGCCTACCGCTGGGGAGGACGAAGTCCCAGGTTCATCGACCTCCGGATCTCCTCGGCCATCCGGTTCAGCTTCACATCCGTCCGGAATCCCGTCGACTGCGCCGCCCCGACCATGACCGCGTAGGCCATCTTCGCGGGCACCTCGAGCTGCTGCGCCACATCCAGGATGACCGCGCTTTCCGCGTCCATAAGGGCTCCGTCGGCGAGGGCCACATCGGCAAGACGGGAGAGGATGAACGTCTTCTCGTCGGTCCCGCCTTCGGCCCGTACGGCAGCAAGCGTCTCCGGCAGGCGCGCCACGACGGTGTCGCGATCGGTGACGATTTCGGCCTCCGGTTCGTCGGTGAACCACTTGTGGAGGATCTGGACCAGGATCTTGACCTCTTCATCGCTGACATCGCGGTCAGCGCCGAGCAGCAGGGCCCCCGCCAGGGCCACCGCGCGCATCATGTGCTGGTGCAGCGGCTGGAAGGGATACCGCCGGGTCAACGTCACGAGCGCATCGACGCCGTCTTCGAGGGCGTCGTCTCCGAGGGCCTCGCCGTCCACGGGATACCCGGCCCGGCGCGCTTTCTCGGAGCGGGAGAACAACTCGGCCGCCCGCAGGCGAATCGGGAGGAGCGGATGTGACGCGAACGTCTCTTCGATGAGCTCGGGCCGCCCCTTGATTTCGTCCACCTGCCCGATGAGCGCGTCGATGTCGAGGTTCAGGTTCTTCTCGCTCAGGCCGAAGGTCACGCGCATCAGGGCGGTCGCCGTCGACTGGAAATCCCGGCTCGACAACACGGCCACGCGGTCGGCACTGATTTCGGCCTTCTTCCGCCAGCGCAGGAACAGGCTTTCGCCGAGCGCCGGCAACACGGTCAGCGACGGGTTCCCGGCGTCGGTGGAGATGAGCGCCGCGAGCCGGTTGTTGCCGAAGAGGATGTGCCCGATCTCGTGGCCCAGGATGGCCTTCAGCTCGGCGTCTTCGAGTTGTTCGAGCGCCGCCGCGGTGACACCGATGAGCGAGTAGGTGCCCGACTTGCGGACGTCGAGGAACGCGAACGCGTTGAGTTCCTGGGACGGCAGACAGAACACCTCGGCCTGCGCCTCGAGTTCGAGCGCGGCGCAGACCTCGCGGAAGAGCCGGTAGATACGCGGCGACAGGCGCTCGCTCAGGCGGATCCCTTCCTTGAGCAGCCGCTCACGCACGCCCTGGTCGATCTGCCGGCGGTTTTCTTCGAAGGTTTCGAGATAGTCGGCCACGCGGTAGGACGTCAGCAGTTCCTGGACGTCACGAGCGTCGCCCCTGTAACGGACATCGTTCCAGTCGATGGCCATGGATCCTCCGCCGGCGCCCGGGGCGCCGGCCCGATGTCAGTCGGCAACGAAGCTGTTGAGATCGCGGAACAGGCGCTCGAATCGCAGGAGCGCCACGTCGAGATCGGGCAGGGACTCGCGCAGTTCCACGCCGTTCTCGAGCAGGTGCGAGGCGGGGCCGAAGCTGTCGAACCGCGGCGCCCAGGGGGGCAGCGTGGCGAAGTGGGCATCGACCCTGGCGACCAGGCGTTTCGGCGGCTGCGTGTCGCCATTGTCCCGGTCAGCCAGCACGCCGGACTCGCGCAGTTTGTAGCAGCCCGTCACGAGTTCCCGATAGAGCCGTCGTCCGAGAAGGTCTTCGATCTGCGCGTCCTCCTGGTCGACGTCGAGATAGAGCGCTGGCCTCAGGATGCGGCCGAACTGCAGGATGCCGCGTTCCTGGAGCCCCTCGAGGCGCCTCGGGTGGCTCATCAGCCCGTCGGTCAGCACGACGGTGCGCTGAGACGAAGTCGCGAAGAGCGTCGCGAACGGCACGATGCTGTCGAGGCCGCCGACGGGCACGATGGTCCACTCGGGGTCGAGATGCTCACGGCCGATCCGCTCGAGTTCGCGGGAGAACCACTTGAGGTACAACACGTCGCTCGGCCGGTCGACGAGCAGGACCTGCGCGCCCGACACGCTCCGTTTCGCGACGTCGTAGGCCAGCGCCGCGCGAATAGGAAACAGCGTGTCGGGGTCGGTGCTGAGGAACCGATCGCCGACCTTCGTCCCGAGGACCAGGTCGCCAGCCGACGCGTCTTCGACCGTTCGTACCCCGTCGAGGTGCGCCGGGTCGATCATGAACGGCGTGTGCGTCGTATAGACGACCTGGTAGGACGGCAGCAACTGCTCGCGGATGAACCGCATCATGTCCATCTGCGCCCGGGCGTGCAGCCCCAGGCCGGGTTCGTCGAGCAGGATGATGTAGTCGTTCGTCGTGTCGCGGCGGACGTGGGACAGCCAGACGAGGAACGAGAAGAACCACACGAACCCGGAACTGCGTTCGTCGAATCCGAGCGTCACGTTGTGGCGGCGGTTGCGGATGCGCATCCGCAGGACGTAGCCGGTGTTGAGGGGCGGCGGATCGTTGGGTCGCGCGGCGTCGCAGCGGAAGTCGACCTCCAGCGACCGGTCCTGCGTCCAATACTCGAGCACGTCCCGGCTGACACGCTGGGACGCCGCTTCGAGCTCGGCAATCAGGTACTCGAACTGGTCGATGTCCGACAGGTCTTCCGGCGTCGTGTTCGCCATCTCCAGCAACGCCAGGAACACCGTGTCCATCACCGTCAGTTCGCCGGCCGCCTTGCGGCGCACGAGATCGTCGATCGCCACCTCCGAGGGCAGGCGGTGATACTCGGCGAAATAGAGGAACTTCGGCAGCCGGGGTTCGAGGACGGCCACCACACGGTCTTCGACGGCGCCGCTCGGGAAACGCTGGTGCAGATCGAAGAGCAGCGCCGTGTGCGCCGCAGCAGGCGCCTCCAGCGATTCGAGCGCGCGCATCAGGTCCGCGACGCTCGCGATGGACCAGTAGTGTTTGGCTTCTTCGGGATCCAGCTGGGCGCCGCGCACCAGGTTCGCCACGATCCGGCGTTCGTCGATGTCGACCTGCCAGCGCAGGCGGTTGTCGTACCCCTTGCTGACGACCACGCGCGAGCTGGCCAGGCCGTCCGGCCCGACGATGGAGGCCAGCGCGTCGACGTCGGGCGCCTCGAGGCGCCACACGGTGGTGATGACACGGTCGGCCGCGCGCCTGGCCCGGTCGCGATGGCCCGCCCAGCGCCGGCGCGGGTATTCGGTCTCCCGGAACAACCCTTCGGCGGGCATCACGGGATTGAGGCGGTAGAGGGCCTTCAGGACGGCCGTCTTCCCGGCCTCATTCTTGCCGACCAAGGTCGTCAGTGAGGGGGTCGTGAACTCGGTGGAGTCATCAACGCACTTGAAGTTCTCGACGCGGACGGTCTCGAGGATCATGCTGGGTCGGCACTCCCTGGCCGCCTGCAAGATGTAGACTGCAAAGAGGTTTTTGTCAAGGAAATCGGCTGGACTACAATGGGAAGTCCGTGTGGAGGCGTATGACGGAACTACCGCGTCGGTCCTTGTCCTTCCTGGCGGTCGCCGCCCTGGTCACCGTGATGACCGGGTGTTCGGTCAAGACCATTGCCGTCAACAAGATTGGTGACGCGCTCGCCTCGGGGAGCAGTTCGTCGTTTGCCCGTGACGAAGACCCCGAACTGGTGCGCGACGCGATTCCGTTCGCGCTCAAGACCATCGAGAGCCTGATCGACCAGTCGCCGAGGCACAAGGGGCTGCTGTACGCCGCCGCCAGCGGCTTCACGCAGTACGGCTACGCGTTCGTCCAGCAGGAAGCCGACTACACCGA
>CAZJRM010000139.1:6797-14573 GCA_964547975.1 uncultured Vicinamibacterales bacterium | reverse complement strand
GTTCAGGGAGGCCGCACGCAACCACGAGCGGGAGCGCGTCTACCTGGCCGAGCGCACCGTCACGCGAGCCAAGAAGCGCGAAGCCGACCACGAGCGACGCCTGCAGGTCGCGCAGGCCTTCCTGACGGACCGGGCCCAGCGTGCGGTGGTGCATCCAGCCCCGTCGCCAAAGCGCTGCTACGTCAGCTCCGATCAGGGCCGCGTGCTGTTCGACGTGGGGACCGACGAGGGGCCGGCCCGCGACGTGCCGCCCGAGGCGCATCGCCGCTTCCGTGCCGACCTGGCCGCCAAGCACGACAGGAACCAGCAAGACCGAGCCGCTCAGCTCGCGCTGCACGAGGAGAAGAAGCGCTACATCGCCGAGTGGATCGCAGGACACGGCACGCCCGAGCAGCAGGCTCGCCAGGCCGCCGGCATGCTGCCCATGGAGGAGGCCATCGAGGCGATCACCGACCAGGCATTCGCCGCCGTCGCCGACCACCCGCCGTACGCGCGCGATGGTGCGGACCGGCTCCAGGCGCACCTGCGCTGGTTCCCGGAATACGCCGACGTTGTCGTCTGCCCCGCCGACCTCGTTGTCGTGAGCGCGAACGCGCTCAAGGCGACGGCGGACCAATGGGCAGTGGTCCAGTCCGTGCAGAAGGCGCTGCCGGGCGCGACGGTGACGTTGCGTGCGCACCGTCTCTCATGGAAGAGGCACCCGCAGACGCCCCGTCTTACCCTGTTCGGAGTCCTGGTCACCCAGAAGGTCGGGCCGTTCATCCTGAGGCGCGAGTACGAAGGTCTCCGTTCCTAATGGTCAGGCGCCAAACTCGGTCGAACGTGGGTTCGGCCACGGGCGCACTTCCGCGAAAGCACTTGTTTCGGGCCCCTCAGAACGTCGCGGAGACGGATGGTGCGACGTCCAGCGAGAAGGCCATCCATGCCTCGGGTGGGACGCCGGCCGGCGGTGATGGAAGTAGGCGCTACAGGCCGCTCACCTTGTCATCCTTGCCGACGGCCCGCAGGTACGCGCTGCGGGCCAGCCAGTAGTCTCGCCTTGCTTCGATCCGCTGGTCCTGCGCCTGGTGGACCAGTACCTCGGCTTCGAGCACGTCCGACAGCGTCGTCAGTCCGGCGTCGTACTTGTCTCGTTCTTCGCGCAGGTTCGTTTCAGCCTGCTCGATCGCACTCTCGGCCACCTGGGCGGACGCCCAGGCGGTGCCGAGGTCGTCCCAGCGTTTCTCGATCTCCAGCCCGATGAACGCCTGCGCGTCGGCCAGGCGCGTCCGCGCCGCCGACGCCTTCGCCTGGTGCGCCGCCACGCCGTGGCTCGCCTCCCATCGCCCGCTGATCGGCACGCTCACGGTGCCGATCACGGCCACGTCGTTCACCGCCGACAGGCCCGAGAACTGATACCGCAGCGCCGCCATGCCGACGGCTACCGTGGGCTTCATCTCGCCACGCTTGAGTTCAGCCTGCAGTTCTTCGGCCTGGACGGCCCGCTGCAGTTGCCGGATCTCGGGGCGCCGATCGACGCCTCCGTCCCGCCATGTTCCCAGCGCCGTCGGGTCGGCTGGCGCCGCCAGTACGTCGCCTAGCGCCACGCGGTCGCCCGCGGCAAGGCCGATGTGAAGGCGGAGATCTCGTGCCGACAGACGCGTTCCGCTGTCGAGCTTCAGGCGATCGACATCGGCCTTCCGCCGTGCCACCTGCACCTTCAGCAACACGTTGCGCGTGGTGAGCCCGGCGTCCAGCGCGTCATTCGCCTGCTTCTCGATGGTCGCCAGCAGCTCCTGGTAGGCGGTCAACGTCTTGCCCTTTTCGCTCAGTTCGACCAGCCGCCAGTACTTCTCCTCGGTCTGCCCCTCGGCTTCACGCTGCGCCATCACGACGCGGTCGCGCGCCACGTCCACGCCGAGCTCCGCCAGGCGCATGCCGTTCTTCACACGCCCGCCGGTATACAGAGGATGCATGGCGGTGATGGCCGCCGCATACCCGTGCTCCGCCATCGTCATCGTGCCTGACGGCATGTAGGCGGACATGGACGTCGCGTTGCCGCCTTCGAACACCGGCAGGTAACCGCCCGACGTCTCGATCGACGTCAAGGGCGACCACGCAGCTAGGCCCATGGCCCCGGCAGACACTTGTGGAAGCCGCCTGGTCGCGACGCCCTGCGCCGTCTGCCGGGCTGCGGTCACTTCCTCCCGCGACGCCACGACGTTGCCGTTGCGTCTCGCCGCCAGCTCGCGGCACTGTTGCAGCGTCAGGGGCCCCTGCGGTTCGTCCTGCGCCGATGCCGGGCCCGCCGGCACCAGCAGCGCCAGCACGAGCATCCCCGCGAACGCCGCGTCCGGCACCTTGACGCTCGGATGTCCACCAGGGCGTGACGCCAGCCGCCAGTACGCCACCGGCAGGACGAACAGCGTCAGCACCATCGAGCAGATGAGTCCGAAACACGTGACCGCGCCGAGCGGCGCCCAGAGCGTGGACCGGCTCAGGATCATCGGCACGACACCAACCGCGGCGGCCGCGGACGTGAGGAAGATGGGGCGCATCCGACGCTTGCCCGCCGCCAGCGCCGCCTCGCGCCCGTCGAGCCCCTGGGCCTTCTCGAGGTGTTCGGCGTAACCAACCAGGATGATCCCGTTGCGCACGACAATCCCCATCAGGCTGATAATGCCCATGAATGACGTGAAGCCGAACGGATTGCCGGTCACGTGAAGTCCCAGCATCGCCCCCGCCACGCTGAGGGGCATCGTCATCATCACCAGCAGCACCTTCCGGTTGCGGTGGAACTGCACGAGCAGGATCAGGTAGATGATCGCGATGCTCGTGACGAGCGACCTGGTCAGCGGCCCGTACTGTTCGACCATCGCCTGCTTCTCGCCACCGTACTCGATACGCACGCCTGGCGTGGGCCCGAGGCCGGCGACGATCTGATCGACCTGGCGCTGGACGTCTGTCGCGAGCACGTTCATGGCCACGTCCACGCGCACGCTGAGCGTTCGTACGCCGTTGCGACGCACGATGGTGTCGTCGGTCCACGACGGCTGGACGCGTGCCAGTTGCTCGAGCGGGACGGCCGCAGCCAGCAGAGAACTCGAGACGTACTGCTGCGTCAGCGCCGCGATCGAGTCCTTGCCCTTCGGGTCGTCGGCCAGCAGGACGCTGACGGGATAGTCGCCCTCCCACACGGTGCCGACCTTCACTCCCGACCGGCTGCCGACAGCGAGCGACAGTTGCAGCGCCGCCGGCGATACGCCCAGCCGTGCGCACGCGTCGGGATCGGGCACGACGGCAACGGCGGGGACCGCATCGCCGAAGTCGTCGCGCACCCAGGTCGCCCCGGGGATCTGCCGCGCGCCGGCCTCGATTTTCGACGCGAGCGCGCGCAGCGTGGTGAGATCGTCGCCCGACAGACGCACCTCGATCGGCGCCTTGTCGGACTGGAAGTCGAGTTGTTTCCAGCGCACCCAGCCCTCGGGATACGCGCCACGGAACCTGGCTGAGTACTCCTCGAGCATCGCCACCGTGGCGTCGTCGTCACGAGTGTTCACGAGCAACTGGGCGTAGTTGCGCGCCGGCATGCTGGGTGCGTAGACGGTGTGGAAGCGCGGCGAACTGGTGCCGATGAACGACGTTACATTGACCGTCCGCGAGTCCTTCAGCAGCACCTGCTCGATGCCCCGGACAACGCCGTCCGTCGCGGCGAGGGGCCGGCCCGCGGGCAGGTAGACCTCGACGGCGAACTGGTTGCGATCGACCTTCGGGAAGAGCTGCTGCGGGATCGCCCCGCCCAGGAACACGGCGCCGACCACGGCACCGGCGCCGACCGCCAGCGTGAGCCACGGGTGGACGAACGCCTGGTCGAGGCACCAGTCGTACGCGGACTCCACGAGGTCGAGCAGACTGCGACGGCCTTCGCCCGGCTTGCGGTGCAGTCCACGCTTGATGAACCAGAAGTCGAGAATCGGCACCAGCGTCACCGCGATCACCAGGCTCACGCCCAGTGACACGGCAATCGTCGTGGGCAGCGGGCCGATGAAGTCGCGGCCCATGCCCGCCATCAGCCACGCCATCGGCGCGTAGGCCGCCACGATCGCCAGCGTGGCCGTGAACACCGGCACCACGAGGCTGCGCGTGCTCGTCCACGCGGCCTGCCACGGCGTGGCCCCCTTGTCGAGGCGATCGATGTGGTCGTCCACGATCACGATGGCGTTGTCCACCACCATTCCCAGCACGACGATGAGACCCGCGAGCGAGACCGTGTGGAGTTCGACGCCAAGCAGGTTGAGGATGCCGAGCGTGCTCAGGATGGTAATCGGGATGGTCAGCGCGGCGACGCTCGCAACGCGGAACGGCAGCAGCAGCATCGTCACGGCAATGACGGCCACGATGGCGAGACCGAAGTCGCGCATAAAGTGATTCACGGCGGTGCGCACGACCTTCGGCTGGTCGGCGACGCGCGCGATCTGCACGGTCGGTGGCAGTTCGCGCGACACCTCGGCGAGCGCCGCATCCACCTGGTCACCGAACGCGACGATGTCGTTGCCCTTCTGCATCTCGATCGAGAGCATCAGCGCCTGTGTGCCGTTGTAGCGGACGTACGAGTCGGCGTGGCCGTACTCGCGCGTGATGGTCGCCACGTCTCGCAGGCGCACGTGCGACCCGGTGGGCTCGGAGATGAGAATCGTGTCTCCCAGTTCCTGTTCGGTCCGCAGCGTCTCGCCCACGTGAATCGGCATCTCGAGGCTGTCGGTGTCGAGGCGCGCGGGCATCGGCGTGGCGCCGAGGCCCTGCAGCGACAGCCACACGACCGCGGGCTTCACCGCGTAACGCGCCAGCCGATCGCGCGAGATCGTGATCCGGATGACCTCGTCCTGCAGGCCGTAGCGCCGCAGCTTGGCAGTCGCGGGGATGCGCCGCAGGTGCGACTCGATGACGTCGAGGTGTGTCTCGAGATCGCGCGGACTGTAACCCGGTGCGGCAATTGTGAAGAGCAGCGCGCTCGTGTCGCCGAAGTCGTTGTTGCCGACGACGGCCAGCACCTGGGCCGGCAACGCCTGGCTCCTGAACTCGTTGAGCCCGTGACGGAGCTTGGCCCAGAACGCGGGCGCGTCGGGGCCGTTGACCGAGTCGTCCAGTTCGACGAACACGACCACCCGGCCTTCCTGCGACAGCGAGTAGGTCTTGGCCTTGTTCACTTCATTGAAGCCGAACAGGTACTCCTCGAGCGGCTTGGTGAGCCGCTTCTCCACCTGTTCGGGCGTGGCGCCGGGCATCACCCCGACGACCAGACCCTGCCGGATGGTGAACTCCGGAAACTCCTGGCGCGGCATCGTCACGAAGGAGTAGGTGCCGTAGGCGACCAGTACGGCGACGAACGCCACGACGATCCGCCAGTGGACCATCGTCTTCTCGACGAAGGAAAGCCGTTTCATCGCGCCACCTTCACCGTGACGCCGTCGGCGAGCATCGGCGATCCGGACACCACGACCCGCTCGCCAGCCAGCACGCCCGACGCGAGCGCTGTTCCTTCGCCGACAAATCCCGCCACATCGACGACCCTCCGGCGCACGACGCCCGCGGCATCCACCGTGAACACGCACGGCTTGCCGGCCTCGTCGAGATGCACGGCCTCCGGGGGCACGACGATGGCCGTCCCGGGCTGCTCCTGGCGGAGCGACACCTCGACGATCATCCCCACGCGCAACGCGCCGTCCGGGTTCTCCACGGCCACCTTCACGTCGTACGTGCGCGTGAGTGGATTGGCCACGACGCCAATCTCCTGCACGCGGCCGCTGAGCGTCCGGCCCAGCGCGCCCACCGTAACGGTCGCCGCCTGGCCACGCGATACGCTGGCGACCTGTGTCTCGGGCACGGGCACCGTGGCGAAGACCGTACTCGTCCTGACGAGCGTCACGACGGGATTACCGGGAATCGCGATCGACCCCGCCTCGGCGTTGCGGCGGGCGACGACGCCCGATTCAGCCGCTTTCAGTACGGTGTCATCGACGTTCTGCTGCGCCATCGACACAGCCAGCTTCGCCTGCTGCAGGCCGCTGTCCACCTCGACCCACTTGATCTCGGGAACCGTCCGGTTACGGTGCAGGGGCTCGAGGCGGCGCCAGGCGTCCTCCGCCTGTGCGGCCTTCACCTTGGCCAGGCTGAGCGCGTCCTGGTAAGAACGCGCGGACAGCCGGGCCACGGGCTGCCCCGCCCGTACGAATTCTCCTTCCTGGACGAAGACGGCCTCGATCGTGCCGGGGATCGAAAACGCGAGCGACGACGAACGCTCAGCCTCGACGGTGCCGGACATCCTGAGGTCACGTGCCGCGCTGGTCTCGGCCGCCACGGCGACCCTCACCGTCTGCACAACCGGCGCTGGCAACGCGGGCGGCGTCCGGCAGGCTGTGCCCGCCAGAGCCGCCGCGAGGATCCCGACAGCCCCCACTCGGATCTGTCCCTTCATCGTTCCTCCTGCGTGTGATGGACATCACGGGCGCTGCCGCATGGCACGGCCCGATACCGCAAGGTGATAGCAGGTGGCATGCCACAGGCGGCGACGAAAGGAACCGGGCGGAAAGTGCTGGAACTGCAGGGTCTTGGCTGAGGGACTTACCGGGAGAGGCGTCGCGGCAATACCTGCTGCCATTCGTCACGTGCCGCCACGTGGCGAAATAGCGTCACAGGGTGGTGCGTCACCCTCGCGATGAAGGCGTGGGCCGCACGATCCCAAGGCGCTTCATGGTGGAAGTCAGCGTGGTCCGCTTCACGCCCAGGCGGGCCGCGGCGCCCGTCGGGCCGCCGATCACCCATCCCGTGTCGTCGAGCGCGCGCACGATGGCGTCGCGCTGGCTGGCTTCCAGCGTGCCGTCCGAGGCCGGCTGGGCGGGCTGCCGGAACTCGGCGAGCGGCACATCGAGGTCGGACCCGCGCGACAGGATCACGGCGCGCTCCACCACGTTCTGCAGTTCGCGCACGTTCCCCGGCCACGGCCACCGGCACAACACCTCCATCGTCTCGGCCGGCACGTTGTCGATGCGCCGCCGCAGGCGGCGTCCGTACCGCTGAGTGAAGTACCGGATGAGTGCGGGGATGTCTTCCGGCCGCTCGCGCAGTGGCGGGATCCGGATCGGGAACACGTTCAGACGATAGTAGAGGTCGCTTCGGTACTCGCGGCTGGCGACCATCTCATCGAGGTTGCGGTTGGTGGCGGCCACCAGCCTGAAGTCCACGTGGATGGACCGCGTGCTGCCAAGGCGTTCGATCTGACGCTCCTGAAGCACGCGCAGCAGCTTGGCCTGCAGGTCGAGGGGCACATCGCCAATCTCGTCCAGGAACAGCGTGCCCTGGTTGGCCAGTTCGAAGCGGCCCATCTTCTGCGCGAGTGCTCCGGTGAACGCGCCCTTCTCGTGGCCGAACCACTCGCTCTCGAGCAGGCCCGCGGGCGACGACGCGCAGTTCACAGCCACGAGCGGGCGGCCCTTCCGGGGGCTGAGGTTGTGGATCGCGCGGGCGATCAGCTCCTTGCCGGTGCCCGTCTCGCCGAGCAGCAGCACGGTGCTGTCGGTGTCGGCTACGCTCCGCACCTGCGACAGGACGCGCTGCAGTTCGCGGCTGCTCCCGATGATCTCCTCGAAGTCGGATCGATCGACGACCTCTTCCTCGAGGTAGCGGTTCTCCAGCGTCAGGCGGTCCTTGAGCGCGGCGATCTCCTGGAACGCGAGGGCGTTCTCGAGCGCGATCGCCCGTTGCGCAGCGGTCGCGGATCCGCGCCGGATGTCGTCGGGC
>CAZJRM010000139.1:0-6787 GCA_964547975.1 uncultured Vicinamibacterales bacterium | reverse complement strand
CACGTAGGCGACCAGCAGGGTCGCGATGAACAGCAGCATCTCCACCAGGCCGAAGATGCCGAGCATCCGCCGTGGCGTGAGCAGCGGGAACAGGCAGACGTGTTGGGCGCGTCCGTACTCGGCCTCGCGCAGCACGTCCGGGAGGCTCGCCAGCTCGCTGTCGCGGAACACGATGGGCTGCCGCAGCGCGAGTACGTCGGCCGCCGGCGTCTTGCGCACGTCAATCGTCGCCAGCGCCCGCGCGACACCCGGCGGCGGAGGTGGATCGATCGCGAACACCTCGAGGCGGCTCGTGTGTTCGTCGAGCAGCGCGAGCAACGACACGTCGTGCGGCAGCACGCGGCGCAGATTCGGCGCGAGGGAGTTCAGGAGCGCCGTCAGGTCGAGGTTGCCGACGATGGCGTTGTTGACCTCGAGGAGCGTCCGCCAGTGGTCCCGGTCGGTCGCGAGCTCTTCGCGGTACGTCGCCGCCGCCTGGTGGTTGCGGACGTTGTCGATGGCCACGGCCACCAGGCTGGCCATCCGCGACAGCAGTGCCAGATCGGCGTTCCTGAACGCTCCGGGCTGCCTGGCGCTGAACCCGATGCAGCCGACGAAGCGCACGGGCGTATTCATGCCGAGGATGCACAACGCGTGGATGCCGTGTTCCTGCATGCCCGCGCGCAATTCGGGGAACTGTTCGTCGGATTCGATGTCGTGCACCACCACCGGCGCCGGCGTACCGCGGAACCGCTCGATCCCGAGCCCGGGGTCATTCGGCTCGGGCAGCAACTGGTTCGTCGCCGGCATCACCTTGATCGCCGGGCCGTCACGTACGATGGGGATGTTGCAGACGTCGACAATCGCGTTGCCGGGCGCGGGAGACATGAGCGCGAACGCGATCATGTCGAAGTCGACAATGCGCGCGAGGAAGCCCGCAAGGGCGGGCAACATCTCGTCGAGCGTGGAGTGCACGCCGATGAGATCGACGATCTCGAGCAACGAACGATAGCGCCAGTCGGCGCCGGGCGCGTCTCCGCGCAGGCTCGCGGCCATGGCTCGCCCAGACTACCACGGCATGCGGAAGACCTGCACAGCCGTGGTCCCCCGCACGCGGTACGTGAAGGCGGGCGTCGCGGCCCGCCGGAGTTGTTCGACCATCTGCAGGCTCTCGAAACACGAGTGGCTGTCCTGCGCGATGACCCACGCGTCGGTGGGCGGGCGCGGGATACCCCGCATCGACAGCGACCACACCTGGAGGTCGCGCCGTGGCGACCGGAGCACGTACTCGCCGACGACGCCGGGCGCGTCGGACACGATCGCCGCTCCCGGCCTCGCGTGGGCGACGACGAAGGCCACGGCTTCGCGGATGCCCGCGTCGTATAGTTCGTCGTTCGGGAAGGTGGCGCCCGGCGTGGACATCCGCGCCCCGAGCACGTTCTGGTACAGCGCCGGGTGCGGCTGGAACTGCGCCTGCGCCACGAACGGCGCACCCACGAACACGATCGTCATCAGGGCGGCCGCGAAGCGACGCATCGAGACGGGAACGAGGTGCTCCCGGATCAGTGCGAGCACCTGCGTCGCGCCGAGCGCGGCCACCATGTCGAGCACGAGCAGTGGCGGCAACATGTAGCGACCGAACTTGGCCGCCGCCAGCGACATCGGCAGCAGCACGAAGACCAGCACGACGCGGCAGAAGACGGCACCGCGGTCGTGGCGCCGACGGACCAGTTCGAGAAGACCGACGGCGGTCGCTGCGAGCACGGGCAGCGGCGTCTTCGTCGCGATGAACACCAGGTAGAACCGCCACGGCACGCCGCCCGGCGTCGAATCGAGCATGTTCATGTAAACACGGCCGGCGAAGTACGAGCCGTGGTGCGTGATGGTGCCTCCCGTGACGTACATCAGCAGGTAGCGCCAAGTTCCGGGCAGCAGCACGCCGACATTGCCCACCACGAAGCCGGCGCCCATCGCCGCGTAGAACCAGAACGGCGCGACGAGCCTCCCGCGACGGGCGCCGCCACCCGCGGTCTCCGACGGCGCGGCGGCGAGCAGGAACACGCCCCACATGCCGAGGTAGTGCGGGAAGTACTTCGACGCGAACATCAGCCCGAACGCCGTTCCGGCGCCGGCGTACCACGCCCGTGTCGTCGAGGCGGTCTCCGTCCGGCCGTGCGCGACGCGCGCGCGTTCGTACAGCCAGACGGCGAGCACGAAGAAGAAGAGGAAGAACGAGTCCTCCTTGCCGATCCGGTTGATCCCGGAGGCCGTCGGGTTGAGCGCGAAGAACGCGGCGGCCAGAAGCCCTGTCGTCTCGCCGAAGAACGTGCGCGTCAGGAGGAATAGCGGGATCACCGTCAGAGCGCCCACGAGCGCGTTCGGCAGGCGCGCCGCGCCTTCGGGTGTCACTGTCGGCCATCCCCGGGGCGTCACCAGGGCGTTCCACCGCTCGGACGCGAGCGTGGAGGCCAGCATCGCGGTCTTCATCAGCATCGGGTGTTCGGCATTGGCCGAGAGGTTCCCCAACCGGTACTCGCGGACCGCGATCACCTTGTTGACTTCGTCCTCGCTGAATCCCGTGGCGCCAAGGTCAGCACAACGAAACCACGCGCCGACACACACCAGGACCCCAAGGACGGCCGTCACCAGCCACGCCCGGCGCTCCCCCATCGCCATCACGCACTCCCGTCACCACGCGAGACACCGGTCCCGCTTTCCGCAACGAGCTGTCGCAAGGATGGTTCCACGATCCCGCGCCAACGTCGTCACGTGCTGACGACACGACGTCACAAGCACTTACAGCGATTCACCCGCGCGTCGTCACCCGTTGCCTCGTGACGAGTCGCGACGCGATTTCGTCACGTGACCATCCATCGTCACGACACCGGCTCGCGCCTCACTCGCGCGATGCCGCGAACTCGCGTCATCACAACGAGTTCTGCCGATCTCCTCGCGTCCGGCACGACGGAACCGGGTTTGCGATGACCTGCTACGCCGGCCCAGCCGCGCTGTCGCGGCAGCCAGGAGTGACCTCATGTCCCGCTCCGTCCCGTCGTTCGTGTCGTACATCCTGCTGGTCGTCGTCCTGCTTGCTTCGCCAGCCTCATCCCAACCACTCGCCCACGTGGATGGACGCGTGATCGATCAGGAACGACTGGTGTTGCCTGGCGTCACCGTGCGCCTCACGCAGCAGCCGACCGGCGCCGAAGTCGTCATCGTGACGCAAGGCGACGGCCGCTTCGCGTTCGATGTCATCCCCGGAACGTACCGCCTGGACGCGGGTCTCGACGGTTTCGAATCGGTGACCCGAGAAGTTCGAGTCGCCGGTCCCCTCACGCTCGACGACGTCGTCCTGACGCTGGCGACATTCTCGCAGGAGACCACCGTCGTCGCGTCGATGCCTACGGAGCTGCAACCGAAGTCGTTCGGCGCGCCACTCACGCTGGCCGAACACGTCATTGCCGAGGCACCCATGCGCAGCGGGCGGTACGACGACGTGCTGCCACTCCTGCCGAACGTGCTGCGCGGCCCGGATGGGCTGATCAGCGTGGCTGGCGCGCGGGCGCCACAAGGCATCGCACTGCTCAACGGCGTGCCATCGGCCGACATCGCCAGCGGCGAACCGCACGCCACGGTGCCGCTCGCGGCCATCGAGACGGTGCAGGTCATCACCACTGGCTTTCCCGCAGAGTTCGGCCGTTCGACGGGCGGCGTGACGATCATCAACAGCCGATCGGGCGGCGACGCGCTGCGCTTCAGTATCAACAGTTTCACGCCACGCGTGCGCCTGCATGACGGAGGAACGCGGGGCATCGAGGCCTGGAGCCCGAACGCGGGCATCCGCGGTCCCCTGGTCCGGGGCAAGGTGTGGTTCGCCGAGTCGGTGGACTACAACTACGAGCGCACGCTTGCCGACACGATCGACGGCGAGCAGGATCGCCGCCAGCACGAACTGGCGTCCTTCACCCAGTTCGACGCCAGGCCCGCCGCCAACCACGCGGTCACCGTCTGGATCAACGGCCACACCGACTCGATTGACGCCCTCGGGCTGAACGCGTTCACGCCGCTCGGCACGGTGCCGCGGTCGAACCAGCGGGACGGCGGCGGTGCCGTCATCGACCGCATCACGGTGGGCGCGAGTTCGACGATCGAGACCCGGATCGACGCGCGGCGGCAGACGCTGCGGCTGACGCCCGAGGGTTCGAGCGACTACCTGGTGGCGCACGACGGCACGCGCGGCTCGTACTTCAACACCACCGATCGTCACGCCACGTCCGTCCAGGCCGCGTCGGTCTTCAGCCGCCTCGTGTCGCGGTGGCACGGGGATCACCTCATCAAGGCCGGCGCGTCGGTGTCGTACTCGTCGCTCGAAGGGACCGAGATCGCGCGTCCGGTCTTGTTTCTCCGAAGCAGTCTTCTGCCGGCCCGCGTCGTCTCGTTCTCGGGCTCCGGCGCTTACGCCTCGGACGCCGCCGATGGCGGCGCATTCGTCCAGGACGAATGGCGCGTGCTGCCGGGTGTGCGTCTCGATCTCGGCGCCCGCGTCGACTATGCCTCCCGCGTCGGTGGCCTCGTGGCCCCGCGTGTCGGCCTGACGTGGACGCCCGATGAACGCACCACCGTCACGGCGGGCGGCGGGCGTTTCGCCGACAAGGCCCCGCTGGCCGCCCTCGCGTTCGACGCACGTCAGTCGCGGACGGTGACCGCGTTCGACCCGGAGGGCCTACCGTCCGGCCAGCCGGTCACTTACGTCAACGTGGTTGACGACAACCTCGACCGCGCGCGTGCCGCCCTGTGGAGCGTGCAGGTCGATCGCCGGCTGAACGGCGTCTTCCAGTTGCGAACGGGCTACCAGGAACGCCACGGCTCGCACGAACTCGTCGTGTCGCCCGAGACCCCGGCGACTGGCGCGGTGGCCCTGCTCTCGAGCACCGGCCGATCGCGTTCCCGCTCCGCCGAAGTCACGCTCGGCATCAAGCCGAGCCAGGGCCGCCAGGCGTACGTCTCGTACGTGCGCTCGTCCAGCCGCGGCAACGTCAACGACTTCTCGCAGATCGACGGCACCTTCCGCGACCCGTGGCTCGACACGGCGACGACCGCTGCCCTGCCGTCCGACGTGCCCCACAGGCTGCTGGTCTGGGGCGTCTTCAGCCTTCCGAGAGAAGCCTCGATCGCGCCGTTCATCGACGTCCGGTCCGGCTTCCCCTTCTCGGCCGTGCACGACGACTGGACGTACGCCGGCACTCGCAACAGCCAGCGGTATCCCGCCTTCGCGTCGCTCGACCTCGTCGTCACGAAGATGGTCACGCTGCCCGGAGGGATGCGCGCCCGCGTCGGGCTGAAGTTCTACAACATCGCCGGCCGCCGGAACGGCCGCGACGTCCAGCGCAACATCGACGGAACCGGCTTCGGCGACACCCTCAACCCGCTGGGCCGCCAGTTCCGCGGCGTCTTCGAACTCGTCTGGAACAGGAGTCCCAGGCCATGAACAGCACCGCCGTCACCACGCTGTCGCCCTCCACTCGAATGGGGCGCGCACCTTCGGAACCACCGCATCTCTCGGTCGTCGTGCCCATGCTGAATGAGCGGGCCACGCTCGCCGAGCTCTACGCACGCCTGACCACGGTCCTCGCGTCGGTCGGCTGCACCTACGAGATCCTCTTCGTCGACGACGGCAGCTGGGACGGCACGAACCAGGTTCTTCAGGTACTCGCGGAGGCCGATCCCGCCGTCCGTGTGATCACGCTCGCGCGCAACTTCGGCCAGACGCCCGCGCTCGCCGCCGGCTTCGACCACTCTCGCGGCGAGATCGTCATTGCGATGGACGGGGACCTGCAACACGCGCCCGAAGACCTGCCCGCGTTCCTCGACAGGATCCGCGAAGGCTACGACGTCGTGAGCGGCTGGCGGGCCCAGCGGCATGACGGCTACTGGACGCGGCGGCTGCCGTCGCGGATTGCGAACCAGCTGATGGCACGGTTCTCGGGCGTGCCGCTGCACGACTTCGGCACGACCTTTAAGGCGTACCGGCGCCACGTGATCAAGCGCATCGCGCTGCACGGCGAACTGCACCGCTTCATCCCGGCGCTCGCGAGCCGCGAAGGCGCGCGCATCACCGAGATTCCGATTTCGAATCCGCCCCGCGGATCGAACACGTCCCACTACGGGCTGTCACGCACGTGGCGCGTCATGTCGGACCTGCTGACGGTGCGGTTCCTGCTGCGGTACGCGACGCGGCCGCTGCACCTCTTCGGTCCCATCGGCTTCGCCATGCTCGGCGGCGGCACGCTCGGCGGCCTGTTCGTCCTCGCGCGCAAGTTGTTCGGGCCGGGCGACGTCTTCGTCCAGCACGGCCCGCTGCTTCTCTTCAGCGGCACGCTGTTCACGGCCGGCCTCAACCTGCTCGCGCTGGGACTGGTCGCCGAACTGCTCGTGCGTGTCTACTTCGACGGTGTCCGGCATCGGATCTACACCGTCCGCGAGTCGACGACACCGACCGCGACCCACGCGCCTGCACGCACGCCTGGAGCGCTCGTGTCATGAATGCGCGAGGCCACCGCGCGATGACCGTGGCGGGTACGCTGGCCGGGCTTGCGCTCCTGGGCCTTGCGCTCAGGGCGGCGGGCGGGCCCGCGATCGTCGCGCGCCTCCACGGCGTCGGTGTCGGATTCCTGGGCGTGCTCGCGCTGGCGGCCACGCGCCTGGCCCTGCGCGGCGCGGCGTGGTCGGCCTTCGCACCCACGGATGCACCGCGGCCCGCGGGTTCCGCCGTCGCCGCGTGTTTCGTGGGCGAGGCCGTCGGCAACGT
>CAZJRM010000138.1:0-14829 GCA_964547975.1 uncultured Vicinamibacterales bacterium | reverse complement strand
CGATGCCCGGCACGAGGCTGTAGAGCGGCGCCACGCTGCAGCGCGCGGCAACGACAAGCCGGCCGTCATCCACGTGGCGCCCGAGGTCCGCCAGCGCGGGCAGCGCCATGACGACGTCCCCGAGCCAGTTGGGCGCGAAGACGAGGGTGGTCACGGGGCCTCGCCGGCGCTGCCGCGGGAATCCGGCGGCTCGGACGCGGCCTCGGGAAACATGCCACGGCCTTCGCCGGCCGGCACGTCACGCCAGCGGCGGTGCATCCACAACCAGAGGTGCGGATAGCGGCGGACGTACATTTCCAGGACGTCGGTGCAGCGCTGCGTGAAGTCCCGGATGGCCTCGGGCGTCTCGTCCGCGGGCGGCTCCACCGGATGCTCGTAGACGCAGCGGATGCGGCCGTCGGGCAGCGGCAGGGTGAACACCGGGATGACGGGCGCGCCGGTGCGCAACGCCAGCACGGCCAGCGCGAGGGTCGTCGAGGCCGGGCGGTCGAAGAAATTGACGAGCACGGCATCCGGCGCCTGGATGTGCTGGTCGATCAGGATCGCCACGCCTTCGTTGGCCGCGAGCGCGCGCAGCACGCGCCGCAGCGCGCCGCGGCGGTAGATGACGTGATTGCCCGTCGAGCCGCGCAGGTCTTCGAGCAGCTGGTGCAGGTGCGGATTGTCGAGCGGCCGGGCGAGCACGCCGATCGGGTAGAGCGCCGTCCCGTGGGCGAGGGCGTTGATCTCCCAGTACCCGAAGTGCCCGGTGAACAACAACGCCCCGCGCCGTTGCCGGTGCGCCTCGTGGACGTACTCCTCGCCTTCGAACTCGACCCGGGCCAGGGCCTGCTCCGGCGTGAGGTGCGAGAACTTGAGCAACTCGAACAGCAGGCGGCCGAAGTGCGAGAACACTTCGCGCACCAGCGCCCGGCGTTCCGCCGGGGACTTGCGGGGAAACGCCGCCGACACGTTCGCGAGCGCGATGCGGCGATGCCGGCCATCGAGCGCGTGGAACAGCAGACCGAGCCCCGTCCCGAGCGCGCGGACGATGGCCCAGGGCAGGATCCCCACCAGCGCGCGAGTCGCGCGCACGGCCTCGTATTCGAGGCGCTGTCGGGCCGACTTCGAGATCGAGGCCAGGCTCACCCGTTCTCCCGCTTCGTCTGAGGCGCCCCGGCGGACGGCCGTGCCGCGCGGACGCGCGTCAGCAGCCATTCGCGGAAGGCAGGGGCCGGTTCCACCACCGAGGTGACGGGCAGCCACGCCAGTGCCATCGGCCACGGCCGGAACGCCAGCAGCCGCATCGAGTCTTTCTCCGTCGTCAGGATCGCGCCGGCGCCGGATCGGGCGGCCGCGGACACGAGACGGCGAACGTCCGACGCCGAGTACCGGTGATGATCCCGGAACACCATCGTACCCGCAACCGGGTGCCCCGTGCGCGCGGCCGCATCGAAAAAACGCTCGGGCCGCGCGATGCCGGCCACGGCCAGCACCGGCGTGCCGGGTTCGAGAGGAGCGGACACGGCCTCGACATCGAGCCTGCGGGGCGGGCCAACCGTGGTCCGAATCGCGAATCCCCTCGGCGCGCCAAGCCGCGTGGCGATGCCGGCCGCCTCGTCCGCGGTCACGTCGGGCACGAGAATCGCATCCGCCAGTGCCGCGGTGCCCAGCGCCTCGCGCAGTCGTCCCGACGGCAACGTCCTCGGATCCTGGAGGTCGTCGGCAGTCACGATCACCAGGTCCACGTCACGCGCGAGCGGAAGGTGCTGAAACCCATCATCGAGGACGTGCACGGTGGTGCCGAGCGTGCCCTCCGCCACCCGCCCGGCGCGGTGGCGATCGGCACAGACGAGCACGACCACGCCGGGCAACGCCCGCGCCAGCATCAGCGGCTCGTCGCCCGATCGATCGAGGTCGCCTCGAATCCGGACGCCGTCCGACACCACGACGACGGCGGCGGATGGCGAGCGCCGCGCGTATCCGCGGCTCAGGATCGCGGGCCGCTCCCCGGCGGCAAGCAGCACCTGCGCAACGTGGGACACCACAGGCGTCTTGCCCGTGCCGCCAACCCGCAGATTGCCCACGCTGACGACGGCCCGGTCGAGGGCGCGCCGTCGTCCGGGTCGCTCCCACGACCGCCGCCGGGCCCGGGCCGCACGCGCGTAGAGATCGCTCGCGAATGACATGTCGGCGATTCGATCAGCTCACCGGAAACGGAATGACATGGCCGCCTGAGGCGGACCTCGGCGGCGGCAGCAGCGTCGCCAGCGCGTCGAGGCTCCGCTGCTTCGCGCCGCGATTCGCCGCCACGAGGGCACGAGCCGCCGTGCCGAGGCGGTCGCGGCGCGCCGCGTTCGCGCAGAGGTCGAGCAGCGTGTCCTCGAGTTCGCGCGGCGTGGCCACCTGGACGGCCGCCGCGCCGCGCAGGAAGGTCTCGGCGATCTCGCGGAAGTTCTCCATGTGAGGGCCGAACACGATCGCCTTGCCCACCGCCGCCGGCTCGAGGATATTGTGTCCCCCCATGTCGACCATGCTGCCGCCGACGAACACCGCCGTGGCCAGGTGGTAGACGTGCGCCAGTTCACCAAGCGTGTCGAGAATGACGATGTCGGCGCGCAGGGCGTCGCCGGGCGTCAGCGACGTACGGCGGATGGTCCTCAGCCCCGTGTCCTTCGCGAGCGCTTCGACCTCGGCAAACCGCTCGGGACGACGCGGCGCCAGGATGAGCAGAGCGCCGGGCATCAGCGTGCGCACGCGTTCGAAGCCGCGCAGCAGGATCTCGTCTTCGCCGGGAAACGTGCTGCCCGCCACGATCACGGGACGTCCGTCGACGTTGCCGAACAGGCGGAGGACACGATCGGCGGCGTGGTTGCCGTCGCCCGAGGCGTCGAGCGAATCGAACTTGAGGCTGCCCGTCACGCTCACGCGTTCCGGCGGCGCGCCGAGGTCGATCAGCCGGGCTTTCGACTCTTCGCCCTGCACGCAGAACCGGTCGACCAGCGCGAACACGCGGCGGAAGATTGGCCGCCCGAGGCGGTAACGCGGGTACGACCGCGCCGAAATCCGCCCGTTGACGACAGCCGTCCGGATGCCGCGGCGGCGGCACTCGCGCAGCAGGTTTGGCCAGATCTCGGTTTCCATCATCACGAACAGCCGGGGCTGCACGACGTCGAGCGTCCGGCGCACGATGAACGTCAGGTCGATGGGGAAGTAGAACACGCCGTCCGCCGCGGGGATCTGCCGCCGCGCGATCTGCTGGCCCGTGATCGTCGTCGTCGAGATGAAGAGCTTGAGATTCGGGTAGGCCGCCTTCAGGTCGGCGGCAATCGCCCGGGCGACCAGCGTCTCGCCCACCGACACGGCCTGGATCCAGATGGACGGTTCACGGTCGAGATTCAGCGAAACGGGCAGGATTCCGAGGCGTTCGGGCAGGTTGATGACGTATTTTCCGTGGCGGAACGACTGGTAGAGAAAGTACGGCCAGGTCAGCGCGAAAAACACGACGGTCAACAGGCTGTAGAAAAGGTACATCGGGCGCCACCCCACGATACCACGCGGGTTTGACCCTGCAGAAGCAGCCCAATAGAATGTCGTATTGGCGTTGGCCCGGTCCGACGGTTCCCCCACCCGGCCGCGCCGGTCCCCCACCACTCACACGGCTACTTACCGCCGTCTTCCGCCGCCGCTGTTGGCGGCCGTTGCCGGCGTCATGCGGGAGGGTCAGATGGCTATTCGTGTAGGGATCAACGGGTTCGGCCGCATTGGCCGCAATATCATGCGCGCCGCGATGGGAAACAAGGAGTTCGACTTCGTGGCGGTGAACGACATCACCGACACCAAGACCCTCGCGCATCTCTTGAAGTACGACTCGATCCTGGGCAACCTCGACGCCACGATCGAATCCGGCGACGGCTGGATCAGCGTCAACGGCGACAAGTTCCAGGTGCTGTCGCAGAAGGACCCCGCGGCGCTGCCGTGGAAGGACCTGGGCGTCGACATCGTGTTCGAAGGCACGGGCAAGTTCACCAAGCGTGACGATGCCGCCAAGCACATCGCGGCGGGCGCGAAGCGCGTGATCATCACCGCACCGGCGACCAGCCCGGACGGCACGTTCGTGATGGGCGTGAACCACGAGCAGTACGATCCGGCCAAGCACGTGATCATCTCCAACGCGTCGTGCACGACGAACTGCCTCGCGCCGTTCGCCAAGGTGCTCCATGACACGTTCGTGATCAAGAAGGGCTGGATGACGACCATCCACTCCTACACGAACGACCAGAACGTGCTCGACTTCCCGCACAAGGACCTGCGCCGCGCCCGCGCGGCCGCACTGTCGATGATCCCGACGACCACCGGCGCGGCGAAGGCCGTCGGCGAAGTACTGCCGGCCCTCAAGGGGAAACTCGACGGGTTCTCGATGCGCGTGCCCACGCCGAACGTGTCGGTGGTGGACCTGGCCGTGCTCGTCGAGAAGAAGACGACGGCTGACGAAGTGAACGCGGCGTTCCGCGCCGCCGCCGCAGGCCCGCTCAAGGGCATCCTCGCGGTGGAAGACGCGCCGCTCGTGTCGATCGACTTCCGGGGCAACTCGAATTCGTCGATCGTGGACTCGGCCTGCACGAAGGTCATGGACGGCGACTTCGTGAAGGTGGTGTCGTGGTACGACAACGAGTGGGCCTACTCGGTGCGCTGCGTGGATCTCGCAGTCTACATGGCGTCGAAGGGCCTCTAGGCACCTGGGATTGGGGATTAGGGGTTGGGGGTTGGGGGCTTCGTGCCCCTTGCCCCTTGTTCCTTGCCCCTGCGTTCGCAGTGAGAGCCCCCCGCAGGAGTCGTTGTGGCCAAGCTGTCTATTCGTGATCTCGACCTGAAGGGCAAGAAGGTCTTCATCCGCGTCGATTTCAATGTGCCGATCAAGGAAGGGCGCATCAAGGACGACACGCGGGTGCGGGCGTCGCTGCCCACCATCAAGTACGCCCTCGAGCAGGGCGCGACCGTCATCCTGGCGTCGCACCTCGGGCGGCCCAAGGGCGGGCCGGCGCCCGAGTTCTCGCTCGAGCCGGTGGCCGCGCACCTGGCCAAACTGCTCGACCGCGCCGTGAGTTTCGGGCTCGACTGCGTCGGCGAGCCGGCAAAGATGGCCATCGCCCAGGCGCAGGCCCAGGGCCACAACCTCGTGGTCCTCGAGAACGTGCGCTTCCACAAGGAAGAAGAGAAGAACGACCCGGCGTTCGCCGCGAAGCTGGCCGAGTTGGCCGATCTCTACGTGAACGACGCGTTCGGCTCGTCGCACCGCGCGCACGCGTCGACGGAAGGCATGGCGAAGCTCCTGCCGAAGGCCGCAGCCGGCTTCCTGATGGAAGACGAGCTGAAGTACCTCGGCATGGCGCTCGAATCGCCGGAGCGGCCGTTCGTGGCCATCCTCGGCGGCGCCAAGGTGTCGGACAAGATCGAAGTCATCGAGAACTTCCTCGGCCGCGTCGACACGCTCATCATCGGCGGCGCGATGGCCTACACGTTCTTCAAGGCCAAGGGCCTGCCGGTCGGCAAGTCCCTCGTCGAAGACGACAAGCAGGACGCGGCGCGTGCGGTCGTGGCGCGTGCGGCGGAACGCGGCGTCCGCCTCGAGCTGCCGGTGGACCACGTCGTGGCCGAGAAGATCGAAGCCGGCGTGGCGACCGCGACGCTGAACGTGGACGACCCGGCCATCGGCGAGCGGATGGGCCTCGACATCGGGGCGACGACCGCGGCGGCGTATGCCGGCATCATCGGCGGCGCGAAGACCGTCGTGTGGAACGGCCCGATGGGCGTGTTCGAGACGAGCCCGTTCGACGCCGGCACGACGGCGGTGGCGAAGGCCGTCGCGGCCGTGAAGGGCACGCCCATCATCGGCGGCGGCGACTCCGTCTCGGCGGTGGCGAAAGCCGGCGTGACCGATCAGATCACGCACATCTCCACCGGCGGCGGCGCGTCACTCGAGTTCCTCGGCGGCGCGGTGCTGCCGGGGGTCGCGGCGCTCACTGACAAGTAACGGACGGGGGATTGGGGATTCGGGATTGGGGGTTGGCGACGATCCCCTGCCTTTCCCCAGTCCCCAATCCCCGATCCCCAATCCCAGCAAGAATCACCCATGCGTATTCCCTTCATCGCCGCCAACTGGAAAATGTACAAGACGGTGCCCGAGGCCGTGGCGTACCTGAAGACGTTCACCGAACTGGTCAAGGACATTACCGACGTCGAGATCGTGCTGTCGCCGCCGTTCACCGCGCTCTACGCGGCCGCGGAGATGGCGAAACACACGAACGTCGGCATCTCGGCGCAGGACCTGCACTGGGAACGCGAAGGCGCGTTCACGAGCGGCATCAGCGCGGCGATGATCAAGGACACGGGCGCCGAGTACGTCATCATCGGCCACTCGGAACGCCGCCGCGTCTTCGGCGACACCGACGAGGCGGTCAACAAGAAGCTGATGGCCGCGCTCGCCGCCGACCTCACGCCGATCGTGTGCGTGGGCGAAACCCTCGAAGAACGCGACGGCGGCCCGATGATGGCCGTGCTCGACCGCCAGGTGCGTGAAGGCCTCAAGGGCCTCACCCCCGACCAGGTGGCCGCCATCGTCATTGCGTACGAACCGGTGTGGGCCATCGGGACGGGCCGCAACGCGACGCCGGCCCAGGCGGGCGAAGCGCACGCGGCCATCCGCGCGCGCCTCGCCGAGTGGTGGAATGCCGACGCCGCCGCGCAGTGCCACATCCTCTACGGCGGTTCGGTGAAGCCGGACAACGTGAAGGAACTGATGGCGCTGCCCGATGTCGACGGCGCGCTCGTCGGCGGGGCCAGCCTCGACCCGCAGTCGTTCGTGAAGATCGTCCAGGGCGCGCGGGGCTAGTTTCCTGGGATTGGGGATTGGGGGTTGGGGATTGGGGATTGGGGATTGGCCCAATTCCTGATCCCCAACCCTCTCGCCTCTCGCCTCTCGCCTAGAATCTATACCGCAACCCTGCGAGCACGGTCCGACCCGCCTCGGGATAGCCATCGGCAATCCAGATGTTCCGGTCGAAGAGGTTCGTCACGCTCAGGTCCACGTCGAGGCCCCGGCCGACCGCGTACGTCGCCTTCGCGCTGACGGTGGCGAAGTCCGGCACGTCGAACAGTCGGCTTGACTCGTTCAGCGTCTGTCGTCCCGACTCGTATTCGACGTTGCCCGAGACGCGTAGCTGGCGCACCGGCTCGATGGAGACCGTGGCAATGCCCTTGTGGACCGGGGTCTCGGTCAGCGGCACGGTGGAGTCGCTGAGGTTGTCGCGGTTGAGGTACGAGTAACTGGCCGACAGGTCGAGCCAACGCGCGACGCGGGTGCGCACATCGAATTCGGCGCCGGCCGACGACACCTTGCCGATGTTCCGCTGCTGGCTGATGTTCGGCTGGACGTAGAACCGCTGGATGAGGTCGGTAATCCGGCTGTAGAACACGCTCGCCGACACCGACGTCCGCGTACCGATCGCGCCCTGGTATCCCGTCTCGGCCGTCGTCGCGCGCTCCGGCTTGAGGTCGGGGTTCGGAATCGCGGTGCCGAGCTTGTACGAGTAGCGGTCCTTGATCGAGGGCAGACGGGTCTTGTGCGAGACGGTCGCGCGCAGCAGCCCCGACGGGACGCCGAAGAACACGCCGAGCTGCGGGTTGACGCCGCTCGTGTCGCCCATCGGCAGGTTGACAATCTTCCCGGACTCCAGGTTTTCGGCCTTTGACGTCGTCTGCCAGTCACTGCTGATGCCGGCGACGACCGAGAGGCGCGACGACAGGGTCACACTGTCTTCGATGCCAACCGAGATGATGCGTCCTTCCTTCTTCTGGACCGGGTCGCCGACATTGTGTTCCTGGTGGTAGTCGTTCTTCAGGTGGAACGCGGCACGCAGCATCTGGTGGCTGCCGATGGCCGCGCCCCACTCGACGGAGCCGCCGATGGTCGTGTCGTGATACAGGCTCTTGAACGACGATGCCTTCGCCTGCGTCGCGAAGGTCGCATCGTCGTAGGCGTAGAGCGCGTTGTCGTAGATGTCGTAGAACCCGCGGCCGCGCAGGTAACCCGCCTTGCCGAGGTTGGTGTTCGTGACGAGGTAGACGCTGTCCTTGTCCCAGTAGGGCCACTTCCAGAAGCGGACCTTCACGCCCGAGTCGGTTCCGGCGTAGGGCGGGTTGCCCTTCTCGCCGCGCTGGCCGACGTAACTGATGGCATATTCGTCGCTCTCGCGCGCGGTGAAGCCCAGCTTGACGTTGAACTTGATGTCTTCGCGGAACGCGTTGTTTCGATCGCCGCCGTCTTCGTTCTTCGAGGCGACGAAGTCCCCGGACATCGGGAACGTGTCGGCCTGGATGAAGGACGCGCCGCCCTGGGCGTAGAAGCGGTCTAGACGTGTGCCGAGGTTGAGATAAGCGTTCTTCGACGGCCCCGAGGCCATGCCGACGCCGGCCAGGCCTTCGATGCGGCCCGTGGGCCGCCGCGAGACGACGTTGATGGCGCCGCCAAGGGCGTTGGCGCCGTAGAGCACCGAGCTGAAGCCCCTGGAGACGCGGAGTTCGGCGACATCGAACGTCGTGAAGCGCCCGAGATCGGCGTAACCGTCGTACGGCGTGTAGACCGGGATGCCGTCGATGAAGAGCGGCACCTGGCGAATGTCGAACCCGCGCACATAGATCGATTGTTCGTTGCGCTGGCCGATACGCGAGAAGCTGACGCCTGGCGCGAGCGACAACGCCTCGGCGAGGGCGACCTTGTTATGCGAACGCAGTTCTTCGGCGCCGATGACGGCGGCGCCCACCGGCGCCAGTTCGACAGTGGGCGAGGCCGTCGCACTGGCGGTCACTTCGACGTCCACGCGGCCGAGGTAGAACGCACCGTCACCTCCGGCGCGCAACGACTGGTCGATGCGCGACACGGCGGCGCGAAGCCGGCCGATTTCGGCGGCGAGGGCCTCGACGGTCGAGGCCACGCCCGCGGCCTCGAGCCACGCCGGCTGCGCGTCGATGGCGGGCGGGAACGTCGCCAGGAACGACTCGACGTCCTTGCGAAGACGCGACACGTCGGCCGCGAGGCGGTCTCGGGCCGCGGCATCGTCCACAGGCGCCTGGCGCAACGCGCCTTCCAACCGGCTCAGTTCCTGGTTCCACGCCGGCACGGGCGACGTGCCTTCGGCGCGCACGATCGCCCCGATGGCCAACACCACGATCAACGCTACGACGAACACACGGCACGAACGCATCTATGGCTCCTCAGAGGCTCACGGCTCACGGCTCGCGGCCGGTGGCTGGCGTGGCGCAGGGCTTCAGCCCTGCGGACATGGCAGGCCTGAGGGCCTGCCCCACACCTGACGCTCCGCCTCTCGCCGCTCCTATTCCCTCTTCCCTCGTCCCTTTCCCTCTCCCCTATCGCCTGTTCCCTATCCCCTATCTCTTCACTTCAATCCCCGCCACCCAGTGCGAATACCGGGACGCGAATTCGTCCGGACCGACGACGAGCTGGATCAGGCCTTCGGCGCCGTGCATCAGCTTGCCGTCGCGTTCGTAGGCGAGCACCATCACGTCGCGGCCCTTCGCCGGCGTGAAGGTGTTCTTCCCGCCGGGCGCGTCGGGCTGCTTGAGCCACGCGAGCATCGCGTCCAGCTCCGCGTTCGACAGGTGCGCCGGCGTGAACGCCATCATGCCCGCGTGACGATCGCCGCCCGCCCGCAGCACGCCGGCCATGCCATCCGACGGCCAGTCGATGCCCGCCAGCGCCGGCGCGGGACGTTTGCCGGTTGGCGCGGTGCCTTCTCCCTTCGGCCCGTGGCATTCGTTGCAGCCCTTGGTGTTGTAGATCCCGAACCCGGCAGGGACCTGGCCGAAGATCTCGTCCCACCACAACGTGACCTGCCAGTCGTCGCTGCTGCGCACGATGATGCGACTGCCGGCATGACGGGCCTGCGAGAGGCTCGGGTCGACCTTGAGAAGCACGTCCTTGAGCGAGGCACCCGTCCACGTGTACGGCCCGATCACCCCCTTCTTCACGCCGATCACGCTGTGGGACGGGAGCGTCCGCTTCGGGAACGCCTGCAGGTCCTGAACGGACAACGTCACCGTCCGCCCGCCCGACGTGACGGTGACTTCGCGGGTGGCCTTGAACTCGTCCGAATCGGGATAGAAGAGCGGCTGGCCGAACCTCTCGACGCCGAACGCACCGATGATCTTCTGGGTCGCGGCGGACGTCAGCCATCGCGCGAAGGCGTCGGCGAGATCCTCGCGCACGCCCGGGTGTCGGGCGGCACTGATCGGCAACACGCCGTAGTAGTTCAACAACGAACGGTCGCGGTTCGCAGCCAGATTCACCCCGCCGACGAAGGACTTCAGGGCGGGAACCTTCGCGGCCGTCGCGAGCCATGTCGCGCGGTCGGACAGCGTGTAGGCACCCATCTCGCTGGCCGCCATCAGCGTCTCACCCATGCCCTGCCCGATCGAGCGATACCAGGGGGAGCCCGGCGTCGTCTTCAGGTCGGCCCAGATGCCGAGCTCGACCGTGTGCGTCCCCGACTTGTCGCCGCGGCTGGCGAAAGTCGCGCCGGCCTTCGCGATGGCGGCAAACGCGTCTTTCGCGATCACCGTGCCGGCAACTTTCGCGGGGTCGGCCGTCGGCCCGACGATGACGAAGTCGTTGTACATGACGTCGAAGCGCTTGGTGGCGTGGCCTTCGGCGAGAAACTGGTCTTCGGCCTTGCGCGCGTGCACCAGCACCACGTCCACGTCGCCCTGGCGGCCCATGGCCAAGGCCTGGCCCGTGCCGACCGCCACGACGTCCACGCGGCAGTTGCACTGGGCCTGAAATGCCGGGAGGATCGCGGTGAGGAGGCCGGTGTCGGCCGTGCTCGTGGTGGTGGCGAGGCGCAGGACGCGCGGCTGTGCCATCACCGGCGCAGTGACAACCGCGAGGACGAAGGCGGCGAGGGCCGCGCGGCGGAACAGGGCTCGAGTCAGTGTCACGGTCGTCTCCCGGGTCCGGCGGGTGCCGGTTCCGGGAGAACCGCGTCACGCGCGCACGATCATCACTTCGGTGGCCTTCACGAGTCCGTACGCCCTGACGCCGGGTTTGAGTCCCAGCGCGCGGGCGGACGCGCTCGTGATGATGGCCGTCAACTCCTGGTCGCCGACGGCCATCGCGACCTCCGCCAGCAACCCGCCGAACCGCACCCGCGTCACCGTCCCCATCAGCTTGTTGCGGCCGCTGATGGCCGACAGGACGTCCGCGTCGCGCAGCGTCGGCCCCGACTGCTGCGCGCCTGCGACACGGTCGATCTCGCCCTGGGGGATGCGGTAGTGACCGCCGGCGGTCCGCTCGGCGCGGAGCCGGCCGTCTCGAATCCACCGCGTGAGCGTGGGTCGGCTCAGGCTGAGAAGCCTGGCCGCATCGGACAGGCGGTGCAGGGCCGCCTGTTCCTTGATACGTGGCGCACCGGTATTTGTCAATTTCTTCGCAGGCATTGGTTCTATTCTTACCGATTTTTGACGATTCAGCCCTGCCGGGCCATTGCTGATTCCCGGCTGCCAGGGGGGGTCGCGCGAGGCGGGTATCCTCTGTATAATGGTGGGATGCTCTACTACCTCGTGGTTGGCGTGTACGTGATTGTCTGTCTGTTCCTGATCGTGGTCGTGCTGCTGCAGCAGGGCCGCGCCGGGGACATTGCGAGCGCCTTCGGCGGCAGCAGCAGCCAGACGGTATTCGGCGCCCGGTCGGGCGCGACGATTCTGACGCGCGCGACGACGGTGGCGGCCGTGTTGTTCATGGTGGGGTCGGTGGCGCTGGCCATCATGTGGCAGAAGGGCCCCTCATCTGTCGTGAGCGGCACGAAGGCCCCGGCGGCGCAGACGTTGCCCGCGGCACCGGCCACGGCCCCTGCGACGACGCCGGTTCCGGCACCTGCGCAACCCGCGCCGGCGCAGCCGGCCGAAAAGAAGTAACGTCGGGGTTGAGGCGTGGACGCGCCTCTGCTACGATGGCAGTCCGGTCGGGCGCGCCAGTGCCCGGCAGGGTAGTTCGGAATGCGGAAGTGGCGGAACTGGCAGACGCACCAGCTTGAGGGGCTGGCGCTCGCAAGAGCGTGAAGGTTCGAATCCTTTCTTCCGCACCAGTAACTTGCTGATAGGCAAGGACTTACGGCTCGGTGACAACCGAGCCGTTTTTCTTTGTCGAAGTGTGTGTCAAGTCTGGTGTCAAGTCAGGGATGGTTTCCCCGTGATTTTCGGGCGGAAACCGAGGGTTCCAGCCAGGCGCACGCCTCCGACACTCAATCACTCCAATAGGCATCGGGCGGAAGCACCCGCCAGTAGGACTCGGGGCTACCCCAACTTCGCTGGCTGAAGCCGTCCGGGATCGCTACCATACAGCGATGGACGACGTTCAGATTCAGGACCGCATCGCTACGCTCGACGCCCTTGTGCCGAAGGAAGGGGCGGTGGTCAAGCTTGATCAGTATGGCGGGGGACCTGATGAGAGCAGGATCACTGCGAACAAGAACGGTTACCTGCGTCTCGGGATTGAACTCCTCAAGGGTGCGTATCTCCCAGCCGCGGAGAACCAGCAGATCCCAGTCGATCTTTACTATCTCATGTCCGATGACTCGAACGTCGGCTTCGACTGGTTTGAGAGACCAGAGAATCCAGGCTTGCCGCTGCATGATACTCGAGACGGCAAGATCGCAAGGAACGCTGGTAGGGTCATCGCGGCAGGGTTCCTTCTGATCTTCGTGATCGTCATCGCTTTCCTGGCGATGATCGGCATCAAGACTATTGCAGGGTGGGTCTTGAAGTAGGGTGCAGCACCCTTGCCGCCCGAGCACCAGCCGCCTTGTCTCCGCCGTTCACGGGGACGCCGACCCCGTGTCTGGTATCCTCTCGTTCAGCGGAAGCTGACTCGCTCAAGGAGCCGTGATGGACTGGGTGAAAGCAGGCTGGTTCTTCCTGACCTCGTTCTTCAAACGGTCGTGGGATCTGGCTGACTATCCTGTCCGCGTTCGTCAGTTCGAACCTCAAGAGCCCCACGGACGGTTCCCCGCCCCCTTCACCTGGAGTGCGCAAGTCATCAACTGGGTGGCGATGCAGGGGCACGGCTACTCACGCGAAGAAGCGTTCGCGGACTTGGCAAAGGGTCTCGCGTCGTTCAAGGCGCTCGGCAAACCTCTCCCGCGACCAGGTTCTCGCGTGCCCTTGGAGTTCGCCTCAAACGAGCGGATCGTGCAGCACGAGGTTCTTGCCACGGACTTTCTGGACCGCATCTTCGGTGTTCGATACGACGAGTGCTTCATCTCGGACAAGTCCACGCTATGGCTCTTTCACGATCAAGACCGCAACGATGTCCTTCACAAGAAGATCCTCGAGGTCTATAGCGTAGATGTGTCGGACATCGAGTCGGGCTTGATTGCGGACATCCTCGACCGCATCGCGGCGCATTCACACCCAGCAAGCGATTAGGGCGGCGTCAGATGGCGGCTGCCGCGGCGCGACTTGTTTGCGCGTCCCACTGCTCTCTTTGCCGTGCTGCTTCTCTCCGTCTTCCTGAACCCCGCGATCCTGCCAACCGACGCTTTCGGGTGCGTCTGGTCGTAGAACGTCGCAATCATCGCTGGACTCGTCCGTGCCCACTTGGCGATGTCGCGGTAGTCGGGATTCGCGGGTCCGTCCTGAGCGAGCGACGCGAGTCGAAGGGCGCTCCAGCCTCCCCGTTATGGCGACCGAGATCAATCGGTCGCCGTTCGTGTTTCTGGAGCCCCTGTAACGGATCCTGTAGAGTCAGCCCATAGAACACCGGACGCACTCGCCTGTTCCTGGATGGCCTCGAGCAGTTCGCGTTCCGACTGCGGGGCGGTCGGCTGAGGTAGAATCCGCGAATCGCAGGAGGTTCAGCGTTGCGCATTCGTCTGGCGACTATCGCGCTCCTGGCGCTCCTTGTCGGGGCCGCGTCGAGCGAACCAACCACGCGGCAACAACCTACAACTCCTCAGGCGAAGACCTCCGTCACGGAGGAACTGATGGCATGCCGCCTGAGGGCGGAATCAGGCGACGCTCAGGCCCAGTGCGACATGGGAATCGCGTACGCTTACGGTCATGGTGTGGCACAGGACTACGCGATGTCCGCGGCTTGGTACAGCAGGGCTGCTGACCAGGGTCTCGCCAGGGCACAACACAATCTCGCTGGCCTGTACCTCAACGGGCAGGGCGTGACGAAGGACAGGGCGGAAGCACTGAAGTGGTTGGGACTCGAGGAGGCGGGCGCAGTTGGTGACGAAAAGGCAGCGCTCGGTGCGGTGATGAAGAACCTCGCCACGACGATGACTACTGCAGAGGTCGCCGACGCGCAAAGACGAGCGAGCAACTGGCTGAGGGGATTCGCACGGAAGATGGATCTCAGCACGCTGTCGGCGATGACGTTCTATGCAAGCGCTTCCGTCGTGGCGCCCAATGCCGTCGGAGTCGTCCCGCCCCGCCTCCTCAAGGAAGCCAAACCCGAGTACTCCAGCGCCGCAAAGGAACGGAAGATCGAGGGCATCGTCGTTCTTGAATGCATTGTCCTGGTGGACGGCAAGGTCGGCGAATGCCAGGTCGCGCAGTCACTCGATAAGGAGTCTGGCCTGGACGATCGGGCGATCAAGGCGGTTCGCAAGTGGCGGTTTGAGCCTGGTACGAGAGACGGCCTGCCGGTACCCGTACTCGTGACGATCGAACTGACCTTCAGGCTTCGGTAGGGTCGGAAGAACTCCTTGACGCGGTTCCTACCGCGGCATCGAGATGTACTTCGCGCCGCAGCGATGGCAGACCGCCAGCGGC
>CAZJRM010000137.1:0-14890 GCA_964547975.1 uncultured Vicinamibacterales bacterium | reverse complement strand
GCCAGCCAGTCGCGGCGGAAGAGCGTGAAGCCGCCCTGGTCCTGGTGGGCGTGCGACTGGTCGTAGCGCCCGGCGACGACGGCGAGCCACGTGGCGTCGGGCGTCCAGTTCGAGCGGGCGAAGAACGCCCCGACGCCGGTCGCGTGATAGCTCAACTCGGTGGGGGCGAGCGGCGCATCAGGCAGCGGCAGCAAATCGCCGAAGAGGTTGGAGGTGATCTTGACCCCGTCGACGGAGTTCTGCTGCAGCCACCACGTGCCGCGGCGCGCTTCGGTGGTCCCAGGCGCCAGCGTCACCGCGTACTGGACGAGGTTCTCGTGGTAGTCGAAGAGGCTGGGAATCGAGGAGCGCGACTGGTCGCCGATGGGCGCGAAGCGGTCGAGGGTCGGCACGGTGGCGTGCACCCAGTAGTCGATGGTCTCTCGGGTGTGGTCGGTCAGGGCCGCGAGGTCCTCGTTGGTGGAGTCCAGCCAGTAGAGGTACAGGAAGAACAGATTGCCCTGCGCCACGCCGTAGCCGGTGCCCTCGGTGGAACCTCCGCCGGGCAGCTGCGCGTAGTAGTCGACGAGCGGGCCGAACTTCTGGGCCTGGAGGAAGTCGAGCCACGGGCGGCTCTGCGTCGCGAGGGCCCACATCATCGTGGCCCGCAGGAAGCTGAAGTGGTAGTTGTTGGCGGGGTCGCACAGCGCCCATCCGCTCCAGGGCATGGCCACGCCGCCCCACGTGGCGGCCTTGGGATTCCAGAGATTGAACAGCGTCTGCTCGGCAAACGCAGCCCAGCGGAGCCGCTGGGCGTCGGTCAGCCGACCGTAGCCGTAATCGTAGGTGAACGCGAGCTGCTCGAGCGTGCCCCCGACCTTGAGATAGGAGTCGAAGGCGACCGCGGGCGCCGTGCCCGCCGCGATGGCCGTCTCCGCTGCGGCGACCACGGCTTCGACCCGGGCGATGGCTTCATCGATGTAGCGCGTATCGCCGGTCATGGCATACATCGTGACGGACTGCATGGCGGTGTAGCCGTATGGGGCTTTCCCGATGAGGGCCGCGTCGGCGGCGGACTTGAATCGTGCGTAGGCCACCGACGCCCGGTCGGCGCGGTTGTAGTGGGCCAGCGAGATGAACGGCCGGGCCGTCGGCAACCGGTAGTCGAAGCCGGGGTAGGACGTCGTCGTCGGCAAGACACAGCCCGACGGCGTCTTTGAAGAAGCGGTCACCGTCAGGCTGACGGACCTCGTCGCCGTCGTGTACGCCGTGAGATCAGCCGGCGTGAACGTGACGTTGAGGGTGTGTGTCCCGGCCGTCAGGATGGTCCCCGCGGCAGGGGAGTACGCGAAGGTCCCCGCGACACTGGCCGTGGCGTTCAACTGGGTGCCCGACAACGGCGTGCCTGCGGGAATGGCCGCCGGGGCGGCCCAGGCGATCGCCGGGGTCGTCTTCGCGGTCGCGGCGACCGTCAGGCTCACGGACTTCGTCGCCGTGGTGTACTTGGTGAGGTCCGCCGGGGCGAAGACAGCGGTGAGGGTGTGCGTCCCCGCCGCGAGCACGGTGCCGGCCGCCGGCGTGTAGGCGAACGTGCCAGCCACGCTCGCCGTGGCGTTCAGTTGCGTGCCCGACAACGCCGTGCCCGGCTCGATCGCCGCCGGCGCGGCCCACGTGATCGTCGGTGTGGTGGTCGTTCCCCCGAGCACCGTCAGCGTGACCGACTTCGTCGCGACGTTGTAGCGGGTCGAGTACTGCGGAGTGAACACGACGGACAACGTGTGGGTGCCGGCCGGGAGCACCGTGCCCGCCGCCGGTGTGTAGGCGAACGTGCCGGGCGTGCCCGCCAGGGCGCAGAGTTGTGTCTTCGAGAGCGGCGTGCCCTGGGCGATTGACGCGGGCGTCGCCCACTTCAGCGTCGGCGTGGTCATGGTTGTCGCCGTGACCGTGAGACTGACGGCTGCGCTCGCCGGCGTGTAGCGTGTCGTATCGGCAGGCGTGAAGACGGCAGAGAGCGTGTGAGTGCCTGCCGTGAGGACGGTGCCGGCGGCCGGAGTATAGGCGAAGGTGCCAGGCACGCTGGCGCTGGCATTCAATTGCGCCGCGGAGAGCGCCGTGCCCTGGGTCACCGCCGCCGGTGCCGGCCACGCGAGGGCAGGCGTCGTCTTCGCCGGGGCCTTCACCGTAATCGTCGTGGACGCCGACACGTTCGTGTACCGAGTCGCATCCGCAGGTGTGAACGCCACCGACAGCGCGTGGACACCTTGCGGGAGCTGGGTACCTGGCCCGGGACTGTACGCGAAGGAGCCAGCCACGCTGGCGGCGGCGTTCAACTGATCGCCCGACAAGGCCACCCCGACTTCGATCGATGGCGGCGGCGACCACGTGAGCGCGGGCGTGATCTTCGAGGCTCCGCCAACCACCAGCGTCACCGAGGCGGTGGCCGCCGTGTAGAGCCCGGGGCTGTACGGCGTGAAGGTGACCGTGAGGACGTGGCTTCCGGCCGGCAGAACCGTGCCGAGCTTCGGGGAGTAACTGAGCGCGCCGGCGGTGTTCACCGTGGCGTTCAGCTGCGTCCGCGTCAACGCCGTGCCCGGGGCGATTGGCGCCGGGACCGGCCACGTGATGACCGACCTGGTCTTCACGGCGAGTTTGACGGTCGAGTACGCCCCGCTGTACCGCGTCGGATCGTCCGGCGTGAAGGTCACCGAGAGCGTATGCCATCCGGGGGCCAGCACCGTGCCCGCCGCCGGCGAGTAGGTGAACGCCCCCGCGACGTTCGCGGTGGCGTTCAGTTGCGTGCCGTCAAGGGGTGTCCCGGAGACGATGGCTGCGGGCGGATTCCACGAAATGGCCGGAACCGGGAGCGCCGTGTCGGGAGCCGTGATACCAGCCGCCAGACCGAGAGCCGGACCTGCGGCGACGATGAGCAAAGCAAGAAGGAATGAATGAATGCGGAACATGCTGCCTCCGGCGACCGGGGAGTCGATCACGGCCGCCGATGGAGAGGTAGCAGGAAACTCGCCAACGCGGGCCGCCTGGCCCGAGTAGCGGAAGAGGCGGTTTTCCGAGGAAAGTGCCCTGATCAGGGCTGGAGAGCGGCAGCGGGGGGTGTGCCGGGAACGTGCGACACCGCCCAGATGTGCGCTTATGTCACACGGCTACGAAATTTGTGGGCGCCGAGCGGAGGCGAGGACACCCCGGGCGGGCATCCGCCCGCCCAGGGGCGCCCACGGCGTCACTGGCCGAGCTTGCGGGACACGAAGCCGGTGAGGCGATCGACGGAATCGAGGTTTTCCGGAAGGATTTCGGCATTCTCGACCTGGATTCCGTAGTGCTCCTCGAGGAAACCGATGATCTCGAGGACCCCGGTCGAGTCGACCACGCCCGTTTCGAGGAGCGAATCGGCGTCGGCCAGACGCTCCGGCTGGGGCACGTAGAAACGGTCGAGAATAAACGCGCGAATGGTCGAGCGGATCTGGACAGGGTCGACGTTCATGATACGCATCCGGGGAAGGAGGTAGAGGGTGTTGCCGCGTCTGTCACGCGGTCCACCAGCGTGTCTGGGACGGTGGTCGGGAACGGCGGCAGCGTGGCCGGTTCGATGAATCGGCGATGGAGCACCTGGGTGGTCAGGACCCCGACGAGTGCCATGTTGTCCGCGTTCGAGAACTGCGCCGAGCGGCCGGCGCGGCACTTCTCGAAGAGGCGCCGTGCACCCTGGGTGTCGAAGACGCCGCACGCGGAAAGCGATCGCTCACTCATGACATCTTCGACCCAGTCGGGCACCGTGGGCCCCGCGAAACTCAACGCGTCCGGAGCCCGGTACGGCTGCTTCTTCCTGGCGATGATCTCGGGCGGCACGATCTCGCGGGCCAGGCGCTTCAGCACGTGCTTCTCATCGAGCACACGGAGTTTGTACGACGGCGGCAGGGAGGCCGCGAGCGCCACCACGTCGGCGTCGAGGAAGGGGAACCGGCCCTCGACCGAGTGCGCCATCAGCATCCGATCCCCCTGCGAGGCCAGGATGTAGCCCGCCAGCAGGGTGCGCATCTCGATGTACTGGTCCTGCGCCAGCGACGACCATCGCGGCAGGTCGGGCGGAAGCGAAGCCAGGAACTCCGCGGACACGTCACGCCCGCCGATCGCGGCCTGCAGCCCTTGTGAGAAGAGTCGCTGGAGGGCGTGCGCCGCCTGCCACCGGGGTTGATGCGCGAATCCCGGTGCCTGCCACCGGTCGAGGTCGCGCCCGAAGAACTGGCGGGCCAGCGCCGGCAGGGCGACGGGCGAACGCGCGAGGTACGGATACATCCGTCCGAGCAGCTGCGGGCGGCGGGTCGAGTGCGGCTGCCGCGCCCAGAAGCGCCGGACCTTGCCTTCCCTGAAGATGTCGTACCCCGCGAACACCTCGTCCGCGCCTTCGCCGGTCAGGACGACCTTGATCCCGGCGCGGCGGACGATCTGCGACAGCAGGTACAGCGGGACCGGGGCCGTGCGCAACATCGGCCGTTCGGCGTGCCAGACGACCTCGGGCAGCGCCTCGGCGATATCGCCCCTCGAGACGATGACCTCGCGATGTTCGCTGCCGAGCCGCGCGGCCATCATCCGCTGGAATGCCGTTTCGTCGTACTCGGTGTCCTCGAATCGGATCGAAAACGTGCAGAAGCTCTCGCCGCCCTTCGCGCGCAGCCCGAGGGCGGCCACGAGGGAACTGTCGAGCCCTCCCGACAGGTAGCTCCCCACCGGGACGTCCGCGCGAAGCATCCGAAGGGCGACGGCCTTCTCGAGGCGCCGGGCGGTCTCATCGGCGGCGTCCTCGATCGAACCGCCGAACCCGTCGACGTCCGACACCGGAAACGACGGAGACCAGAACGCACGATCCTCGACGCGGCCGCCGCGGACGATCCGAACGTGTCCGGGCTCGATTTCCTGCACACCCGCGAACACCGTCTGCGGCGGTACCGGACTCCAGAACGTGAAGGTCTGCGCGAGCCCCACCGGATCGAACGCGCGACGGATGGTGGGGTCGGCGGCGAAGATGGCTTTGACCTCGCTGGCGAAGTAGAGGCGCCCGTGGTGGCGGCAGGTGTAGATCGGACGCACGCCCAGGCGGTCGCGTGAGAGTACGAGCGTCTCGCGGGCGGTATCCCAGAGGGCGATGGCCCACTGGCCGTTGAACCGCTCGAACGACCGCTCGCCCCACGCTTCCCAGGCATGCACGGCCACTTCGGTGTCGCTCGTCGTCCGGAACCGGTGGCCGAGCGCCAGCAGCTCCTCTCGCAGCTCGAGGTAGTTGAAGATCTCCCCGTTCAGCACGATCCACAGCGATCCGTCTTCGTTGCACAGCGGCTGCTGACCCGTCGCGAGGTCGATGATCGACAGCCGGGTGTGGGCCAGTCCCGCTCTCCGGTCCCGGTACACGCCGCTTTCGTCCGGCCCGCGGTGGCGGAGTGCGGCCGTCATGGCCTGCAACTGACCGAGCGACGGCGGCGCCGTACCTGCGTCGACGGCGACGCAGCCTGCAATCCCGCACATCAGTGCGACACCTCGGGAACGTCTTCGACGAGCAGCGGGTGTCGATGGAGGTACCGCGTCGATCGGCGTTTCTGGTCGATATCCTGGAACACGCGCTCGACCTGTTCGGCCGTCAGACCTGCGGCGTCGGCGACCTCGGCAGCCGGAATCCCGTGGTTGCGAGCGTAGAGGCACAGGTCCATTTCGCGGTATGGCAGCGAGAAGTAGAACTCCTCCTGCGTCTGCGCGAGCGAGTAGGTATCCGTGGTGGGCGGGCGTCTCCGGATTTCTTCAGGGACTCCGAGGGCCTCTGCCAGCTGGTACACCTGCGTCTTGTAGAGATGGGCGATCGGCTTCAGGTCCGCCGCGCCGTCCCCCTGTTTCACGAAGAACCCCTGGTCGTACTCGAGCCGGTTGGGCGTCCCCGCTACGGCATAGTGCAGGCGATCGGCGTGGTAGTACTCCAGCATCTTCCGGAACCGCTGCTTGAAGTTGGTCGCGGCCACCATTTCCTGGCTGGCCTCGGCGGTCAGCCGGAATTCCTGCACCCCGGAAGGGGTATCGACGACGATGAAGGGGACGTTGAGGCGGGCGGCGGCGAGGATGGAAGGCAGCTTCACCTTGAATCGCTGGCCCACCTCGTAGGCGGGGTACACCCGGCGGATCGCCTGCGCCTGCCGCTCGTAGCACCCTGCGGCCTCGAGCATCGGCGTGATGCTCTCCGTCAGCGTCGTGATGCCGATGGCGTCCGCCAGCAACCCGCCCAGCCGGGCCGAATCGTCGGAGGAGTGTTTCTCGGGCATCAGCAGCCCGAAGACCCGTCGGGGGCCGAGCGCCCGTGCGGCCAGCGCGGCGACCACCGAACTGTCGATGCCGCCCGAAATGCCGACCACGATCCCACGACGCCCGAGCGCACCGAGCACCTGGGCCCGAATCGCCTCCGCGATGGCCCCGATGGCGGCGGCCGAATCCAGTTCGATCATCTGGCGAGTAAACAAAGGAGTCCTCCCCACCGGGGACAGCCGGTCTGTGTAGGTATCGGTCGAATGTCTGCTATGATTTAACGTCCAGCTGGCAAGACGCAAGGCCGATCTGGCTCTGTCAAGGACGGATCATGACCCACCGACGACGTTTCGCCGGTCGCATCCTGGCCGTGTTGGCGGCGTCAGCCGCGTGTGTCGTGGCCTGCGACCGGCCGGCTGTCCCCGCGGGCGACCCTATGCTCACCAACGAACAACTCTCGGCCGACTTCGCCGTGCTTCGTGACGCCCGGTTGCTCTTCGGACACCAGTCGGTTGGTGCCAACATCCTCGACGGCGTACGGGAGCTGGCGTCCCGCCTCGGTGTCGCGCCGTTGCGCGTCGTGGGCGAAGGCGACGTGCCGCCGTCCGGCGGCGCGTTCGTCGAGGTCAAGATCGGGAAGAACGGCGCGCCGGAGTCGAAGTTCGCCGCGTTCCGTTCACTGGTGGCGCGGACGGGCGGCCAGGCCCCGTTCGATGCCGTCACGATGAAACTGTGTTACGCCGACTTCGATGCCTCGACGGACGCGGCCCGGGTCCTGTCCAGCTACCGGGCCACGGTGGCCGAGGTCCGGGGCGCTCTGCCGCCCGGCGCGACGGTGGTTCACATCACGACTCCACTCAAGACCGTCCCCCCCGGATGGAAGTCGCTGCTCAAGTCCCTGCTGCGCCGCCCGGAAGTCCGCGCCCTCGAAAACCAGCGGCGTGACGAGTACAACCGGGAGTTGAAGCGGGTGTTCGCCTCCGAGCCGGTCTTCGACCTGGCGGCCGTCGAAGCCGGTTCCGTGCCTGGTGGGGAAGTACCGGCCCTGCAGGACCAGTTTTCCGACGACGGCGGTCACCTGAACGAACGGGGCCGCGAGGCGGCCGCGCGCGCCTTCGTGCATACGCTGGCAGAGGCGGTCCGCTCGGTTCAACGACGCTGACGCGAGTTCCTGCCTGGACGACCCGTGAACTTCGTGACTTCCTTATTCAGCGCGGCACCGGACGGCCGTACCGCGCTCGTCCGTGGCGCCGAAGCCGTGTCGTACGGGCAACTGCGGGCGGGCGTCCAGGCCTGGGCCGCCGAACTCCGCCGGGCCGGCCTCCGGCCTGGCGACCGGGTGGGCATCCTCGCGGAGAACTCCCGCTTCAGCGTGACGGCCTACCTCGCCTCGATGTATGCGGGGTGCGTGGCGGTACCGATGGCGCCGGGCACGCCGATCTCCAGCCTCCGGGCCCAGTTGACGATGAGCGACGTGCGCCTGGTGTGCCTCGAGCGGCGGTACGCTGAACGCCTTCGGACCTCCGAGGTGCTCCCGCTCCTCCAGCGGGCCTGGATCGATGGCGGTGACCGAGGGCAGGACTGGCCGGACGGATGGCAGGTGCTGCCCGTACCGGACGACGCGGGCGCGGACGCGTGTCCGGCCGCGGAGCGGGGCGACGATGACCTCGCGGTGATCAACTTCACGTCCGGTTCGACCGGGACGCCGCGCGGCGTCATGGTGAGTCACCGGAACCTCGCGGCGAACACCGCGTCCATTGTCGAGTACCTCGGCCTGACGGCTGACGACCGCGCCCTGCTCGTGCTCCCGCTGTACTACTGTTTCGGGGCGTCGGTCCTGCACACCCACCTGGCGGTTGGGGGCGCGACCGTGCTCGCCGGCAGCTTCGCCTTCCCCGAGAAGGTCCTCGACGAGATGGCGGCGACAGGGGCGACCGGGTTCTACGGGGTCCCGAGCAACTACCAGATCCTGCTGCGCCGCAGTACGTTCCGAACCCGGACGTTGCCGGCGTTGCGCTACATGGCGCAGGCCGGAGGGCGCCTGGCGCCGGTGTTCGTTGACGAGATCCGCGAGGCGTTTCCTTCCGTGCCGTTTGTCGTGATGTACGGCCAGACCGAGGCGACCGCTCGGCTGTCGTACCTGCCGCCGGAGATGCTGGCGACGAAGAACGGCTCGATAGGCCGGGGGATTCCCGGCGTCGACCTGCAGGTCCTCGGTGCTGATGGCCGGCCGGTGTCGCCCGGTGAACTCGGGGAGATCGTCGCGACGGGCGCCAACGTGACCCTTGGCTACCTGGGCGATCCGGAGGCGACGGCCGTGTACTTCCGCGACGGCCGCCTGTGGACTGGAGATCTGGCGACCGTCGATCACGACGGCTTCATCTTCGTCCGCGATCGGCAGCGGGACTTCATCAAGTCCGGCGGCCAGCGTATTGGTTCGAAAGAGGTCGAAGACACGATCGCCGAACTGCCCGATGTCGTCGAAGTGGCCGTGGTCGGGATTCCCCACGAAACGCTGGGCGAAGCCATCGCCGCGCACGTGGTCGTTCGAAGAGGCGCGACGATGTCGGCCGACGACGTCATCCGGCACTGCCGGGTCCGCCTGGGGCCCGAGCGCGAGCCCAAAGCCGTGGAGTTTCCACGCGAACTGCCGAAAAACGAATCGGGGAAGATCTTGAAGGCCGCGTTGAAACGCGACCTCTGGCAGTCGTCATGACACCTGACACCCACCACGCGGCGCCGGTCGTCCTGTTCGGACCCGCTCTCGAGGAATACGCGAGGACGCTCCGGGTCTTCGTGGGACTCGCCACGACGCTCGTCGGCGAGGGGTATTCGGTGCGCCGCTGGGCGCCCGGCCAGGGTCGGTGCTCCCGGGCCGAAGACCTCAGCCTGACCCGGCTGGACGAGGCGTCCGCCGAGGCGCTTGCCGGCCAGGATGCCGCGGTCGTCGGGCTTCGTCTGGGCGGGTATCTCGCCGCGCGGGCGCTGACCCGGGGACTGGCGCGTCGCGTGGTGCTCTGGGAGCCCGTGCTCGACCCGCGCCAGTATTTGCGGGAGGTGACGCGCGTGGCGTTGGCCAACCAGTTGACGACGTACGGCGAGGTCCGGTTCAGTGCCGAAGCCCTGATGGAGAAGGCTCGGTCTGACGGATACCTGCTCGTGGACGGCTACGCGCTCTCGGTGCAGTCGTTCGATACGCTCGAGGGGGCGCCGGCCATCACTCCCGAGGCGCTGGCCGACGTCCGGGACCGCGTGACGCTGGTCTTCTGGCGAAGCCGCCGCTCCGCCGACCGGTGGGCGGAGGCGGGGTTCGACGCCGTGTATCTGGCGGACGTGAAGCTCGCGTGGGACAACATCCGGTACTTCGATGCGACGGCACCGGAACTGGTCAGCGTCACGATGGAGCGGCTACGCCGATGACGGCCAACCCCTGTGAGTTCGTGAATCGCCACGGGCACGTGCTGCGGGGATTGTTTTTCGATCCGCCGCCGGCATCCGCCTCCCGGCTCGGCCTCGTCTACCTGCCGGGTTTCGTGCTGGGGTACACGGCGGTGCACCGCCTGGCGCTCGAACTGCTGAGCGGGCTGGCCGAGCACGGATACCCGGGGTACGTGTTCGACCACGCCGGCGTGGGGGAGAGCGACGGCGAGACGCTGTGCGGCAGTCACGAGGCGCTGACCCGCCACGTCGTGGGCGGCGGGTTGCTGAACGACACGATCGATGCGTTGGCGCACTTCCGTTCGGCCCGAGGGGTGGATCGTCTCGTGCTGATCGGCCACTGCGGAGGCGCGATCACGGCAAGTTACGCCGCGTCCGCCGACCCGAGCGTGGCGGGACTCATCCTGCTGAGTCCGCCGGTGATGCCGGTCGGCGAACCGTCGTTGCGGATGCCGGAGGAGGCGGCCAATCAGCGCCTGCGTTTCTACCTGGCGAAGGTGACCTCCGGTCGTTCGTGGGCGCGGCTCGCGTTCGGGCAGACCGACTATCGGACGCTCGCGCGAACGCTCTGGTCCAAACTCATGGCCAAGGCGGCGCCCGCGCCGGCCGGCGCCTTCAATAATCGCCTGATGGCCGCGATCAGGGCCGTGGGCAAACGCGGACGGGTCCTGCTCGTCGTGGGCGATCACGACGAGGAGATCCGCGAGATTTCCGCGATGATGGCCGTCATCAACGCCGAGGCGGTGACCTTCAAGGTGTTGCCGGACACCTCCCACGGTTTCGTGACGGACGAGAGCCTGGGGCGGTTGAAGACCGAAATCGAGGCGTTCGTTCCGACCGTGGCGAAGGGAACCAGGCCCGGCCTCGGTTGACGTTCGGGTCACGTGGTGATGGCGGCGCGGTGACTGGCTGGCGCCGTCGAAGCGGCTGGTGTGCATGCGAATCGGGCAGATACGTATCGAGACCACTGACACCGGCACGCGCCTGAGCGCCGACGTCGACGGCACGACCGTCTGGTTCCAGTTCCGCGGCCACTACGCGCTGCCCAATCGTGTCGAGACCGTTCTCGCGTCGGTGCTGCTGCCGGCGATGGCGCGCCGCGAACCGCTGGTGGTCGATCCGCCGGCGTCCGCCTCCGCCCTGTTCCTGGAGAACCTCGCGTCCTACCAGGCCATCCTCAGCGCATGGTATCCGTTTCTGGCCGCCGTTCCCGTCCACGTCGCCGTCCGGGACACGCCGGCGGGCCCGGCGTTCCCGTCCAGCGCCGTGTGCCTGTTCTCCGGGGGCGTGGATTCCATGCACGCCTTCCTCGAGAACCTCGACACCATCAGTCATGCGCTCTTCGTGTGCGGGTTCGACATCCAGCCCGGCCAGCGCGAACGCCTGGAGCAGGCGCGCCAGCTGAACGCGAAGTTCGTCGAAGGCCGATGCGGAAAGACCCTGATCGAGGTCGAGACCAACGTGAAGCAGTTGATGGCGCAGCACGGTACGGGGCCGTTCCAGGGGCCGCCGCTCGTCGGAATCGCGCTGGGCCTCGGCTTCTCGACCACCATCGTCCCGGCGTCCCATACCATGCTCGAACTCGCGCCGTGGGACAGCCATCCGATGACCGATCCCCTGCTTCGCACGGAGCGGTGCGCGACGGTTCACTACGGCCCCGTCCGCCGCAGTCAGAAGGTGGCGGCGATCGGCCGCGTTCCTGGCGCGCTCGACGACATCCGTGTCTGCAACGCGTCGGACCTCTACAACTGCGGCCGGTGCGAAAAGTGCCTGCGGACGATGGTGGCGCTCGAGCTGCTGGGACTGCCGTCGAAGGCGTTACCGGCGTTCGGGCCGGATCAACGCGCGCTGCTCCGGCACATGAAGGTGTACGACGACAGCGCGCTGACGTTCTGGGCGGACAACTACGCACTGGCCAGGACGCAGAACCGTCCCGACCTGGCCCGGCTGCTCGGCCGCAAGATCCTCAGCTACCAGGCGAGAGGCCTGGCGAGGACGATCGACGCGCAGGTGTTCGGCGGGCGGGTCTTCAGCACGAAACGCGGGTGGGGCTCGGCGCACTGACCGGCGCGAGCTAGTCTTCGGAGCGCATGTTGTCGAAGCGCGTGACACGCATCGTGCGCGTGCGGGCGGCGACCGCGAGCGTGTTGTCCGGCAGATTCGCGGTGATCGTGGCGTTGGCGCCGATGCGGCAGTTGTGCCCGATCCTGATGCCGCCGACGATCTTCGCGCCAGCGCCGATGTAGACGTTGTCCCCGACGACGGGGCTGCCGCGAAACGCGGCGTCGGGCTGCACTTCCGATCCGATCGTGACCTGCTGGAAGATGACGCAGTTCTTCCCGATGACCGCGTTGTCGGAGATGAACACGCTGAGCATGTCGTGGGGAAAGACCGGGCGGCCGTCGATCTTCGCCCGGAATCCGATCCAGGAACCCTTGCGCGCCATCTGAGCCTTGTAGACGCGTTCCAGCACCGGGTGGTCGTCGGGTTCGGCGTGGAGCACTGTGCGGATGCCCCAGAAGTTGCCGTAACGCAGGAACGCGTAGACGGTGCAGACGGGCAGCACGAGCTGCCACAACACCTCGCGAAACATCCTCATGCCAGCTGCTCCGGACCACCGCTCCGGTGGTGGTTGCCCGCGCCCGGACCGGGGTCGGCCGCGCGGCGCGGAGATGATACCCTACGGCGCCTTCGCGGAGCACCCGGCCGGCTGAACGGCTCCAGGCCGCAGCGTCGGAATCGTGATCCCGGCGTCACGGAGGAGGGCGAACTGGAGCATCGACGTATTGAACCACCAGGAGAGCTTGCGCTGGGGTGATGTCGCGTGGCTCGGGTACCCGATGCCGTACTTCGCGATGAACCCGGCCGGGTCGCTGGCGCCCGCGGCGAGTTTGCTGCTCGTCCACGAGGCCGGGTCCCGGTACACCGTCCGATCCCGGATCTCGATGGCGCGCTGACCGCATGCGGCCAGCTCGTGATGCAGGGCCAGGAACGACGCGCCTTCCGACGGGAACGGCCCGATGGGACCGCCCTGATCGAAACGCCCCTGCCGCACGAGTCCCCGGAGCGCGGCCGCCGTCAGCGCGGTGGCGTCGGGGCAGTGTTCGAAGTCCGAGTACTCGCCGTTGTTGAGCCGGGTCCCGTCGGCGCGGAGTCCGGCGCCGTAGAGCGGAACCAGGCGCCGGGTATTGACGCCCGCTCCCGGGTCGTAGCAGATCGACGGAGCCAGGAAGAAGTCGTTCCGGAGGTTCTTGTCGAAGTACGCCGACCCCACGTCGCGGAGGAAGCGGGCCAGCCGGATGAAGATCTCGTCGACGCGGGGGTCGTTCGTCTGGTTCTGGTACGCCAGCAGGCTCTCGATGACGAGTTCGGTCATCCACCCCGAGCACCACGGTTCGCTCTTGTTGCCTTCGGCGGCCTGCGAGGCGTTGTGGATGAAACAGTTCTGCGCCGGGAACGGCGGGACGTTCGGGTCCTTCGTCAAGAGGGCGAGTTCGGCCGGATCGGTCAGCGTGATGTGGCGGTAGGCCGTGGCGAGCATCTCCCGGAACGCGTCGAGATACTTGCCATCGCCGGTGGCGCGGTAGCCGTAGTAGAGGCCTTCGAGCGCCGTGCCGAGCAGGCGCTCCGTCCACAGCTTGTCCGCGCCGCGCACGGACCCGGCCCGATACGATCTGACGAAGTACGGGTCGTCGTGCCAGAGATCCGCGATGGCGTGGAGCGACGCGAGTGCGCCCTCGTCACCCGTCAGCGCGTAGTAGGCGTACAGCCCGCGCGCGTGCGAGTACTTGGAGTCCGCCGTGTCCTTGCCGCTGAAGATGCCACGATTCGTTCCCGTCAGCGTGATCTTCGCGCTGTAGTACGAGCACTGCCGCATCCCGTGCCGCAGCGTGACCGGGTCGCCGGTGTGGGCGTAGGCCGTCAGCAGCGTGGTACACCGATCGTACAGCCAGCCCTCATAGTTGTAGACCGGGTCGACCACCGAGTCGGCCGCGGGGTTGAGCGGATACGTGTCTTCGTACGTGGCCGACGTGACGAACGGGCCGATCTGGTCGGACAGGAACTTCAGGCCCGCCAGTCCCGGCGTCGCCGCCACCTGGCTCGCGCTCATCAGGGGACCCAGGATGCCCGTGTCCGCCAGATAGCCGTCAGGGAACCGAGCCTGCACCACCGGTTCACGGCTGGTGAACAGCGTGACGCGCCGTGTGTTGGCCTCGGTGAGCGCGTAGGAACCGCCGGTCTTCGTGATCGTCCGGTCGGTGACCAGCGCGGTTTCCGGGGACTCCGTGCTGACCGAGGCGAACGGTGCCACGACGTCCGACGGAGACGCGAGCGACTCGTCGAAGGCGACGGTCACGACCATCACCGATCCTCGAAACTGGCTCATCGGGAACTGCACGAGGATGGCGCGGAGGCTCGATGCGCGACCGTCGGCATCGTGGTGGAAGAGCAGGGGCTTGATGGCGGCCTGGATCGGCTTGTCGCCGTCGTAGAGACCGATCGTACGCGTCGTGGCGGCGAGCCCCGGGCGCAACGGGATCCCGAAGGACACCGTCGAAGAGCCGGGGGCCACCCTCACGAGTTCGATGTCCAGGCGACCGTCGCGCATGGCCGGTCCGGGCGCCGGCGCGGAGGGCCCGAGGGACGGGCGAGGCATCGACGCCGAGCCGCAGCCGGCGAACCCCACGACAAACGCGAGCGCGGCGTGGCACGCGAATCGAGTCATCTTGTCCTCCGGGTTTCTTCGAGTGTACCAGAGCCCGGGGGAGAAGTGCGAGGGGCGGCCGACGGCCGCCCCTCGCGCCGGGGCGCGTGACGCAGGACTTACTTCGCGACGGTGCAGCCGTCCGGCTGGACGGCGCCGGGCTGCAGGACGGGAATGTCGATGCCGGCTTCCTTGAGGAGCGCGAACTGCAGCAGCGAGGTGTTGAACCACCAGCTGAGTTTGCGCTGGGGCGAGCTGACGTGGCTCGGGTAGCCGATGCCGTACTTGGCGATGAACGCGGCCGGATCGCTGGCGCCGGCGGCGAGTTTGGCGCTCGTCCAGGAGGCCGGATCGCGGTAGATGGTTCGGTCGCGGACCGCGATGGTGCGTTCGGCGCAGCTGGCGAGTTCGTGGTGCAGGGCGAGGAAAGAGGCGCCCTCGGTGGCGAAGGGGCCGACCGGGCTGCCCTGGTCG